>PNKD01000013.1 GCA_013822265.1 Leptothrix sp. (in: b-proteobacteria)
AGGCGACGCTGTGCTTCATGGCGCTGATCCTGTGCCGAATGCTGTGACAGCGGCTCAAGTTGGCCAAGAGCGAACTCAGCCCCGGGCAGGCGCTGGCGCTGTTGGGCCACATCCGGCGTCACGGCGTCAGCGTCAACCACGCCGCGTCGATGGCCGGCGCAAGCACCGTCAACACCGAGCAGGCCAAAGTGTTGGAGGCACTGAACGTCAAGAAGCCCGAAGCCAACGCTCAAGTGTCCCTGCTGCAGCGGCAGCAGAAGGGGCTGCCTCTATGCAAATCAACCACTTACTGCGTTTGGTGTCAAACTCGGGAGCCCACACCCATTCCTGCAATCTCAACCGCGCAGCCCAGCACGCAGGCCCCGATCGGTCACGCTCCCGAAGTCACCGGTCACGTTAGCCGAAGTGCGCACGCCGAGCGCTCGAGACAACTGTCGGCCGCCAAACATGCGCATCTCCCGATGGCCAGGCTTCGTCAGACAGGCACAAGGTCGAACGCCATGGTCAGTCGTGGATCCTCCCCGCTGAACGGCTCGGTTCCGTGCCACATGTAGGATGGGAAAAGCGCGACGAGCCCCGGCTCTGGCCGGATCCAGTGCTCAGCGGACAAGCCTTCGGCGACGGCGAGGCCCGGCCGCCCGAACCGCAACCAGCCCTCGCGCCCACCGGCCCTGACTGCGCCGGGCACCTCGACATAACAGGCTGAGGAGATCCAACCGTCCTGATGCACATGATCGACATGGTAGCCACCGGGGCGCAGCCACACTGACCAGCTTCCGGCAATCGCAGCGCGCCCCGTATTGCGTGAAGGAAGCGGCCCCTCTCCTTGCCCGATGTGCGTCAGATAGGCAGTGAGCGGCCCGGACAGTGCGTCCGGAAACGCCGCAATCGCCGGGCTCGTACGGCGAAGCACATCCGGCAGCTGGCTGCCTTGCCGCAGCGAGTGGCCGAAGGGATGGGTCCGGAAGGGATGCGCCGCCCTCAGCTCGGCAGCGAGCGCAGCAACATAAACCTGCAGGTTGTCCCACCCCGGGGGCACGCTCAGCGGCCGCGCCTGGACGAACCGGCGGTAATCAAAGAGTGACCGATAGCGCAGATCGCCCGTCAGCCGCCATGTCGCGGCAAGCATCGCCAGCACATGCTGGTTGGCCGGAAATCGCCGCGAGAGCGGCTCGAGGATGTCCTGCGCACCAAGGGCATCCCCGGCGGCGAGCCGTGCGCGAGCAAGCGCCTCGAGCGCGCCCGGTTCTACCGGCGCTTCCCTGACGCCCCGCTCAGCGAAGCTGAGTGCTGCAGCCGGTTCACCTGTCTCGGCCGCCAGGTGCGCCGCGTAGGCGAGTAGCGGCACCGGGCAGCCCGGCTCAGCCGCCCGCTCAGTCAGCGCAGCAAGGGCAGACGGCGCATCGCCCATGGATTCAAGCGCCTGCGCTTTGACCATGCAGAGCATGGGATCGGCGCCAGGCTTGCGCGCAGCCGCCTCCACGCCGCGCAGGGCCTCGACCCGGTCGCCCGTGGTCATCCAGACCAGCTGTGCCGCCTCGAACTGAGCGGGCAGCTCGTTCGGCCGCCGTCGAAGCACTTCGCGATAGGCGCGCCGCGCCGCGTCCAGCTCTCCTCGCCCCAGCTCCGCACGGGCCAGCACGAGCCAAGTTTCCGGCGCGTCGAGCCCGGTCTTGAGTGCACGAGCGGCCATCTGGGCTGCTTCGGGATGATGGCCGAGATCACCCAGCAAGCCGGCGACGTTGTGCAGCGCGACACCGCTCGACGGGAAACGCAGGGCGGCCTGCCGGTAGAGGGAGAGCGCCTCGTCGATTCGCCCGGCGGCTCTAAGTTGGCCCGCCTCGCGGGTGAGGGAGTCGAGAGTTGCAAGCATGGCCAGCCCTGCGCCGTCACGGCCTTCGTCGGCCCTTGCACTTGATGGGCAACGAAACACCCCTTGTTGAGACGGTGAACGCCTGCGGCCACCGATCTGTCTGCGACTTCAAAGCTTGATCCTGAATTCGCACTGTTCCAAATCAGCAGGCTGGATGTTCATAAAAAGACAATGGCGGCGGGCCTTGCGGACCGCCGCCATACATCACGATGGGTGACGATATCTATCTATCGAGATCAAAAGCGGGCGTTCAGTGCGATGGTGTAGCGCCGCCCAAGGACATCAAACGTCGACGGATCAGTGTTGGCCTGAATGTTGGGCGTGTAGATCCTCGGCTGTTGATCAGTCAGGTTCGCCACCCCGGCGCGCAGCGTAATGGCCTTGGTAACAGCGTAGCTCGCCGCCAAGTCGTGATACCAAGTCGCCGCGGTACCCGTGTTGGACACCGGCGACCCACCCGTGACCGTGTTCGCGTGAACCATCTTGTCGATCCAACGGTTGCTCAGTTGCACGTTCAGTCCGCCGTATGTGTACGAGGTGGTCACATTCAG
Organism: Leptothrix sp. (in: b-proteobacteria); assembly: GCA_013822265.1. Classification (GTDB taxonomy): domain Bacteria; phylum Pseudomonadota; class Gammaproteobacteria; order Burkholderiales; family Burkholderiaceae_C; genus Rubrivivax. The sequence goes on from PNKD01000013.1 coordinate 2,425, forward strand.
GCGCCACTTGGGTGCGGCGGAGCCGGTTCCCGACCCGATGGTGCCAGCAAAGTCATTGACCGGGTCGACCGAAGTGGTCTGCGACTCGTTCTTCTCGAGCCAAGTCGCGGCGACGTTAAACCGCAGCGAGCCGAGTCGTTCGAGGTTCAGGTTGTAGTCGAGGCCAATATCGACGCCCGAAACCTTGTTGAACGCCTGATTGCGCGAGAGTTGCTGCAAGGCGATCACGCCGCCATTATTCGCATCGCGCTTGAAGAGTTGGCACCACTGATTGGTCGGGCTGAACGTGGGGTTCGCGCCATCGCGGTTGTAGCAGCGTTGAACGATCGTCGTTGCATTGACCGCTCCGATCACCTCTTTCAGGTCGATGGCCCAATAGTCGATCGTTGCCGTTAGATTCTTGACGGGTTGCAGCACGAAACCTGCTGTGAACGATTCTGACTTCTCGGGACTCAGACTCGGATTTCCGCCGACGATGCCGGTTGCCTGGCCAGAGGGTTGGACATAGGTTGCGCCACCAGCTACTGCGGACTGCCCCGCACACAGCGACTGCACTGCAGCAGCGCTCGGGCCGTTACGATAGGTTGCGGCGATTGCACCCGTCGTGTTGCAGGGGTCTGAGTTGGTGAAGGTCGGGAAGTTGTTCAGTTGAGGCGCAAAGAGCTCGTTGACGTTTGGAGCCCGGATGGCCGACTGAACACCGCCACGAAAACGGACCATGTCGGTCAGGGTCCAATCCAGAGTCGCCTTGTAGCTGGAATCACGCCCGGAGATGTTGCTGTCCGTCACACGCGCGCCTACGGTGGCAGACAGCTTCTTTGCCAGAGGCTGATTGCGAAGGATGGGGATCACGGCTTCAGCGAAGAAGTCCTTGAAGCTCAGATCGCCCTTCACAGGCAGCTGTTCGTTGAAGCCAACGACCTGTCCTGGCTGCAAGCCGGAGTCCGGCTGGAAGTCGAACGTGAGATCGCGGTAGGACGCCCCGAAGACGGCATCCACGGTACCCGCCGGCAACTTCACAACCGGCCCTGAGACGGTCCCTTCGACCACACGCTGAACGACGGTTGTCAGGTTCTTTGCCTTCAGGCCGATGAATGCCGAGCACGCATCGGAAAGCGGGCTGGGACCGAACGGGTTGAACCCTCCTGCGCACAGTGAAACGCCGCCATCGGCTGCATCGAGCAACTGTTGAAAGCGCGGTACGCGCACGTTGCCGCCCTGAATCTCGTTTTGAACGGCACGACCATAGGTCGCGTACACATCGTAGGTCCAAGAATCGAGCAGGCCCAGGTCGCCCGTCGCGCCAGCGACTCCTTGCCAGACATCGTGCGTGTTGGAGCCCGTGCGCCCCCCGAGAGCGCTGAACCGCTTGCTGAAGGAGACAGCCGACGTTGGATTTGTCCGGGAAGCCAGCAAACCCCGGGCCTCGCTACTCCAGAACGGATTGGTAACTGGCACCGTGAAGCCCCCGCCCGGCGTGGCCGCCAATTCCTGGAGAGCGTTGTAGTTGGTGAACTGGAACGAAGCGTACGGCCTGAAGTTCTTGTTGACTTCGTAGTCCAGGCTCGAATAGATCGACCAGCGCTCCATTGGCAGGACAAGGATGTTGTCCGGCTCGAAGTTGTAGGAGAAGGAATCCGGGAAAAACGCCCTGGCGATAGCACTCTCAGGCCCGCGGTAATTGACGACGTCCCGGGTGGCTGAACCGTCCACGCCCGTGCAGAACAGCGTTCCATCCGGATTGAACCCGAATCCGCGGGCGCCCCCGTTCGTGTCGCACTTGTCGGCGCCAAAGATGGCATCGACCGCAGCCTGCGTCGGCAGGTTGGTTCCGAGCGAGATCGAGCCGCCCGGAAAGATACCGGTAGCGTTAGAGGCCTGGGCCGAAAAGTTCCGTGCACCCTTGTAAATGGCGTCGCGCTTGAAGTAACCCGCGCCGAAAACCGCCGAGCCGCGCCCGCCGTCGAATCCTCCGCCCAGCGTCAGAGACGCCGAAGTCTCCTTGCCGTCGTTGCGTTCGGTTTGACGGGTTTGGACGTCGAATTCGAAACCCCTGAAGTTCTTCTTCATGATGAAGTTGACGACGCCCGAAACGGCGTCCGCACCATAGGCCGTCGCGGCGCCACCGGTAATCACTTCAACTCGCTCGATCAGTGAGATCGGGATGGTGTTCGTGTCAACCGTGCCGCCACCGGTCGATCCCATGGCACGGCGGCCATTGATCAGCACAAGATTCCGTCCAGAGCCAAGTCCGCGCAGGTCGAGGAACGCGCGACCATTGGACGACGGATTGTTGGATTGCGAACTCACTCCCGCCGTGATCTGCGGCAGGGTATTGAGGAACTGCTCGACAGTCACGTAACCGCTGTTCTGGAGCTGCTCGGCGGTCACCGTCACTATCGGGCTTTCCGCCAAAGCGTCGATGCGCGCGATGCGTGAGCCAGTCACGACTATGGACTGCGCAGAGGGGCTGGTGGCCTGCTGCGCGTACGACGGCGCCGTACTCAGCGCCATCGTGCCACCCAGCGCCACTAGGACGCCGGTGCTGATTTTCGTCTTCTTGAACATGTGAATCGAACTCCTGATGTAGAGATTGCCCAGTCAATTCACTCGCCGCCGCATTGCCTCAGGCGCCTGGTGGGGCGATCCTGTCGCTCGGGCTGGCATCGTGTGAATCGATTTTTACGGCAAGCACGCAGCGTGCCTCTCCGTAACGGCCCGCGAATGGGTGCCGCAGCGACGTCAAGACCTCGGTCCGCGCAAGGCCGACAAGTGGCTGTTGCACTGAAACTTCTTAAAATTCAACGACTTGCAGCAGTCAAGTTTTCTCTTGAAGAGACGCGCATCAGGGTTACCACCAGACCCGTTCAGGACCGATGCCGTTGGCGTGGCGCAACACATTGGGGAGAGGTGAGGCACAGTCGTGGCGCCACGGCCGCAGCCGCGTCGCGCTGCCAGCGCCTTAACGCATGCCCAAGCGGGGCACCGCCGCCAGCAGCGTGCGCGTGTACTCGCGCGCCGGCCGCGCCAGCACCTCGGCACAGACGCCCTGCTCTTCGATCCTGCCGGCGCGCATCACCGCCACGTGGTCGGCGATGTACTCGACGACGCCGATGTTGTGCGTGATGAAGAGGTAGCTCACGCCCAGCTCGCGCTGCAGCTCGCGCAGCAGGTTGAGGATCTGCGCCTGCACGCTGACGTCCAGCGCCGAGGTCGGCTCGTCGCAGACGATGAGCCGCGGCTGCACCGCCAGCGCGCGCGCGATCGCGATACGCTGGCGTTGGCCGCCGCTGAACTCGTGCGGGTAGCGGCCCAGCGCGTCGCGGCGCAGCCCCACCTGCTCGGTGAGCCGCTCGATGCGCCGGCGGCGCTCGGCCGCGTCCAGGTCCGGCTGCAGCGCGGCCAGCCCCTCGTCGAGGATCTCGGCCACGCGCATGCGCGGGTTCAGCGACGCAAAAGGGTCCTGGAAGATGATCTGCACGTCGCGCCGCGCGGCCTGCAGTTCGGCGCCCTGCAGCTCGAGCAGGTCGCGGCCCTGCAGCAGCGCCCGGCCCTGCACCGTGGCGATGCGCCGCAGCAGCTGCACGATGGCCTTGCCCGTGGTCGTCTTGCCGCAGCCCGACTCGCCCACCAGCGCCAGCGTCTGCGCCGGCCGCACCTGGAAGGACACGCCGCCGACGGCATCGAAGTGGCCGACGACACGCTGCATCAAGCCGCCGCGCACGGCGAAGCGCACACGCAGGTCCTGCACGTCGAGCAGCGGCGCTTCGGGGGCCGGCAAGGCCGACGCCTGCACACGCGGCTGCGCCGGCACGCTCGCGGCCGCGGCTAGGGCCGCCGGCATAGGCACGGCCCGCGGCGCTGCCCCCGGCGCGAAGAGCAGGCAACGCACGCCGTGCCCGGCCGCCACGTCCAGCAGCTCGGGCCGCGTGCCGGCGCAGCGCGGCAGCGCGTCGGCGCAGCGCGGCGCGAAGCGGCAACCCTCGAAGCGCGACGACATCGCCGGCACCGTACCGGCTATCGCCTCCAGCGGCGTGCCGCGCCGGTCACCGCCCGGCAACGCGCGCAGCAGGGCCCGCGCATAAGGATGCCGGGGCGCGGCGAAGAACTCATCGGCCGGCGCCACCTCGACGATCTGCCCCGCATACATCAGCGCCACGCGGTGCGCCACGCCCGACACCACCGCCAGGTCGTGCGTGATCAGCAGCATGCCCATGCGGTGCTCGCGCTGCAGGTCCTGCAGCAGCGCCAGGATCTGCGCCTGGATGGTGACGTCCAGCGCCGTGGTGGGCTCGTCGGCGATCAGAAAGTCGGGCTCGGCGGCCAGCGCGATGGCGATCATCACGCGCTGCTTCTGCCCGCCGCTCATGCGGAAGGGGTAGTCGCCGAAGCGACGCTCGGGCTCGGGGATGCCGACGCGGCGCAACCAGTCCAGCGCCTGGGCATGCGCCGCCGCGCCGCGCAGCGGCGTGTGCGCCTCGATGGCCTCGACGACCTGCCGCCCCACCGTCATCACCGGGTTCAGGCTGGTCGCGGGCTCCTGGAAGATCATGCCGATGCGGCCGCCGCGTACGGCGCGCATCCGCGACTCGGGCAGCGCCAGCACGTCCAGCGCATCGGCGCCGCGGCCGATGTGCACGTCGCCGCCGGCGACGTAGCCGGCCTCGGGCAGCAGCCGCATCAGCGCCAGCGCCGTCATGCTCTTGCCGCAGCCGCTTTCGCCCACCAGCGCAAAGGTCTCGCCGCGCTCGATGGCGAGCTTCAAGCCGTCGATGGCACACACCAGCCCGGCCTCGGACTCGAGCTCGACCTGCAGGTCGTCGATGTTCAGCATCTCAGGTGGGCTTTCGCGGGCGCACGATGCGCCGGCTGCGCACCACCGCCGCGCGCGGGTCGAAGGCGTCTCGCACGCCGTCGGCAAAGAGGTTGGCCGCCAGCACCAGCGTCACCATGAAGCCGAAGGCGGCGGCGAAGCTCCACCACACCACGGGGTCGCGGCTCATTTCGCTGCGCGCCAGGTTGATCATGCCGCCGAAGCTGTTCATCGCCGGGTCGACGCCCACGCCGACGTAGGACAGCACGGCCTCGTAGAGGATCAACGCGCTGAACTCGAGCACGGTGACGATGAGCATCAGGTGCGCGACGTTGGGGAAGATGTGCCGCACCATGATGCGCGCGTGGCCGACGCCGAAGGCGCTGGCCGCCTGCACGTAGTCGAGCTCGCGCAGCTTCAGCGTCTCGGCGCGCAGCAGCCGGCACAGGCCGGCCCAGCCCGTCAGGCCGAGCACGGCGCACAGCAGGAAGAGCTTGAGGTCCGAGCGCTCGGCGCCGGTCTCGAACAGCCCCGGGTTCTTGTCGAGGAAGACCTGCACCATCAGCACGCAGGCGGCGATGAGCAGCACGTTGGGCACCGAGCTGAGCACGGTGTAGACGTACTGGATGATCTCGTCGGCCCAACCTCGGAAGTAGCCCGCCACGATGCCCAGCACCACCGCCAGCGGCAGCGTGGCGACGGTGGCCAACGTGCCGATGACGAAGGCCGTGCGTATGCTCTTGAGCGACTGGTAGAGCACGTCGTTGCCGGTGAGGTCGGTGCCCAGCAGGTGGTAGGGCCCCGACAGCGCCGCGGCCGGCCCGGCGACCAGGCAGACGGCGGCCAGCGTGGCCAGCGCCACGTGCCAGGGCACGGCCGTCTGGCGGCGGCGGATGCGGCCCCAGGTGGTGGCCACGGGCTGGCGCATGCAGCGCGCCAGCGCCGCCACACCCAGGCCGCCCAGCACCAGCGCCGCCAGCGCGCCCCAGAGCAGCCCGCGGCCCGCGCGCGCGGCGAGATCGGGCAGCCACTGCACGGCCGGGTCGCCCAGGTGCGCGCCGCCGAACTGCAGCCGCGGCGCCACGCGCCGCACCTCGCCGTCGACCACCAGCGACTCTTTGGTGAAACCGAGGTAGGACAGCGGCCGCGAGTAGGTGCTCTCGCGCGCTGCGACGAGATCGCCCAGCAGGTCGTCGAGCAGCGAGCGCGTGCGCGCCTCGTAGGCCGGCGCGGCGTCGAGCGCGCCCGCCGCCGGCGGCAGGCGGGCGCGGTAATGCACGCTGTCCAGCAGCGTCACGCCCAGGCACAGCAGCAACACCAGTGATGAAACCAGCGCCGGCGCGTCGCGGAACACGCGGCCCCAGTGGGCCGCCAGTTGCGGCTTGCGCAGCACCATCACCACGTAGGCCGCCAGCGCGGCCACCAGCAGCCAGAGGCTGGCGTCGGTCCACAAGAGCACGAACTTGGGCATCAGTGCATCCAGGCGCGGTGGCTCAAGCCAACCTCACCCGGGGGTCGACCCAGGTGTAGGCGACGTCGATCAGCACGTAGGTGGCGATGTACAGCAGCGAGCCGACGAAGACCATGCTGCGCACGACGGCGAAGTCCTGCCGGCCGATGGCCTCGATGACGTAGGCGCCCAGCCCGGGCAGGCCGAAGAAGCTCTCGAACACCAGGCTGCCGAGAAAGACATAGGGCAGGTAGCTGCCGGCGCTGGTGACGATGGGGATGAGCGCATTGCGCAGCACGTGGCGGTAGAGCACCAGCTGTTCCGACAGCCCCTTGGCGCGCGCGGTGCGCACGTAGTCCTTGGCCATCTCTTCCAGGAACATCGCGCGGTACAGCCGCGCTTCGCCGCCCAGGCGCGCGAGCAGGCTCAGGCCAATGGGCAGCACCAGGAACTTCACCGCATCGAGCCCCGGCGCGTAGCCCGAGATCGGCGCCAGCTTGAGCACACGCGAGAACAGGAACTGGCCGACGATGATGTAGAAGAGACTGCTGATCGACAGCATCAGCACGCAGGCCACCACGCCCCAGAAGTCGAACCGCGAGCGGCGGAACATCACCAGCAGCACCGCCAACGCCGTGCTCGCGATGACCTGCAGGATGAACAGCGGCAGCGCCATCTGCAGGCTGACCACCATGCGCGACGCCACCTCGTGGCCGATGTCGCCGGCGCTCTCGCTGTCGGCGCGGCCGAACTTCAAGGCGAACAGCGACACCGAGCGCTCCCAGAAGATGGTCTCGGTGAGCTTCTCGCCGCCTGGCCTGTCGGCGGCGAAGTACAGCGGCTTGTCGTAGCCGCGCTCGGCCTTCCACTTCTCTATCGACTCCTGGCTCACGCGCTTGCCGCCGAGGTTCAGCCGCGCCATGTCGTCGGGCGTGTTGAGGGTGAAGAAGAGCATGAAGGTGAGCAGGTTCACCCCCAGCAGCACGAGCACGGCGTTGATGACGCGGCGGGTCAGGTAGTTGAACATCGCGTTGCGTTCTCGGCGGCTCAGGCCAGCACTTCGCCACGCGCATTGGTGCGTTCGCGCCGCTTCAGCTGGCGCCGCGCGCCCAGCCACAGCGCCACCACGGCCGCACCCAGCAGTGCCAGCGGCCACCACACCGGGTGGTTCCAGGTGGCCATCGCGGCCAGGCGCTGCGGCACGTCGAGCCGCAGGTAGCGGCCATGGTCGCGCACCAGGATGGCCGGCTTGAAGTTGTAGACCCAGGGCTGCGCCGCGGCCGAAGACCAGGGGAAGAAACCCATGGTCCACGGCGCGTCGCGCTGCACGATGGCCACCATCTGGTCGATCACCTGCTGCCGCTCGGGGCCGTCGGGCAGCACCTTCATGCGGTCGAACAGGCGGTCGTACTCGGGGTTGGCGTAGTTCGAGGTGTTCTCGCCGTCGTACTTGGTCTTGCCCGCCGAGGTGGTCATCAGGAAGAGGAAGTTCTCGGGGTCGGGGTAGTCGGCGAGCCAGCCCAGCCAGAACACCTGGTACTGGCCCTTGCGCACCTTGTCCTGGAACTGGTTGTTGTCGGTGGCGCGCACCTCGACCTGGATGTCGATCTTGTTGAACTGCCGCACCACCCAGTCGATCTCGGGCTTGCGCTCGGGCGTGGGCGGGTAGTAGACGTCGTAGTTCAGCACCAGCGGCTTGCCGGTCCTGGCATCGCGGCCGTCGGGGTAGCCCGCTTCGGCCATCAGCCGCCTGGCCTCTTCGATCGGCCGCCGCTGGGCCTGGCCGTCGACGAGCCTGTGCGTCACCGGGTTGACGCCCTCGGGCGTGCCTTCGCGCGAGCCCTTGATGCCGGGCGGCAGCGGGCCCATCGCCGTCTGCCCGGCCTTCTTCGGGAAGACCTTGCTGTACTCCTCCCAGTCGATGGCGATGCTGATGGCCTGGCGCAGCTTGCGGTTGCGCTCGCGTTGCGCGGCCGGGCCACTGGGGCCTTCGGGCCCGTCGCCCACCACCGGGTCGAGCATGTTGAAGGCGATGAAGTAGCTGTTGACGTCGCTGCGGCGGTCGAGCCTGAAGCCCTTGTCGAGGTACTCCCGGCGCACCTCTTCGCTGTCCTGCATGCCGACGAGGTATTCCATGCCGGTGTCGACGCGCTCGAAGACCTCGACGTCGTAGAAGCCCTGGCGGAACTTGCCCTGCCGCGGCAGCGCCTCGCGCTCGACGGTGAAGACCATGCGGTCAATGAAGGGCATGGGCTTGCCGCAGTCGGCCAGCCACCCCGCCGCCTCGTCGGCCGGTTCGCCTTCGCAGGGGTAGAGGTCGCTGCGGAAGTTGGGGTTGCGCACCATCACGTGGCGGCGGTCCTTGATGTACTCGGTCATCATGTAGGGCCCGCTGCCCACTGGCCAGGTGTCGGCGCTCAGGCCCACCTCGGCCATGCCCGGCTGGGTGTAGAAGGCATCGGCCTCCCAGGGTACCGGCGCCGAGAAGGTCATGCTCATCCAGTAGCTCCACTGCGGGTACTTGCCCTTGATGCGCATGCGCAGCAGGTGCTTGCCCGGTGCGCTGGCGCCGGCCAGCGGCCAGCGCCGGAAGTCGAGGAAGGGCTTGTCGGGGCTGGCCGGGTCCAGGCCCCGGCGCAACGCGGCGTCTTCGCGCTTGATGAGTTCGCCGTACTCACGCAGGCCGACCAGGTACTCGGCAAAGACGCTGAAGATGGGCGCGGTGATGCGCGTGGTGGCCTGGCGCTTGAGCGCGTAGACGAAGTCCTCGGCCACCACCTCGCGTGTGCCGGTGTGCTCGAAGTCCAGCGGCGTGCGGCGCTTGCCCAGGGCGCCCGGCCGGATCGGGTTGCCGGTGTGATAGCGATGGCGGCCCTGCGCGTCGACCGCGAAGGCCGGGTGCGGCTGGTAGCGCATGCCGGGGCGTATGGGCACGTCGTAGATGCTCTCGGCCACGAGTTCGGCCGGCGCGTCGGCAGGCAGCGGCTGGCCGTGCTTGTCGACATAGCGCGGCCGTGCCACCGCCGCGGCCGACTTCGGAATCAGTTCGAAGGGGCGCTTGAGGTAGTGGTAGCCGTACAGCGGCTCGTAGATCTGGAAGGTGAACGGGGTGTCGTTGTTCCAGTACGAGGCGGTGGAGTCGAGGTGGCGCGGCGAGCTCTCGATCACGCCGGAGAACATCGTGTTCGTCGCCGCCTCGCCTTTCGGCCAGGGGTTGTTGTCGCAGCCCGCGCCCAGCAGCGCGGCGGCCGCGCCGGTGGCCATCAGCGCCCGCCGCAGGCCGTGGCCTTTACCAGCCGATGAGCACATCGCGGCCTTGCACCACCAGCTGCACCTTGCGCCCCACCGGCAGCGTGAGCTTGGGGTGCACGTGGCCGAAAGGCAGGCCGGTGAGCACGGGCGTGGGCGTGCTGGCGCGCAGCATCGCCACCACCGCCTTCAGGCCGTAGCCACGGTCCAGCGGCGAGGCCTTCCAGCCGCTGAAGGCGCCCAGCACCACGGCCTTCTGGCCTGCCAGCACGCCGGCCTGGTGCAGTTGCAGCAGGCCGCGTTCGACGCGGTAGGGGTGCTCGCCCACGTCTTCCAGAAACAGGATGCCGCCACGCACCTGCGGCCAGTGCGCGGTGCCCAGCATCGAGCACAGCATGCTCAGGTTGCCGCCCCAGAGCTTGCCGCTGGCGGCCAGGCCGTCGAAACCGGGCTCGGTGCGAAAGCCCACGGCCTCGAGCTCGCCACCCATGGCCTCGCGAAAGCAGTCGCGCGTGACCTCGTCGACGCCGCCGGCCTCGTCGCTGCGGCCGAAGTCGTCGAGCGCCATCGGCCCGGCCCAGCTCTCGGCCCCGGTGTGCGCCAGCAGGCCCAGCTGCAGCGCGGTGAGGTCGCTGTGGCCGACCCAGCGCGTGCCGTTGTCGACACTGCGCGCCAACAGCGCCCAGTCGATGCGGTCGAGCAGCCGCGTCAGGCCGTAACCGCCGCGCGTGGCCATGGCGATGGCGGGTGCGGCCAGCGCGACGCGGTGCAGCGCCGCCAGCCGCGAGTCGTCATCGCCGGCAAAACGCTGCCGCCGGGCGCGCGCGTCGGCGTCGACCGCGACATCGAATCCCAGCGCGCGCAGGCGGCGCGTGGCGCGCGTGAGCGCGGCGGGCTGGGCCACCACGCCGGCGGGGGAAAAGAGGGTCAGCAAGGTCATCGACGGAGCCGGTGCAGAAGATGGGAAGGTGTCGAGCGCGGGCGCGTGACGACGATTCATGTCGGCTCGGGGGGCGGCAGCAGGTCCGGCGGCAGCTCGGTGGCGTCGCCGGCTGGGATGGGGCCGCCGGCGTCGGCATCGTCGTCACCATCGACGAAGCTGCCCGGCCCTGCCGCCAGCGCGTCGGGCTGGCCGGGCCGCAGTTCGGCGCGCTTCTGCGCCCGCCGTTCGGCGAAGAAGCCGCGCAGCAGGTCGCCGCAGGGCTGCTCCAGCACGCCGCCCTGCACCTCGGTGTGGTGGTTGAGCCGGGCCTCGCCGAAGAGGTCGAGCACCGAGCCCGCGGCGCCGGTCTTGGGGTCGGCGGCGCCGAAGACCACACGCTTGAAGCGCGCGTGCATCAGCGCCATCGCGCACATCGCGCAGGGCTCGAGCGTGACGAAGAGCTCGCACTCCGGCAGGCGGTAGTTGGCCAGCAGCGTGGCCGCGTGGCGCAGCGCCACGACCTCGGCGTGCGCAGTGGGGTCGTGCGTGGTGATGGGGCGGTTGTAGCCGGTGGCGATGACCTGGCCCTCGCGCATGATCACCGCGCCCACCGGCACCTCGCCCACCAGCCAGGCGTTGTGCGCCTGGTCCAACGCCAGGCGCATCGCGAACTCGTCGGTCGCGCTCGTCATGCCGCCTGGCCGGGCAAGGCCTGTGCCTGTGCCTGCCAGCGCTGGCGGCGCGCCTCGCGCTCGGCCTCATGCGCAGCGCGCCGTGCCGCGGCCCAGGCCGTGCTGGCCTGGCCGGCCAGCGCCTCGGTCAGCGCCTGCGCCAGTGCCCGGCGCAGCGCCGGGCCGGCGGCCACGCGGCGGTACTCGCGGCCGTAGCCGTCGCGCTGCAGCCAGCCGGCGTCGACCAGCCAGCGGCGCAGCTCGACGTGGTCGGTAGCCAGGCACTGCACCGGCCCGGCCAACTGCTCGCGCAGCACGGCGTTGACCTCACGCTCGTTCATCACCACACCCTCGGGCAGACCGGCCCAGACAAAGGCCAACGCCAGCGCCTGCTCGTCGGGCGCCAGCAGGCCCAGCGCGACGCCGCCTTTCACGACCAGCCGGCCCAGGTTGTGCCGCAGTGTGGTGGCGGGCTCGGAGGCGGTCTTGAGGTCGGTGGGCATGGTGGTGCAGCGCGGTGGCACGGTGATGCATTCTGCCCCCAGCCCGCGGCGTGCCGCGGGGCGGGTGCTCCTAGGGATGGTGACCCCGTTCGCGCCGCCTAGCATGAGGTCACGGTGGCCACGACGCGCGACACCGCACAAGCCAGTCCACCCGCGGCGCCCGCCGTGCCTGAAAACCCCGAATGTCCCTCGCCAACGCCCCCCAGGCCGCCAGCGTGCCCGACTGGGCGGCACTCAATCTCTACGGCGAATCACCCGCCTTCCACGCCGCGCTGGCGCTGCTTCAGCAGTGCGCCGCGGTCAACGCCACGGTGCTGCTGTGCGGTGAGACGGGCACCGGCAAAGAGCTCGCGGCACGCGCCATCCATTACCTCAGCGCGCGCCAGCGCGGGCCCTTCGTGGCCATCAACTGTGGCGCGCTGCCCGACAGCATCCTGGAGGCCGAACTCTTCGGCCACACCCGCGGCGCCTACACCGACGCCAAGAGCGCCAGCCGCGGCGTCATCGGCGGCGCCGAAGGCGGCACGCTGTTCCTCGACGAGATCGACTCGCTGAGCCCGCGCGGCCAGGCCGCGATCCTGCGTTTCGTGCAGGACCACAGCTACCGGCCACTGGGCGCGGCACGCGCCGAGCAGGCCGACGTGCGCCTCGTCGCCGCCACCAACGTCGACCTGGCCGAGCTGGCCGCGCGCGGCGCCTTCCGCCAGGACCTGCTCTACCGCATCAACCTGCTGAGCGTGCCGCTGCCCTCGCTGCGCAACCGCACCGGCGACGCGCTGCTGCTGGCACGCGCGTTCGTGCAGCGCCTGGTGCGCGAATACGACAGCGCGCCGCGCGAGCTGCACCCGCGCAGCGTCGCCCACCTGGGCCTGGCCCTGCCCTGGCCGGGCAACGTGCGCGAGCTCGAACACCGCGTGCACCGCGCCTTCTTGCTGGGCAAGGGGCGCGAGGTCGACCTCGAACTCGATGCTGCCGCCACCGTGCTCGCGCTCGCGGGCCAGGCCGGTGCCGGCGGCACGGGCCACGCCGAGAGCGCCCTGTCGTATGCCGCGGCACGGGCGCGCGCGCTGGTCGAGTTTGAACGCCAGTACCTCAGCGAGGTGCTGGCGCTGGCCGAGGGCAACCTCAGCCGCGCCGCCCGCCTGGCGGGCAAGGAACGCAGCCGCTTCGGCAAGCTGGTGCGCAAGCACGGCCTGCAGCGCGCCGCGTTCGGCTCCGGCAACCCCTGACCCCCTAGTTCTCCGGCACGCTGCGACAAGGGGCAGCGGTGCCCTGCCCGCCGGGCGGCTGCGCCATGGGGTCGCGCCGGCCCCAGGCGGGTCGTTTCGGCCCCAGGCCGGCGGCTGCGCAGAACGTGGCCGCCCGCGCGGCACGCGCCCGCCGAGGGCGCGAGCAGTGCGCCGGTCACGCTGGGTCGCCGCGGCCCCAGCACGCACCTGCCGTAGACCGGACCAGTCGCCCTCTTCACGAGGCAGACGCGGCGCGCCCCGGCCCTGGCCCATGCCTTGCGTGGTGATGCCCCGGGACCACCAGGCATCAGGGGTGTGCATGCAAGCAGGCTCTCCCGTGCCCGAGGTGGCGGCCGTCGCATCGGCGATACGCCGCTACCTCGATGAGCACCCGCGTGCGGCCGACACCGCCTCGGGCATACAGCGTTGGTGGCTGGCACCGGGCTACGGCGTGGTGCGGCTGCAGACCGTGGAGGCGGCATTGGCATTGCTGGAACGTGAAGGCGTGATTCGCAGGCTCGAAGCCAGCTGGGCCGAGACGGCGTGGACGCGTGCCGCCGCCCTGCCGCACACCGGCGCCGCCACCGCCACAGCAGTAGCGCCCAGGCGCTGAGCGCCGCCGCCCATGGCCAACCACCTCGCCCTGGCCGCCGTCGCCAAGACCGTGCTCAAGATGCTCGAGGAAGCCTGCCCGCGCGACGAGTTCATCGGCACGCCCAGCTTCGTGCTCTACCCCGGCCACGACTTCGGCACGCCGGTGGTCAGCGAGGGCCTGTCGCTGCTGGTGTGGCGCGTGGGCGTGAACAGCGCCATCCGCAACCAGCCGGCGCGGCGCCGGCCCGACGGCCTCAAGCGCCGCCCCGCGCTGCCCGTCGACATCGGCCTGCTCATCACCGCCTGGTCGACCGAAGCCGAGCGCCAGCTGCGGCTGCTGGGCTGGCTGATGCGCCACATCGAAGACCACGCCATCATCCCCGCCGCGCAGCTCAACGCCTCGCTGTCGCGCCGCGACCGGCCCGCCTTCGAGGCCGACGAGGCCGTCGAGCTCAGCATCGACACGCTCAGCGTGCCTGACCACCTGGGCCTGTGGGACAAGTTCCGCAACCGCTGGCAGACCTCGGTCACCTACGCCGCGCGCAACGTGATGATCGAGTCCGAGGTCGCGCTCGCCGAAGGCGCGCTCGTGCAGACCCGTGAACTGCGGGCCGGCACGCCCGGGGCCGCGCCATGACGGCCGTGCTGGCGCCGGGCTTCGACACCGTGGTGCGCACGGCGCTGCTGGGCGTGATGTTCCGCGACGCCGGCACTTTGCGCCGGGTGTCCGAGGGCCTGCGCGCCGAGGTCATCGACACCCGGGTGCCGCGGCGGCGGCGGGCATTGGCGCCCAACCGCAGCGGCGTGTTCGTGCTGCACGACATCGCCGGGCTGCCGGGTTTCGACGACGAAGACACGAGCAGCGTCTCGCCGCCTGTCTCACCCCCTGTCTCACCCCCTGTCTCAACCCCTGTCTCACCTCCGGAACCCGAGCGCCACCGCCTCGAGGTGCGAGACAGCGCCGGCCGCTACCTGCCCGCCGCGATGCCGGTGGCGCTGCCGGCCGGCGGCCTGTTCGGGCTGGCCTCCAGTTTCGATTCACCGGCCGACCCCTCGCCCTACGTGCCGCTGTTCAACGCCGCCACGCGCAGCGTGCCACCGCCGCTGGTGCAGCTGCGCGCCGAGTTGCGCCGCGCCAGCGCGCCCGCGACGCCGGTGCCCTGGGCGCTGCTGGAACTGTGGCTGGGCAGCGAGCGCCTGGCGCAGGGCCTGGCCGACGCCAGCGGCCGGGCGCTGCTCACCTTCGCGCTGCCGCGCCCGCGCGAACCGGGGCTGCGCGACTCGCCCGGCACGCTGGCCGAGCGCCAGCGCCGGGACGTCACGCTGCTGGCCTACTGGTCGCCCACCGTCACCGCGCCCGGCAGCGCGGCGCTGCCCGAACTGCCGGCCCTGCTCGCGCAACCCGCCATCGCGCTGCTGCAGCAGCGCAGCCCCCCCATGCCGCTGGCGCCGCTGCCACTGCAGGCCGGGCAGCCGCTGCTGGCGCAAAGCAGCGGCGCCTCCGTGCTTTACGTCGCCGCCTGAACGCTCACCCTGAACGCTCACCCCAAGGAGACCCCATGCCCGAATACCTTGCCCCCGGCGTCTTCGTCGAAGAGACCTCGTTCCGCGCCAAGTCCATCGAGGGCGTGTCCACCACCACCACCGGCTTCATCGGTGCGGCGCGGTTCGGCCCGGTGGCGATGGAGCCCGACATCGTCACCAGCCTGAGCGACTACGAGCGCCTGTACGACCCCTTCGCGCCCGGCAGCGAGGTGGCGTGGTCGGGCAGCACCGCGCCCAACTTCCTGTGGCACGCGGTGCGCGCCTTCTTCAACGAAGGCGGCAAGCGGCTCTACGTGTCGCGCGTGTTCAAGCCGCTCACCGGCGAGTTCGAGCCCTTCACCGCCGCGGATGAGTTGGCCAGCGCGGCCATGACCGGCACCCACTACCAGGACGGCCACGCCCGCGTCGACCCCAGCGGCCTGGGCGGCCTGCGCGTGCGCGCCCGCCACCCCGGCGCGGCGGCCAACCTGCGCGTGCGCTTCACGCTCAAGGGCGGCGCCAACGTGCTGGTGGGCCAGGTCGACCCGGTGAGCGGGTCCACCATCCCCACGCTGCGCTCGGTGAACGACCTCGACCTGGTGTGGATACGCGACCGCACCAGCTCACCGGCTGCCGCCGACACCGGGCTCTTCGCCGTCGCGCACTGGGACGAGGACCAGGCGCTGTGGCGCTTCGAGCCCATGGCCCTGACCTCGCCGGTCGAGGCCGGCGACTGGTTCGACGTCACCGCGCTCAACCCCGACCAGGCGCCCGACCAGGGCGACTCGGTGCGCATCGTCACGCTGGGCGTGTCGCTGCTGTCGCGCGACGGCGCGCGCGAGATCGCCACCTGGGCCGGCCTGCCGCTGCACCCCAGCCACCGCTCGGCAGGCGCGGCCGACTCGGTGTTCGCGCGTTTCGCCACCGAGCCCACCTCCACCGCCGACGCACGCGGCCTGCCGCTGGTCATCGCACGCGACCCGGCCGCGGTGTCAGACGCCTTCGACGTGCTGGCCGCGCTGTTCGGCGCCGACCCCACCACGCTGCTGGTGCCCGGCACCGAAGAAACCCGCCGCGGCGTGACCCCGGCCGACAAGCTGACGCTGGGCGTGGGCAACACCTTCCTGCTCGAAGGCGGCAACGACGGCCAGCGCCCCGAGGCCGGTGAATACGAAGGCGAGGCCGACCCGCGCAAGGGCTACAGCCTGGGCCTGAAGCAGTTCGAGGACATCGAGGACATCTCGATGGTGGCCGCCCCTGGCAGCACCTGGAACTACGCCGCCTACCGCGAGAACGCCAACGCCGTCACCGGCCTGCTGATCGGCCACGCCGAGCGCATGCGCTACCGCGTCGCGCTGCTCGACAGCGCCGAGGGCCAGACGATCTCCGATGTGCGCGGCATGCGCGCCAAGCTCGACAGCAAACACGCCGCGCTCTACTACCCCTGGGTGAGCGTGCTCGACCCGGTGACGCGCCAGGAGATCAAGCTGCCGCCCAGCGGCTTCGTGGCCGGCATCTGCGCCCGCAACGACGTCGAGCGCGGCGTCTGGAAGGCACCCGCCAACGAGGTCGTGCGCTTGGCGCTGGGCTTCGAGACGCTGCTCAACAAGGGCCAGCAGGAGGTGCTCAACCCCGAGGGCGTCAACTGCTTGCGCTACTTCGAGGGCCGGGGCTTTCGGCTCTGGGGCGCACGCACCATCAGCAGCGACCCCGAGTGGAAGTACCTCAATGTGCGGCGCTACTTCGCCTACCTCGAGCGCAGCATCGACAAGGGCACGCAGTGGGCGGTGTTCGAGCCCAACGGCGACGCGCTGTGGGCCAACGTGCGCCGCACGATCGAAGACTTCCTGCTCAACGAATGGCAGAGCGGCGCGCTGCTCGGCGACAAGCCCGAGAAGGCCTTCTTCGTGCGCTGCGACCGCAGCACGATGACGCAGAACGACCTCGACAACGGGCGCCTGATCTGCCTCATCGGCGTGGCGCCGCTGAAGCCGGCCGAGTTCGTGATCTTCCGCATCGGCCAGTGGACGGCCGACCGCAGGGCCTGAGCGCATGAACACACGCGCGCTGCCCACCCCGCAACCCACAGGAGCACACGATGGCCGTCCTGCGTGACCGACCCTATGTCCAGTTCAACTTCCTCGTCGACCTCGGCACCGGCAACACCGAAGGCCCCGAAGCCGGCTTCCAGGAGGTCAGCGGCATCGGCATGGAAGTGACCGTGTCCGAGTACCGCAACGGCAACGAGAAAGAGAACGCCGTGCGCAAGATCACCGGGCTCAACAAATCGACCGACGTGACGCTCAAGCGCGGCGTCGTCGGCTCGCTCAACCTCTACAGCTGGCTGCACCAGATCCGCAACGGCGACCAGAGCGCGATGCGCACGGTCACCATCCAGCTGCAGAACGAGGACCACACCGCCGTCGTGCAGACCTGGAAGCTGATGCGGGCCCGCATCATCAAGCACACCAGCGGGCCGCTCAACGCCAAAGGCACCGACGTGGCGATGGAAGAGCTGGTGTTGGCCTACGAGCGGCTAGAGATGGAATAGGCCCCATTGCCGTGACCCGACGAGCCGCAATGAGCCGCCCACGATGAGCACCGTGCTGCAACGCCGCCTGCCCGGCGTGCTGTTCGACGTGCCCGCGCCGGCGCTGCGCGAGGTGCTGCCGCGCATGGACATCGCTCACTTCGTCGGTTATGCCGCGGCCGGGCCGCTGGACGTGCCGGTGGCGGTGGAGAGCCTGGCCGAGTTCGAGGCCGTCTTCGGGCCCGAGCTGACGCTGCTGGTCGACGACGACGGCCAGCCCGTGCGCGGCCTGCTGCACGGCAGCCTGCGCGGCTTCTTCGGCCACGGCGGTCGCCGCGCCTGGGTGCAGCGTGTGGCCGCAAGCGAGGCGGTGACGAACCGCTTTCCGCTGCAGCAGATGCTGCACGCCACGCCCACGCCGTCGGGCGGCGGCTGGCAGCTGGCCCCGGCCTTCATCGCCGCGCGCTCGCCCGGCGCCTGGGCCGACGGGCTGACGGTGGCCGCCACCGTCACGCCGCAATGGCTGCCGCTGCAGCCGCTGGCCTTCGACGGCCAGACGCTGCTGCTGCGGACCCGCGGCCCGCAGGCCCTGGCCGCCGGCGACACGCTGCGCGTGCCGCTGCAGGCCGGGCTGTCGCTGCAGGGCCGCGTGGCCTGGATCGAAGCACCCACGGCCCTCAGCGGCGGCGCCCGCCAACGGCGGCTGGCGCTGGGCACGCTGGTGAGCGTGCAGGTCCGAACCAGCGGCAGCCCCGTGGCGCTGCGCTGGTTCACGCCGGGCACCGACAGCCTCGTCGAGCACGAAGCCGCCGCCAGCGGCACCTGGCAGACCGACGGCCGGCTGGCGCTGCAGGTCCGGCTGCCGGCGGACGTGGCCTTGGGCGTGGGCGAGGTGCTGCAGCTCGGCTTCGACACCGACGACGACACGACGCCGCCGAGCTGGCTGGTGATCGACAGCGCCGACGCCGCCGAGGTCGCCGACGGCGACGGCCGCATCGCCCACGGGCTGGCGGGCCGCGCCTGGCAGGTGCACACCGCGCCCGAGCCGGCAGCCATAGACACCTGGCTGCTTGCCGCCGACGAACGCGCCGGGCAACGCCTCACCGCGGCGCTGCGCGTGGCGCAGCAAGGCGAGGCCGACCACCTGCTCGACGGCCTGGCGCTGGCAGCGCCGGGCGCCACGAACCGCATGAACGGCATGAACGGCACGAACGGCACGAACGGTACCGACGCCGCAAACGGCGCCGGTGACGCGGGCCCGGTCAGCCTGGCTGCGCTGCCCGACGACATCGCCTTCTTCACGCAGCGGGGCCGCGCGCAGCCCGTGGCCCAGGCGGCGAGCCTGGCCGAGCAGAGCTTCGAGGCCAGCCGGCCCGACCCCATCGGCCGCCTGCCGCGGCGTTTTCCGCTGGCCTCGCTGCCGGCGCCACTGAATGCCTTCTTCATCCCGCTGGACGGCGGCGCCGCGCCGGCCGGCGGCCTGGGCGCGCGCGGCCATGGCGCCGACGCGCTGCAGCGCGACGGCCTGGCGCAGCACGGCTGGCCGCTGTTTGCCGAGCCGCTGCTGGCCGACCAGCACGCCGACACCCTGGCCGACCAGGCCGAGGCGCTGCGCCTGCTGGGCCGCACGCCGCGGCCACTGCGCGGGCTGCACGCGGCCTTCGGCTCGGTGGCGGCCGGCGTGGCCGACGAGCCCACGCTGCTGGTGCTGCCCGATGCCGTGCAGGCCGGCTGGCAGCGCCGCGCCGCGCCGCCGCCGGCGTGGCTCGAACTGCCGGCCGAGCCCACGCCAACGCCGCCGCCTTGCAGCGCCTTCGACGACTGCGATCTCACGCCGCTGCCGGCCCCGCGCTTCGTGCAGGGCGTCGACCCCGACGCCGCCGGCCGCTACACGCTGCAGTGGACGCTGCCCGAGCCCGGCGCGGCCTTCGAACTGCAAGAGAGCAGCGACGCCGGCTTCGCCGCCGCCAGCAGCGCCTACGAAGGCAGCGCCACACGCCACACGGTGGCCGGCAAGCCGCCGGGCGCGGCCTTCTACCGCGTGCGGGCACGGCACGGGCGGCGGCTTAGCCCGTGGTCGCGCACGGTGCGTGTGCTCGTCGGCCGGCGCGGCTTCGAACCCCGGCCCTGGCGCGCCGACGACCTGCTGGCGCTGCACCGCCTGATGCTGCGCACCGCCGCCGCGCGCGGCGACCTGCTGGCCGTGCTGGCACTGCCGCAGCACTACAGCGGCGCCGACGCCGCCGCGCACGCCGACACGCTGCGCAGCAGCGCCGCTGCACTGCCCGGCCAGCCGCCGCCGCTGGCCGACGACGAGGCGCGTGCGCTTGGCTTCGGCGCGTTGCACCACCCCTGGCTGCTGACGCGCCGCGTCGACACCGTGGTCGCCGCGCCGCCCGACGGTGCCGTGGCCGGGCAGCTGGCGGCCGGCGCGCTGGCGCGCGGCGCCTGGATCGCCGTGGCCAACCAGCCGCTGCGCGACGTCGTGGCCCTGGCCGAAGCCGCGCCCGGCGCCGACGCGCAGGCCCTGCTCGACGCCCAGGTCAACCTCGTGCGCAACGGCCCGCGCGGCTTCGTGCTGGGCAGCGCCGACACGCTGACAACCGACGCCGACTGGCGCCCCGTCAACGTGCGGCGGCTGATGTCGCTGCTGCGCCGCGTGGCGCTGCGCCAGGGCGCGCTCTACCTCTTCGAGCCCAACGGGCGCACGCTGCAGCGCACCGTCGAGCGCGCCTTCAATGCGCTGCTGGCCGAGCTCTTCGAGCGCGGCGCCTTCGCCGGCCGCAGCGCGCGCGAGGCCTACGCCGTCGACGTCGGCGACGAACTCAACACGCCGGCGCGCGCCGACGCCGGGCAGTTCCGCGTCGACCTCAAGGTGGCGCCGGCACTGCCGCTGACCTTCCTGCGCGTGCGCCTGGCGCGCAGCGGCGAGCGCCTGGTGGCGCAGGAACAGCGCTGAGGCCCACGCCATGGCCACCATGCAGCCCTTCACCAACTTCAACTTCGCCGTCGAGGTGGTGCGCGCGGGCGGCAGCGCGCCGCTGGTGCAGGCCGCGTTTGCCGAGTGCGACGGGCTCGAGATGGGCATGGAGTTCAAGACCATCCGCGCCGGCGGCAGCAACGATCGCCAGGTGCGGCTGGCGGGGCCGGTGACGCTGGGCCAGCTGACGCTCAAGCGCGGCATGGCCGGCGACAGCTTCGACCTCTGGCAGTGGATGAGCGACAGCCTCGCCGACCCCGGCCTGCGCGCCGAGGCCTCGGTGGTGCTGCTGGCCGCCGACGGCAGCACCGAGCGCGCGCGCTTCGTGCTCGGCCGCTGCCTGCCGGTGAAGCTGAAGGCGCCGCCGCTCAACGGCAAGGACGGCGCGGTGGCCATCGAGGAGTTGCAGATCGCCTACGAAACCCTCACCGTCCAGCGCGGTGGCTGAACCGATGAAAGCCCCACCACCATGACCCCAGGCGCTGCCGCAAAGGCCAGGCTCATCGAACTCGACGAAACCTTCAAGGAGTTGTCGGGCGGCAAGCAGGTGACGGTGCAGTTCAACCCCGAGTCGCTGAAGCTGTCGTTCGCCAACCAGGTGCAGACGCCGCCCACCAGCGGCACCGCGGCGGGCGGCGGCAGCGGCGGCGGCACGGGTGACCAGGGCGCGGGCACGGCCGGGCAGCAGTTCGTCGGCTCGGGCACCACCAAGCTCTCGGTGCAGCTGTGGTTCGACGCCAACGCCGCCGCCGACAGCGGCGAGCGAGTCGACGACGTGCGCCGGCTCACGCAGGAGGTCGTCTACTTCATCACCGGCAAGAAGTCGCAGCGCGACCCCACGCGCTTCATCCCGCCGGGGGTGCGCTTTGCATGGGGCAGCTTTCTGTTCGAAGGGCTGATCGAGAGCATCGAGGAGACCATCGACTTCTTCTCGCCCGACGGCCACCCGCTGCGCGCCAGCATGCAGCTCGGCCTGACGCAGCAGAACATCCTGGTGGCCAGCTTCGGCGACGCCGCGCGCCCGCCCGGCGTGCCCGCCGGCCCGGGCCTCTCGCCGCTGGCCGCGGCGGCCGCCGGCAGCACGCTGCAGGGCATGGCCGCAGGCGTGGGTGCCGGGGTCGCGGCGGGCCTGGGTGCGGCTGCGGGCGGCGGTGCCAGCTGGCAGAGCATCGCCGCGGCCAACGGCATCGACAACCCGCGTGCGCTGGTGCCGGGCCAGCTCATCGATCTCAACGCGCGCGCGCCGCGCAGCCTGTTCTGAGAGCCGCGATGCCCGTCGTCATCAACGAAGTCGAAGTGCTGCCCGAGAGCCCGCCGGGCACCGCGGCCGCGCCGCCCGCCGCGCCCGCGCCGGCGCCACTGGACGCCGCCGAACTGCAGCGCCTGCTGGCCGAGCTGCACGAGCAGGCGCTGCGCCTGCACGCGCACTGACACGCGAACACAAGCCACATGGACGCCGACCGCAACGCCCTCACCTCGGCCCGCCCGGCCATCGAAATCGACGGCCGGGCGCAGCCGCGGCTGGACGCCGGGCTGATGCGCATCGCGCTGGTCGACGGCATCGACGGCCAGGCCCACGCCGAGGCCGAGTTCGGCAACTGGGGCGGCAGCGACGCCGGCGTCGGCTACCTGTGGTTCGACCGCGCCACGCTCGACTTCGGCAAGCGTTTCACCGTCAAGCTGGGCGACAGCGTGGTCTTCGAGGGCCGTATCAGCGCGCTCGAGGCGCGTTTCCCCGAGGCCACGCCGCCCACGCTGGCGCTGCGCGCCGAAGACGCGCTGCAGGACCTGCGCATGACGCGGCGCACGCGCCACTTCGCCAACCAGAGCGACGCCGACGTGGTGCGCGCCATCGCCGGCGACCACGGCCTGCAGACCACCATCGACCTGCCCGGCGCCGCACTGCCGCTGCTGGTGCAGGCCAACGAGAGCGACCTCGCCTTCCTGCGCCGCCGTGCGCGCGCGATGGACGCCGACCTCTTCGTGCGCGACGGCACGCTGCACGCCGTGGCCCGCGCCTCGCGCGCCGGCCCAGCGCTGCGCCTGAGCCGCGGCGCCGAGCTGCGCGAGTTCACGGTGGCCGCCGACCTCGCACACCAGCGCACGGCGCTGGTGTGCAGCGGCTGGGACGTGGCGGCCAAGCAGGCCGTGGCGGCGCGTGCCGAGGCCAGCGTCATCCAGTCCGAGGCCCAGGCCGGCGACAGCGGCCTGCAGCTGCTGCAGCAGGCCTTCGGCGCCCGCACGGACACGCTGACCCACCGCGTGCCCTTCGACGAAAGCGGCGCGCGCGCCGAGGCCGAGGCGCTGCTGCGCACGCTGGCGCGGCGTTTCGTGCGCGGCCGCGGCACGGCGGCGGTGAACGCCGCGCTGCATGCCGGCGGCCGTGTCGACCTCGTCGGCCTGGGGCCGCTCTTCTCGGGCGAATACGGCGTGCTCGAAGTCACCCACCGCTTCGACGCCGGCCGCGGCCTGCGCAGCGAATTCACGGTCGAGCGCCCCTGGCTCGGCCGCACCTGATCCGCACCATGCAGCAACCCGACCCGACCATGCTCGAAGCCCTGCTGCAGGGCCGCCAGGCCAGCGGCTGGGGCGGTGTCTTCCACGGCGTGCACCCGGCGCTGGTGACCGACATCGCCGACCCCGACAACCAGGGCCGCGTCAAGGTCGGCCTGCCCTGGCTGCCCGACAGCGCCGGCGCCGCCTGCGAGCTGTGGGCGCGGCTGGCCACGCTGATGGGCGGCAACAACCGCGGCAGCTGGTTCATCCCCGACGTCGACGACGAGGTGCTGGTGGCCTTCGAGGCCGGCGACCTGCGCCGCCCCTACGTCATAGGCGCGCTCTGGAACGGCCGCGACGCGCCGCCCGAGACCATGGACGGCAGCGGCCGGAACCACCTCAAGGTGCTGCGCTCACGCAACGGCGTGAAGGTCACGCTCGACGACCACGACGGCCAGGAACAGCTGGTGCTCGAGACCCCCGGCGGCCAGAAGGTGACGCTGAAGGACGGCCCCGGCGCGATCGAGATCGAGGACAGCAACGGCAACAGCGTGAAGCTCGAGAGCGCGGGCATCACCGTCACCGCGTCGGCCAAGGTCACGGTCAACGCCAGCCTCGTCGAGGTCTCGGCGAGCATGGTCAAGGTCGACGCCGGCATGAGCAGGTTCTCGGGCGTGGTGCAGGCCGACACCGTGATCTGCAACAGCATCATCAGCGCCTCGTACACGCCGGGCGCCGGCAACATCTGGTGAGGCCGTGGCGCAGCGCCTCGTCGACCACCCCCTGGCCTGGACGGCACCGCCGCCCTTCTGGCCCGCCGGCGCCGGCAGCGCCACCGCCACGGCGCGCAGCGCGCTGGCGCGGCCGCAGATCCTGCGTTTTGCCAGCGACGACTTCATGGACGAGCTGCTGGCGACGCTGGAAAACGACCCCACTGCGTTGACCGGTTTTGCCGCGGCGGCCGAGACCTGGCGCGGCGCCGGCGCCGCGCCGCAGGCCAACCCGGCGAGCTGGCTCGACCGCTCGCCGGCGCGGCTGCTGGGCGTGCAGCGCAAGGCACTGCAACGTGCGCGGGCCGCCGCGCCGGCCGCGGTCACCACCACCGCCCCCGCCACGGTGCCCACCACGCTGCCGCTCAAGCTCTACCAGCCCGCCCACCAGCGCCATTACCTCGTCACCGGCGCGCTGGTCTGCCAGACCGTGGGCCTGCCCGACCGCGCCATCGACCCGGCTCGCCACAAGGTGAGCTTCATGGTGCGCCGGCTGTTCCCGCGCACCGCCGTGCCGCCGCCGCAGAAGCTGCCCGCACCCACCGAGCTGTCGCAATGGGACGAGTACGCCTACGTGCTGCAGGGCCGGGCCGGCCACTGGCAGCGCGTGGGCGGTGCCGACCAGGAGGCCGAGGCCGCGCGGCGCCTGCCCGGCGAAGAGCGCCACACGATGTTCCCGGCCCGCTACACGCAGGACGACGGCCACGGCCGCCGCCTCTTCGTCGGCAGCGTGCCGGTGGGCAAGCGCGAGACCTTCCAGGGCGCCCAGGCGGTGGCCGCCGGCGAGTCCGCGCCGCCGGTGATGGACCCGCGCGTGGCGCTCTTCCACAAGCAGGTGCTGGGGCCGTGGAAGGCGATGGTCGGTGGTGCCATGCTCAACGGCGCGGTGGGTGCGGCGCCGACCCACCTGGCGGCGCTGCGCGCGGCGCGCCTGCCGGCGATCTTCGCCGAGCTCGGCGACGACGGCTTCGACACCACGAAACCCGACGCCGACGCGCTGCGCGACGCCCGCTCGCGGCTGCAGACGGCCTCGTGGCTGCTGCTGCTCGACCTGCTGCACTTCCTGCAGCAGCAGGCGCGGGAACTCTGGCTCAACCACGTGCTGCCCGGCGTGCCCCCGCCCGCCGGCCCGTGGCGCAACTTCTACGACGCCCTCGACCAGGCCCGCATGCCCGCCGACCTGGCCGGCGCGGGCTGGACGCTGAACAGCGCCGGCACCGGCAGCGCCGGCACGCCTGCGGTAAGCCTGTACGACCTGCACCCCGGCTACCGCGGCCGCACCGACCTGCACCTGCTGCCCGCGCTGCGCCGCGCCGCCGGCATCACGGGCCTCGAAGCCCAGCTCGACGCCGCCCAGGACACCTTCGCCCTGCCCACCAGCGGCACCGCCGCCGGCTGGCCCGACTTCCTCTTCCTCTTTGCCGACCCCTGGTTCGGCGTGCTCACGCCGCCAGCGCCCACCGGCTTCGTGCCCCAGACCAGCGACTACCTGGCCGAACGCATCGTCGCGCTCATCGACGCGCTGGGCGGCACGCTGGCCGCCGCGCTGGCCACCGCCCCCGCCGCCGACCCCACGCTGCCCGAGGCGCCGCTGGCCAGCCGCCAGCCCGCCGACATGCGCGAAGCCTGGTACGTGATGCGCCTGGTCTACGAGCGGCCCGATTGCGCACCGCTGCACGGGCCGGTGGTCAGCCAGGCCACGGCGCCGTTCCAGATGGCCGGCTTCTTCGACCCCGACGCGCCGGCGCGGCCCATCCGCATCGGCCTGCCGCTGGACATCAGCCCCGCCGGGCTGCGCAAGTTCGACAAGAACACCGTCTTCGTGATGAGCGACATGCTGTGCGGCCACATCGACCGCATGAAGGGCCTGAGCTTCGGCGACCTCGTGCTGAGCGTGCTGCCCTTCCCCTTCCACAAAGGCCTGAGCGTGCCCGAGAAGGGGCCCTGCAAGCAGGGCGCCGACCCGCTGGGCGTGATGTGCTCGCTGAGCATCCCGATCATCACCCTCTGCGCGCTGATCCTGCTGATGATCATCGTCAGCCTGCTGGACCTGATCTTCCGCTGGCTGCCCTACTTCGTCGTGTGCTTCCCGCTGCCGGGATTCAAAGGCAAGAAGGAACCGTGATGGACAGCGCCCGCCTCTACGGCAAAGGCATGGCCTTCCCGCCCCGCGTGGACGGCACGGGCCGCGTCGCGTGGTCGGAGGGCGAGGCCAACATCCGCGAGGCGATGCGCATCATCCTGATGACCGAGCCCGGCGAGCGCCTGCGCCTGCCGGCCTTCGGCGCCGGGCTCGGGCGTTTCCTGTTCGAGCCCAACATCGTCGCCACGCACACGCTGATCCGCGAGCGCATCCGCGAGGCGCTGCAGCGCTGGGAGCCGCGCATACGGCTCGACGGCGTCGAGGTGCGCGCCGACGACATCGACCCGCAGGCGGCCGTCGCCACCATCACCTACCGCCTCGTGGCCACGCAGCAGCTCGAGCGCGTGAGCCTGTCGGTGGCCGTGGGTGCGGGCAACCGCTGAGATGAAGCCGCAGGCCCTGGAGCCACCGCCATGCCCCTGAACATCCCCCACATCGACGACCGCCGCTACCAGGACCTGGTGCGCGACACGCTGGCCCGCGTGCCGGTGCACACGCCCGAGTGGACGCAACTGGGCGAGAGCGACCCCGGCGTCACGCTGGTCGAGCTGTTCGCGTTTCTCACCGAGAGCCTGCTCTACCGCGCCAACCGCGTGCCCGAGGTCAGCCGGCTGAAGTTCCTGCGCCTGCTGGGCGTGCCACTGGCGGCGGCCACGCCGGCGCAGGGGCTGGTGGTGTTCGGCGGCGCGCGAGCCGACCAGCCCGCGCCCACGCTGCCCGCGCGCACCGAGCTGCGCGCCGGCGAGCTGCCCTTCCGCACCGCCATGGCCATCGACGTGCTGCCGGTGCAGGCGCGCGCCTACGTCAAGTTCAAGGTCGAGCTGACCGAGGCCGCACAGCAGTACTACGACCTGCTCTACCTTGCGGCCAGGCAGACCGGCGGCGAGCTCGCCACCTATGAAACACGCGAGCTCGACGGCCGCCAGCCGGTGGACCTGGCGCGCGAGACCGTGGACGGCGCGCTCTGGCTGGCCTTGCTGGCGCCGGCCAACACCACGCCGGCCGACGTCGCCGCGGCCATCGCCGGCAAGACGCTCAGCCTGGGCCTGGTGCCCTACGTCGACGATGCGCCGCGCACGCTGCCCACCGTGGGCCAGGGCCGCGCCGACGACGAACCCGCGGCGCTGCTGACCTACGCGCTGCCGCGCGTCACCGCGCCGGCCGCCGACGGCACCAGCACCGCAGCCTACCGCCTGCTGCCCGCGCGCAGCGCCGCCGACGTGCTGGCCGGCCCCGGCGTCGTCGAGCTGCCGCTGCCGGCCGCCGCCGACATCGCCACCTGGACCGAGCTCGACCCGCTGGAGGCCGGCGTCGGCGAGTTCCCGCCGGCGCTCGAAGACTCGGGCCTGGCCGGCCGCGTCGTCACCTGGGTCCGCGTGCGGGCCTCGGCCTCGGCGCGCGCGCGTTTCCTGTGGGCCGGCGTCAACGCCGTGGCGGTGGAACAGCGCCTGGCCGTCGTCAACGAGGTGCTGGGCGAAGGCGACGGCCAGCCCGACCAGCTGCTGCGCCTGGGCCGCGCCGGCGTCGTGCCGGGTTCGGTGCGCATCGACCTGCTGCAGGCCGGCACGGCCACGCGCTGGTCGCTCATCGACGACCTCATGGCCGCCGGCCCCGAGGTACGCCCGGCCAGCGCGCAGCGCGCGCCGGGCCAGGTCTGGAAGGACGAGCGCCCCAGCACCGTGTTCATGGTCGACGCCGAGGCTGGCACGGTGCGCTTCGGCGACGGCCTGCGCGGCACGCGGCCGCCGGCCGGCGCGCGCATCGTGGCGCACTACGACATCTGCCAGGGCGCGCGCGGCAACGTGGCCGCCGGCGCACTGAATGCCGGGCCCACGCTGCCGCCCGGCATCAAGCCCGCCAACCCGCTGCCCACCTGGGGCGGCGCCGACGCCGAAGACACCGCCAGCGGCGAGAAGCGCGTGGCCGGCTTCATACGCCACCGCGACCGCCTCGTCACCGCCGATGACTTTGCCGAGGTGGCACGGCGCGCGCCGGGCGTGGACATCGCGCGTGTCGAGGTGCTGGCCGCCTGGCACCCCGACCTCGGCGACAGCCAGCCCGGCGACGCGCCCGGCGTGGTGACGCTGATGCTGGTGCCGCGCCACGACCCGCGCGCGCCCGACGCGCCCAGCCCCGACCGCGCATTTCTCGACGCGCTGTGCCGCCATCTCGACCCGCGCCGCCTCGTCACCACCGAACTCGTGCTGCGCGGGCCCGACTACGTGCCGGTGTGGCTGAGCATAGGCCTCACGGTGGCCGGCGGCTGGGCCGTGCCCGAGGTGCGCGACGCCGTCAAGGCGCGCCTGCGCGCGGTGCTCGCGCCCGCGCGCACCGAGGCCGTGGCCGACCTGCCGGGGCTGGACGCCGGCTGGCCGCTGGCCCGCGCCGTCAACCGCCTCGAGCTGTGGGCCGAGGTGGCGCGCGTGCCCGGCGTGCTCAAGGTCAACGAGGTGCTGCTGGCCGGCGCCAGCGGCGGCGCGGTCGACACCGAGATCACGCTGCGCGGCCTGCAGCTGCCGCAGCTGGCCGGGCTGTCGGTCGAACTCGGCAGCGCACTGCCGCTGGACGACCTGCGCGGCAGCACCACGCCGCCGGCCGCGGGCGGCCCGCGTTTCGTGCCGGTGCCCACGGTGTCGAGCAGCTGCTGAGCCCCGAGGCCACGCCCCAGGACACACCGCCATGCAGGACGCCAACGCCTCACGCTTCGCGCTGCTGCTCGGCCGCCCCGACTGGGGAGGCTGCACGCTGCACGACGCCGGCGCGCTGGCCACCGCCTCGCTGGCCGCTCTGTGGGCCGACCCGGCGCTGCGCTCGGCCTCACCACTCACTTACGACGGCAGCGACGAGACGCTGACGCTGAGCCGGCGCGTGGCGCGCTTTCGCGCCGCCGCGGGCGACACGCCGCCCAGCGCGGCGCTGCGGCTCGGCGCCGCGGCTGACGCGCACGGCAACATCTACGCGCTGGCCGACGGCGGCGCGGCGATCACGGTGCGCTCGGCCGGCAGCGGCGGCAGCTCGGCGTTCTGGCCGGCGGCGGCCAGCGCCGCGGCGGGCCCCGGCCCGGCGTCGGGCGGGTTCGCACCCGGCACGCCGGCCGCCCCGCCACCGCCCCTGCGCCTGCACGGCCTGGCCGTCACGGCCGAGCATTTCCTCGTCGCCGGCCGGCGGCCGGCCGCCGACGGCAGCGGCGCCGGGTTGCTGGTGTTCGACCTGCTGGGCGGCGGCCCGCCGCTCACGCTGGGCTGGCCCGCGGGCGAGCCCTTCGAGCCGCACGACCTCGCGCCACGCCCCGGCGGCGGGCTGGCCGTGCTCGACCGCCGCCACGCCCGCGTGTGGCTGCTCGACCGCCGGCTGGGCATGCACGCGGTGGTGCCGGTGGCGGGTGCGACGGACAGCGGCTTCGAAGACGCCGACGCCGCGGCTGCCGCAGCCTCACCACCCGATTCACCGCCGGCCCCCCTCGCCCTGCAGCCCTGGTTCGACCTCGTCGCCAACAGCGCCGGCGGCACCGACCCGGTGGCCGTGGACGTGCTGCCCGACGACCGCGTGCTCGTGATCGACGGCGCCGGCAGCGACGGCTTCGCGCTCGTCTCGCTGTATGCGCAGGGCCAGCTGGCGGGCCGTGCATCGACCATCGTCGCGCGCGACGTCATCGCCGCCGAAGACGCCGCCGGCTTCGTGCTGCGCGGCTTCGACGCCGCGCTGCAGGCCGTGCCCGCCGGCGCGCCGCCGCGGCTGGTGGTGGTGTCGCACGAGGGCAACCAGGCCATCGCCTTCGACCTCGTGCAAGACGCCGCGGCCAGCCCGGCGCCGCTGGTGCTCGACCCCGTCGAGGGCTTCCTGCCGATGCGGCGCTACGGTGGCCAGCGCCTGGTGCGCGACGCCGCCGCCAGCGTGCCCGGCGACACCGGCCTGCGTTACCTCGGCGCCAACCGGTGGCTGCCATTGATGGAGCAGCGCCGCCCCCGCTACCAGCCGCAGGCCGCGTTGCTGACGCCGCTGCTCGACGGCGCCGAGCCGGCGCTGGCCTGGCACCGCGTGATGATCGACGGCTGCATCCCCGCCGGCTGCAGCGTGCGCGTGGCCAGCCGCAGCGCCGACGACGCCGACCTGCTGGCGCAGTTGCCCTTCACACCGCAGCCCACGCCGCTGCTGCGCCCCGACGGCGGCGAGCTGCCGTGGCTGCTGGACGGCCCCGGCGCAAACACCGGCGCCACGCGCGGCACCGGCTGCTGGGAGCTGCTGCTGCAGCGCGTGCAGGGGCGCTGGCTGCAGCTGCGGCTCGAGCTGATCGGCAACGAACTCGCCACACCACGGCTGGCCGCGCTGCGGGTCTGGCGGCCGCGCTTTTCCTACCTGCGCTACCTGCCGGCGCTGTACCGCGAAGACGCCGGCTCGGCCGACTTCCTCGAGCGCTTCCTGGCCAACTTCGAGGGCAGCTTCACGGCGCTGGAAGACCGCATCGCCGGCGCCGCGGCGCTGTTCGACGTGCGCAGCGCGCCGGCCGACACGCTGGACTGGCTGGCCGGCTGGCTGGGCCTGGTGCTCGACCCGGCGCTGGGCGAAGCGCGGCGCCGCCAGCTCATCGCCCATGCCATGCCGCTGTACCGCTACCGCGGCACGCCGCAGGCGCTGCGGCTGGCACTCACGCTGGCGATGAGCGAGTGCGTGGCCGAGGCCGACTTCAACCTGCCCGCACCATCACAACGCCAGCCCTGGGGCGTGCGCCTGGTCGAGCGCTTCCTCACGCGGCGCTTGCCCGTCACGCTGCTGGGCGAGACGGTGGCCGGCACCGGCCCGCGGCTGGTCGAGCCGGGCGCACGCTGGTCGCCGGCCGAGGGCGCCGAAGGCCTGCACCGACGCTGGCGCGAGTGGCTCACCGCGGCCGGGGTCAGCGGCGTCACGGCCGCCTTGTTCACGCCCGCGGCCCCGGCGGTTCACCGCGATCACTGGGCCCGCTTCTGCCTCGCCGAGCTGGGTGCCGTGCCCGGCCTGGCCGGCGCCTTCGCAGCCGCCTGGGCGACAGAGCGGGCGCGCCTCGCGCTGGCGCCGCGCGCCGTGCCCGCGGCCTGGGCCGAACTCGACGGCGAGGCCGAACAGCAGGCCTGGCGCGACTTCCTCGCCGCGCTGTCGGCGCCGCTGCGGCGCTGGCTGGCGCGCTGGCAGGGATTCGTCGCACGCCGCCACCTGCGCCCGGCCGAACTGCGCGTCAACGCCGCCATCGACTGGCCCGAGTTCGCGCTGCTGCCGCCGCACACCACGCTGCCCGACAACCTCGCGGCGCTGGCCGACTGGGCGCTGTTCGAGACCCGGCTGGAGCCCATGGCCGCGCTGGCCCACAGCTTCAGCGTGCTGCTGCCCAGCAGCGGCCCGCTGGCCGACGCCGCCACGCTGGCGCAGGCGGTGGACCTGGCCACGCGCGTGGTGGCGCTGGAAAAACCCGCGCACACGCGTTTCGACGTCAAGCCCTACTGGGCGCTGTTCAGGCTGGGCCAGGTGCGGCTGGGCCTGGACACGCTGCTGGGTCGCGGCGGGCGTGAACCGGCGCTGGCGCCTGCGCTGCGGCTGGGCGTGGCCGGCCCGCTGGGCGCGGGGCGCCTGGCCCCGCCGCCGGACGCGCCGGCCGACCGAGTCTTGCTGGCCTGTTGACGGCAACAAGCCGCCACTTTGGAGGATCACATCATGGGTTGCTGCGGACAGAACACCCCCGGCGCCGCGCCGGCGGCAGTGGACACCGGCAAGCGCGTCAACTACACGCTGGGCATGCTGCTGGGCGTCGACGACTTCGTGCAGGAGCAGGCCTGGCACATCGCGCGCCGCCACGAGCTCGCGCGCGAGTTGCTGGGCTACGGCACGGTGCGCGGCCTGCAGGTGCTGCTCGAGCCGCTGACCTCGCCGCCCAGCGCGACGCGCGTGCGCATCACGCCGGGCATGGCCTGGACACCGTCGGGCACCGCCGTGTGCGTGCCCAGCGAGCAGTGCTGCGACGTCGACGCCTGGCTGGCCAACCACGGCAGCGAGGTCACGCCGCTGGTGTCGGGCAGCCCGGCCACGGTCACGCTGTACGTGGTGCTGTCGTACGCCGCCTGCCTGACCGACAACGTGCCCATCCCGGGCGAGCCCTGCCGCAGCGAAGACGAGCTGATGCAGCCCAGCCGCGTGGCCGACAGCTTCCTGCTCGAGCTGCGCACGGACCCGCCGCCGCAGACCGAGGAAGACGCGATACGCGACTTCGCCGACTGGCTGGCCGCGGTACCTGTGGACAGCAGCTCGCCGCCGGCCAGCGAAGCCGACTTCATGGCCGACCTGCGCGACGCCGCGATGGCCTGGCTGCAGCCGAGCTCGCCCGGTGCGCCGCGGCCTGGCGACTACCTGTTCGGCTCGCCGCCGGCCGGCCTGGCCAGCACCGACGCGCTGCTGCGCGCCGCGCTGCGGCTGTGGGTCACCGAGCTGCGGCCGCTGTGGCGCGCGCGTTACGGCTGCGCCGCGCCGGCGGGCGGCGCGCCGGCCGCCGCCGACGCCGTGCTGCTGGCCGAACTGCAGGTGCCGCTGCTGCCGCGCCCGGGGGGCGGCTGGGCCACCACCGGCCCCGTCACCGCCGACGAAACCCGCCGCCCGGTGCAGCTGAGCCTGCGCATGGTGCAGGAGCTCGTCACCCAGAACGCCGCACCCGAGCCCGGCGACAGCGTGGTTCCGGCGCTGGCCTTCGGCCAGCCCGCCAGCGCCGGCAGCAGCAGCGCCTACGCCCGCGCCGACCACAGCCACGGCACGCCCGCGCTGCCGCCACTGGCCGGCGACGTCGCCGGCCCCCTCACCAACAACCGCCTCGTGCGCCTGCTGGGCCGCGGCTTTGCCGCCACGGCGCCGCGCGCCAACGACGTGCTGGTCGTCAACACGCAGGGCAACTGGGGCCCGCGCCAGCTGCCCGCGGCCGGCGGCGCGCCCAGCGCGGCGCAGCGCTTCGGCCTGGCGGTGGCCGCCGGCACCAACACCGGCTTCGCGCGTGCCGACCACAACCACGGCACGCCCACGCTGAGCGGCGACGCCACGGCGGTGGCCAGCGGGCGCACGCAGCAGGTGCGCGTCGAAGGCCTGCGCGGCCACCCCATCGACGCCGCGACGCCCACCCCCGGCCAGGTGCTGACCTTCGGCCGGCTGAGCGGCGGCGGCAGCGGCTGGCTGCCGGCGGCACCGGCCGTGCAGGCGCTGGTGCCCGCCACCGCCGTGCGGCCCGAAACGCTGTTCGGCCAGGCCCAGGACACCGGCACCAGCAGCACCGAGTTCGCGCGCGCCGACCACAGCCACGGCACGCCCACGCTGGCCGGCGACGCCACCGTGGTGGTCGAGGCCGGCCAGCAGCGCGTGCGCATCGAGGGGCTGCACCGCTTCCCCATCGACAGCGTGGCGCCGCAGGCCGGCCAGGTGCTGACCTTCGGCCCCCTCAGCGGCGGCGGCAACGGCTGGCGGCCGGTGGCGCCGGCCGGCGGCGCAGCGCCCGGCACGGCCGTGGTGGCGCTGCAGCAGTTCGGGCTGCCGGTGGCGCTGGGCAGCGCCACCACCTTTGCCCGCGCCGACCACAGCCACGGCACGCCGGCGCTCAGCGGTGACGTGCAGTCGGTCGGCACCGGCACCGCGGCGAGCGCGCGCGTGGTGGCGCTGCAAGGCGTGGGCGTGCGCGCGCAGGCGCCGCAGCGCGACCAGGTGCTGGCCTTCGACGGCAGCGCCTGGCTGCCGGCCACGCTGCCGGCGCAGGCGGCCGGCAACTTCGTCGGCCGCAGCGCCGGGCCCTATGCGCTGGTGGCCGCAGGCCATGCGCGCGTCGTGATCAGCCTGCGCGCCGCGCCCGGCACGGCCATGCTCACCAGCTACAACCGGCTCGTCGGCCGGCCGCCGGTCAGCGCCGGCCGCGACGTTCGCGTGGAGTTCCAGGCGCCCGTGGCCGACGCCGACAACGGCAAGGCCGGCTACATCGTCAAGCTCACGCCGGTGTGGCGCGACGATTTCAAGGTCGACTTCAGCCTCTACCTGCTGGAGCGCGTGGTGCCCGAGGGCACGGGCCAGATCCAGTTCACGGTGCTGGCGCGGCTGTCCGACAACGTCAGCGACCTGGCGATCGAGTTCCAGATCGAAGTCAGCCGCTTCGAGTCGTGACCATGGCCACCACCCCCACCCTCGACAACGGCACGCTGGCGCTGGCCACGCCCGTGGCCGACGAAGGCCAGCAGGCGCTGAACTTCTTCAACGGCCGTTTGCTCACGGCGCGCGACATGCGCATCGAGCAGCAGGCGCGGCGCAAGACCGACGCGCTGGTCGGCCAGGGCCCGGGGCCGGGCATCGCCTTCGGGCTGACCGTCAACGCCGTCGACGGCGATGCCGCCGGCGTGGTGCGCGTGGCCGCCGGCGTGGCGCTCACGCGCAGCGGCGTGGCGCTGCGACTGAAGCGCGAGCGCAGCGTGATGCTGGTGCCCGGCTTGCCGCCCGCCACCGCGCCTGCCGGCGGCGCGCCCGGCGGTTTTGCGCCCTGCAGCGTGCTGTCGGGCTCGGCCTACGCCAGCTGCGACGGCGTCTACCTGCTCACCATCGCGCCCGACTCCACCCCCCAAGGCCGTGTGCCGGTACTCGCCATCGACGCCGCCAACGCGGGGTGCAACACCGACCTCGTGATCGAGACGCTGCAGTTCCGCCTGCTGCGCCTGCCCGGCGTGGCCGCCGTGGGCGTGGCCGCGGGCGCGGTGGCGAAGTTGCGCAACCGCGTCGCCTACCGCTGCTTCGCGCAGGCCGCGGCGGCCACGGCCCACGCCCGGCCCGGTCAGGCGCTGGCCGATGCCGGCGCCACGGCGCACCGGCTGGTGCCGCCCGGCGGCCTGCTCGATGAGATGCGAAGCGCCGGTCTGAGCGACTGCGACGCGCCGCTGGCGCTGGTCTACCTGGTGGCCGGGCGCGTGGTCTTCGTCGACCGCTGGGCGGTGCGCCGGCGCGTCGCCGCCGACGCCGCCGCGCCGGCCTGGGCGGCCTGGCTGGGGCCGCGGCTCGATGCCCTGGCCGAAGCGCGGCTGGCGCAGTTCCAGGAGCAGCTGGCCGAGCTGCCGCCGGCACTGCGCGCGCTGCCGGCGGCGAGCGTTGCCGAGTTCCTGCCGCCCGCGGGCTTTTTAGAGACCGCGCCGGGCGCGCCGCTGGACTGGCGCGTCTTTCTCGGCGCGCAGGCGCCGGCGGCCGAGATGGCGCTGGCCCCCGGCGACGCGCCGGCCCTGCTGGGCGCGGCACTGGCCGGCGACCCGGTGGCGGTGGGCAGCAGCACGCGGCTGCGCGTCTACCGCATCGGCAACGACGGGCCGCGGCTCTTCGTGCGCGACAGCCGCAACGTGCACGCCGCCGAACAGGTGTGGACCGACGGCGCGCGCGCCGGCCTGCCGGGGGTGAGCGACGTGCAGACCGCGCTGGAGCGGCTGGGCCGCGGCAGCTGCCTGCATGTCGTCGTGCGTGCCGACCAGGATGCGAAGGCGGCGCTCGACAGCCTGGGCAGCGACCCCGGCCGCGACCTGACCATCTGCTTCGAGCCCGGCCGCCACAAGCTCGACGGCACGCTGGAGCTGGTGTCGCTGGGCCGCGTGCAGATCCACGGCCACGGCGCCCTGCTGGTCAACACCGCCGGCACCACGGCGCTGTGTGTGAGCGACTGCGAGGCACTGGAACTGCACGGCCTGGCGCTCCAGAGCCTGCAGCTGGACAAGGCGCGGCCGGCCGACTTCGAGACCCTGCCCGGCGTGCTGACGGTGCTGGGCACGCCCGAGGTGCAGCTGCACGGGCTGCGCACGCGCGGCGACAGCGCCAGCGAGCCCATCAGCGCCGGCATCCTGGTGCGCATGGCCGGCGCCGGCCGGGAATCGGGCGCGCTGGCCGCGCTGGTCACGTCAGCACAGCCGCCCAATCGCTTGCGCGTGCAGGGCTGCGAGGTTGCCGCCGGCGCCGGGCAGTACGGCATCGTCGCCGTCGACGCGCAGCAGTTGCAGTTGCTGGACAACAGGGTGTTTCCCGCCGAGGCCGGCAAGCCGCCGTTGCGCGCCATCGCCATAGGCGGCAAGCGCGCCGGGCCGGTGCACATCGAAGGCAACCAGCTGCTGGGCTGCCGCGAAGGCCTCTCGGTCGGCGGCCAGGCCGGCGTGGCGCCCGAAGGCCAGGGGCACCGCAGCGAGCGCGTGCTGCTGGCGCGCAACCGTGTGCATCTGCTCGTCGACAAGGGCTCGGAGGTGCCGCCCTTCGGCCTCTTCGTCGGCGACGCCGACACGCTGATCGTGCAGGGCAACCAGGTCGTCGTTGACGAGGCGCTGGCGGCGCGCGTCAAGCTCGTCGGCCTGCACCTGCGCGGCACCTACGGCCCGCAGGTGGTGGTGCGCGACAACCACTTCGACGGCACCGCCATCGGCATGGGCTTCGCGCCCGACGAGCAGTCGCTACCCAAGCTGTTCGTCTGGGCCTTCCAGTGGAACGTTGGCGAGCACCTCGGCACCGGCACCGGCATCGGCATGTTCAGCTACCCGGACAGCCTGGTCGATCGCCTCATCGACGACCACAACCTGGCCGTGTCCTGAGAGGCTGCTGACGCACCGGCCATGAGCGCTGCCGCAACCACCGTCAGGTGCCTGCGCGTGCACGCACCGGCGGCCGACAGCGCCGATGCGCGGCGCACGCGGCGCGCGGTGCAGCAATGGCTGGCCCACCTCACGCCGGCGCACTACGGCCTGCCGGCGCAGGCCATCGTCGTCGTGCGGCAGGTCAAGACACCGCTGCCCGCGCTGGTGCCCGGCAGCCCCTGGCCCGACCCGCTGGCCGCGCTGCTGCGCGGCGCAGCGCGGCCGGCGCTGCAGCCCGCCGTGGGCGCCGCGGTGGCCGCGGTGTGGTTCAGCGACGAGGCCGAGCTGCTGGCCTGCCTGGCACGCGACACGTTGGCCGCGCGCGACGCCTGGTGGTGGCCGTTGCTGCCGGGGTGCCGCGCCGAACCGGCGGGCGCCGCGGCGCGCTGGTGCCAGGCGCCGACGCAGTTGCCGCGCGCACTGCGCCAGATGGCCACGGCGCAGGCCACGGCCTGGCTGCAGGCCATCGGGGCCGGCGCGCGCCGCGACCTGCTGCAGGCGCTGGGCACCGCCTACCCGCTGTGTGATGCGGTGCCGGCCTGGGTGGCGGCTGGGGACCAAGGGCCGCGCGACCTGCCGTCGGCCGCGCGGCCCGACGCGGACACCACGGCGGCCAGCGCCCCGGTACCGCCGGCGAGCGCGGCGTTGCGTCTGCGGCGTCTGCTGTGCGCCCTGGCCGACGACGCGCTGGCCGCGGCGACGGCCGAGCCTCTCGCGGCGTGGGGCCTCGCTGCAGGCTCGGTGCCCGGCGCGCGCGGTGATGCCGCGCCGCGCGCAGCGTCGGACACCGGCCCTTCGGTCGCTGCCGCGCACGGCACAGCGGCGGCGGTTCGGCGAACGAAGGGCGGTACGCCGCGGCCATCGGCCACCGCAGCGCGCGGCAACACGCCCGGCGGCCACGATGGGCAAGAAGCCCACGATGTCGGCAGGCCCTTCGGGCCCTCAGCCGCAATGAACGGGGCGCCAGCAGCCCATGGCTTCGAGAGGCCGGCAACCCACGGCGCCGACTGCCACGGGTGGCCCAAGGTGGCCGACGGCCACGGACGGCCCACGGTGGCAGCCGGCTGGCGGCGCGACCGCGCGGTGCCGGCCCGCCTTCGTCCGGCAGACGCCGCCGCCCCACTGGCCGCGATCGAACCGGAGCTCGCCCTGGACACGCGCTTCGGCGGCCTCTTCTTCGTCCTCAACGCCGCGCTGGCGCTGGGCTTGTACGGCGACTTCACGCAGCCGCGAAGCGCCGGCCTGGCGCACAGCCCGTGGCAGTTGCTCTGGGCCCTGGGGCGCCGCTGGGGCGGGCGCGGGTTCAGCGCCGACCCGCTGTCGCGGCTGCTGCGCCTGCGCGCGGCCGAGCGCGACTGGCCGCGGTGCGCGGCCGCCTGGACCCTGCCCGCCTTGGCGCTGCGTGCGTTGGCCGACGACGCCCGGCCCTGGCATGCGGTGGTCGCGCACGGGGCGCTGCAGTTGTGGCACCCGGGCGGCTTCGTGCTCGCGCGCTGGCCGATGGCGGGTGACCCCGCCGCCACGGCCGCACAGGCCCTGCAGGCGCTGGGCGCCGCGGGTCATGCGCTGCACTGGCACGGCCACTGGCAGGCCCCGTCACCGCACGGCTCGGGGTCGGCCGGGCCAGCACCGCCTCGGCCCGATCTCCTGGCCGACCTGGCGCCCTGCCTGGCCCGCCGCCTGGGCCTGGCGCTGGGCCTGCCGCGGCCCCAAGCCGCCGTGAAACTGACACTGCGCCTGCACGCCCGCGTCTCGGCGCGCCCGGGCCGCTTCGAGCTGCACTTCGAACTGGCCTCGCTGCCGCTGGCGCTGCGCCTGGCCGGCCTCGACCGCGACCCCGGCTGGGTGCCCGCCGCGGGCTGCGACTTCCGCTTGCACTTCCACTGATCGAGCACACCACCATGGCCAGCCCCGCCCTTGCCGAGCCCGCTGACATCGATGCGGCGCCCATCGGCATGTCCAGCCCCCACGCCGCCGATCGCCGAGCCGGCGATGTCGGGGTGCCACCCGACTGGCGCCTGTGGGTCTGGCGCACCACTGTGGCCCTGCTGCGCGCAGCCGCGCTGGGCGAGTCCGACCTGCAGGGCTGGCTGAACCGCCATCCGGCCCTGCATCAGACGCTGGCCGCCGTGGCCGAACTGGGCCTGGCCGACCTGACGCTGGACGAGGCGCTGGCGCGCCTGGATGCCCGCCTGGACGCGCGCCTGGACGCGCGACTCGACGTGCGGCTCGATGCACTGCTCGACGCCCATGCGGCCGGCACGCCGCTGTCGCGCCTGCGCCGCCGCCTGGGCCTCGACGCCGACGGCTTCAGCGCCTTCGTGCTCGGTGCGCTGGCCGATGCCGAGCCGCCGCTGGCCGCGCTGATCGACGAACTGCACGGCCGCGACGGCCGGCCCACGCGGGCCACGCTGCAGCGTGTGCTCGGTGGCCGCGAGGCCGCGGCCTTGCAGGCGCTGCGTGCCGCCGGCTGCCTGGTCGAGCACCAGGGCGCGTGGGCCACGCCGGCGCTGCTGTGGGACCTGGCCTGCGGCCTGCCGCCGCTGCACCCGGCCTGGCAGCACACGCCGGCCGCGGCGCTGAAGCCGCTGTCGCAGCTGGTGCTGCCCGAGCCCCTGGCGCTGTCGCTGCACGCCGCGTTGCGCGAGCCCGGGCCGGCCTGCTGGCTGCTGCGCGGCGTGCCCGGCAGCGGCCGGCGCGCGCTGGCCGGCGCGCTGGCGGCGGCGCAGGGGCTGGCCCTGCTCGAGCTGCGCAGCCCAGTACCGGCGGCCGGCGGCCCGCAGCGCGCCGACGATGCCGCCAGCCTCACCGGCGTCGCCGCGACGCTGCTGGGCGCGCTGCCGCTGCTGCGCTTTGACCCCGCGCCGGGCGAGAGCCTGGCCTGGGCCGTGCCCGACGCGGCGCCGCCGCTGCTGGCGGTGCGCCTGCCGCGGCATGGCGGCTTGGCGGTGCGCGGCCGGCCCTGCCGCCGCATCGAACTCGAAAGCCCGTCGGCCACCGAGCGCCGTCGCCACTGGCAGCTGGCGCTGGGCCATGAGGCGCCGCCGCCCACGCAGGCGCTGGTCGACCTGCGCCTGCCCAGCGGCACGCTGCACCGCGTGGCCGCCACGCTGAGGCACGGCGACGCGGCCGCGCGGCGCGACCCCTTCGCCGCGGCGCTGGCCGAGGTCGAGGCGCTGGGCCGGCACCGCCTCGACGGCCTGGCACGCCGCGTCGCCCCGGCCGCCTGCGGCGAAACCCTGGCCCTGCCCGAAGCGGCGCGCGGGGAGTTCGACGCGCTGCTGGCGCGCTGCCGTCACCGCGACCGCATCGCCGCAGCGCTGCCGGGCACAGCGCCCGGCGTGCGTGCGCTGTTCAAGGGCCCCAGCGGCACCGGCAAGACGCTGGCCGCGCGCCAGCTGGCCGCCGCGCTGATGCGGCCGCTGTACCGCGTCGACCTCGCCGCCACCGTCAGCAAGTACATCGGCGAGACCGAGCGCAACCTCGAGCGTGTGTTCGAGGCCGCAGAGGCGCTGGACATCTTGCTGCTGCTCGACGAAGGCGAGGCGCTGCTGGCCGGCCGCACCGGCGTGGCCAATGCCACCGACCGCTACGCCAACCTCGAGACCAACTACCTGCTGCAGCGGCTGGAGCAGTTCAGCGGCGTGCTGGTGGTGACGACCAACGCCGCCGAGCGCATCGACACCGCCTTCGCGCGACGCATGGACGTGAGCATCGAGTTCGCGTTGCCCGACGCGCCGACGAGGCTCGAACTCTGGCTCGCCCACCTGGACCCGCCCGAGAGCCCGGACGGCGGCCCGGGCGGCGGCGGCGGCGGCGC
Source organism: Leptothrix sp. (in: b-proteobacteria) (assembly GCA_013822265.1). Lineage (GTDB taxonomy): Bacteria > Pseudomonadota > Gammaproteobacteria > Burkholderiales > Burkholderiaceae_C > Rubrivivax. Next base: position 42,750 of record PNKD01000013.1, read on the forward strand.
CGGCCACACCGTGCCCGACGACGTGCTGGACCAGGTGGCGCTGCGCTGCGCGCTGGCCGGCGGCCAGATCCGCAACGCCGTGCTGCACGCCACCCTGCTGGCGCTGGACGCGGGCCGGCCGCTGGGCTGCCCCGAACTGCGGCAGGCGCTGGAGCGCGAGTACCGCAAGGCCGGGCAGCAGTGCCCGACGCTGGCGGTGGACGGCTGAGGGCCATGGCCGCTGCCGCCCTGCGTCTGCCGCGCAGCCACGCCGACGGCGCGCCGGCCTTCCGCGGCGGTGCGCCCGAGCCGTCGGGCACGACGGGCTCGTCGCCGGCGCTGCTGCAGCGCGCACCGCTGCGCGTGTCGTCGCCTCGAGACAGCGCCGAACAAGAGGCCGTGCAGATGGCGCGACGCGTCGTGCAGATGCCCGCCTTGCAGACAGCGGCCGCCCCTGGCAGCGCCGCGCTGCAGCGCGCGCCGCTGCGCGTGCAGCGCAGCCCCGACGTCACGGCGGCCTCCGACACCGGCGCGCGCATCCAGGCCGCGCGCAGCGGCGGCACGCCGCTGCCGCGCACGCTGCGCCAGTTCATGGAACCGCGCTTCGGCGCCGACTTCGGCGCCGTGCGCCTGCACGCCGACGGCGAGGCCGCCGCGCTCAGCCAGCGCCTGCAGGCGCGCGCCTTCACGGTGGGCGAGCACATCTACTTCGGCCGCGGGCAGTTCAACCCCGAAACCAGCGCAGGCCGCGAACTCATCGCCCACGAGTTGGCGCACACCGTTCAGCAAGGCGCGGCGACGCGGCAACCGAAGGCGCAACGCAGCGCAGCGCCGACGCTCACGGCGCAACCCGCCGGCCTGGTGCAGCGCCTGGGCCTGGCCGACGTGCTCGACGGCATGGCGGCCCTGGCCGCCAACGTGCCCGGCTACACGCTGCTGACACTCATCATCGGGCGCAACCCGATCAACCTGCGCGCCGTCGAGCGCAACGCGGCCAACCTGCTGCGCGCCTTCATGGGCCTCATCCCCGGCGGCGAGCTGCTCTACCAGGTGCTGCAGCGCCAGGGCGTCGTCGCGCGACTGGGCGCCTGGGTCGCGCAGCAGACGGCCGAGCTGGGCCTGAACTTCCAGGCCGTGCGCAGCGCCTTCACGCAGTTCACCGACACGCTGGGCTGGAGCGACATCTTCAGCCCCGGCGATGTCTGGCAGCGCGCGCGCGCCATCTTCACGCCGCTGATCGCCCGCGTCACCGGCTTCGTGAGCGGCCTCGTCAGGCAGGCCCTGACCTGGCTGAAAGACACCTTCATGGAGCCGCTGGCCGGCTTCTGCCGCCAGATACCGGGCTACGGCCTGGTCACCGTGATGCTGGGCCGCGACCCCTTCACCAACGCACCGGTGCCGCGCACCGCGATGACCGTGGTGCGCGGCTTGGCCGAACTCATCCCGGGCGGCAGCGAGAAGTTCAACCAGCTCGTCGAGAGCGGCGCGCTGGCGCGCGCCCATGCCTGGTTCATCCAGGAGACGCAGGCCCGCAACCTGACCTGGGCCCGTGTGACGGGCACCTTCGCCGCCGCGTGGGCCGGGCTGCAGCTGAGCGACGCGCTGCACCCCATCGACACGCTGCGCCGCATGGTCGGCCTGTTCACGCCGCTGCTGTCCGACCTGGTGGGCTTCGCCGGCGCCTCGCTCGTCAAGCTGCTGGAGCTGGTCTACGAGGCCGCCATGGGCGCCGGCGGGCGCCGCATCCTGGCGCTGCTGACGCGCGCCCGCGCCACCTTCGTCGTCATCATCCGCGACCCGGTGGGCTTCCTGCGCAACCTGCTGGGCGCCGTGGGCCAGGGCGTGCGCCAGTTCATGCGCAACATCCTCACCCACCTGCGCGACGGCGTGATCCGGTGGCTGACTGGGCCGGTGGCTGCCGCCGGCGTGCGCATGCCCGAGCGCTGGGACTTGCCCGGAATCATCGGCTTCGTGCTGCAGATCTTGGGCCTGACCTGGGCGCGCGTGCGCAGCAAGCTCGTCAACCTGATGGGCGAGCGCGTGGTGGGCCTGCTGGAGGGTGGCATGCGGCTGCTGCAGGACGTGCGCGAACGCGGCCTGGTGGCGGCGCTGCGCGAGCGCGTGACCGAGTTCTTCGGCACGCTTGGCGACAGCGCCCTGGGCGCCATACGCAGCTTCATTCAGCAACGCCTCGTGATGGCCGGCATCACGCAGCTGCTGTCGATGCTGAACCCGGTGGGCGCGGTGATCCAGGCGATCATCAAGACCTACACCACGCTGCAGTTCTTCGTGCAGCGCATGAACCAGATCCTGGAACTGGTGGAGTCGGTGGTGATCTCCATCGCCAGCATCGCCGCCGGCGCCATGGGTGCGGCGGCCGGCTTCGTCGAGCGCACGATGGCGCGCACCATTCCGGTCATCCTCGACTTCCTGGCCCGCTTCATCGGCCTGGGCGACGTGGCCGGGCAGGTCACCGCCACGCTCCGTCGACTGCAGGGCGCGGTCGACGGCATGCTCGACCGCGCGGTGGACTGGATACGCCGCCAGGCCGCCAGCCTGGCCAGCCGGGCGCTGGGCGGCGATGCCGCCGCCACCCCGCAGCAGCGGCTGGAGAACGGCCTGCGCGAGGGCACGGCGGCGGTCAACCGCCTATCGGGCTCGCGCGTCGGCCTGGCGCTCATCTCCCCTGTACTGGCGGCGCTGCGCCTTCGCCACAACCTGCGCCGCCTGGACGCGGTGCCCGAAGGCGAACACTGGGCCGTGGTGGGCGAGGTCAATCCACGCGGGCAGCGGCTGACGCAGAAGTTGGTCGAGGAAGGGGTGGGGCGAGGTCGCTTCACCAGCCGCGTCACCTTCTCGGCCGTCAACAGCCATGGCTGGGGCACGCGCATGGTGGCCGACCCGATAGGCAACGACAAGACGGACGGCACGGTCGTCTCGGACAGCCTGCGCGGCCAGCTGCGCGCGCGCATCGGCAGCCGGCAGGGCCTGTACCGCCTGGGCCACCTGCTGAACCACCACATCGGCGGCCCGGGCAACGACTGGCGCAACCTCACGCCCATCACGCCCAGCGCCAACGGCAACCACCTCGCGGCCGTGGAGCGCAGCGTCAAGGGGCTGGTGCAGGCGGGGCGCTGGGTGCGTTACGAGGTTCGGGTGAGCTACAGCGGCGCGGCACCCGCGGTGCCGGCGCGCGCGCACGCGCTGGAAGGTGAGTTCGCGCGCCACCTGGCCTGGAACTACCAGCTGCTGCGCCCCAGGCCCAGCCGACCCACCGAGCTCGAGAACGACCCCGCAGCCCGCTTCCGCGGCATCGCCGCGCGCGGCCGCGACACGGTGGCCAACATCACCGCGGGCTACCCCTGAATGGGCACCGTGGGTGCGCAAAGCACATGGCCGGCAGCCGATGCGACGCCGCCAGAGGGCTCGGCGCTGGGTGCCTGGCGGCAGCGGCACGCGGGCGCTTCGCTGCTGGTGTGCGGCTGCGGGCCGTCGCTGCTGGCGCTGCCTGCGCAGCCGGGGCTGGTGAGCATCGGCGTCAACGACGTCGGCCGCCACTTCGACCCGACCTACCTGGTGGTGGTCAACCCGCCGCAGCAGTTTCGCGGCGGCCGCTTCCAGCATGTGCGGGCGTCGCGTGCGACGGCGCTGTTCACGCAGTTGGCGCTCGGGCCGGTGAACCCGCCGGTGGTGCGCTTCGGCCTTGGCCAGCGCGGCGGCACCGACGACGCCGGCGACGAGGCGCTGCACTACACGCAGAACTCGCCCTACGTCGCGGTGGGCCTGGCGGCGCTGATGGGGGCGCAACGCATCGGCCTCATCGGCGTCGACTTCACCGAGCACCACTTTTTCGGCGCTACCGGGCGCCACCCACTGGCCGGCCGGCTGGCGCAGATCGATGCCGAGTACGGCGCATTGGCGCGGGCGCTGGCGGCGCGCGGCGTCGAGCTCGTCAACCTGAGCCCGAGCAGCCGCCTGACGAGCGTGCCGCGTGCCGACCTGGCGAGTTGGCTGGGCGCGGCCTCGGCATGGCCGGTGCCGCCGTCGGTGCCACGGCCCACGGGCAGCCCGGCGGGCGCGGTGGCCAAGACGTCGGGGGCCCCCGCTCCCATGCCGGCCGCGGCGACACCACCGCTGCCCGTCACTGCGGCCGCGCCGCGCCGCGTCTTCATCGTCTCCTACCGCTTCCAGACCGTCGGCAATGTCTTCGACGAAGGGCTGCGCCATGCCGCGCAGGCGCTGGGCCTGGCGCACGCCGAGGCCGCCTGCGACGACCCGCTGCTGCCGCAGCGCGTGGCACGGTTCCGGCCCGACCTGGTGCTGGTGGTGCACGGCCGCCGCTTCGTGCAACGCTGGAGCCGCGAACTCGCGGCCTGGCGCGGCGCGCCGTGGCGAACCGCGGTGTGGCTGGTCGACGAGCCCTACGAGGTCGACGACACCGCCGCCTGGTCGCATCACTTCGACGCCGTGTTCGTCAACGATGCGGCAACGCTCGCGCGCCACGCCGCGCCGGGCACGGCGGCGCACTTCCTGCCGATGGCCTACGACCCGGTGGTGCACTGCGACCCCGCCGCGCCGCGCCCGCGTGCCGCGGGTTTCATCGGCGGCGCCAGCCCGACCCGCGAGCGCTGCCTGCTGCCGCTGGCCGAGGCCGGGCTGCTGGGCTACGTGGTGGGCGGGCCCTGGCGCGACACACGGCTGCGCCGGCTGATGCTCGCCCCCGTGGTGCCACCGGCGCAGACGGCGCAGCTCTACCAGCAGACCGAGATCGTGCTCAACGTCTTCCGCGACCGCCACCACTACAACGCGGCGGCGCTGCAGGCCACGGCCATGAACCCGCGCATCTACGAGGCCCTGGCCTGCGGCGCGCTGGTGGTGTCGGAAGCGCGCGAAGAGATGGCCCGCATCTTCCCGGCGCTGCCGCAGTTCCGGCAGCCCGACGAACTGCCGGCGCTGGTGGGCGAGCTGCTGGCCAACCGGCCCCGCCTGGCCGCGCTGCGCACGGACTGCCGCAGCCGCCTGGCCGGCCACGCCTACGCCGACCGGCTGATGCAGGCGCTGCGGCTGGCGCTGGGCGATGCCCCGATGCCTGAGCCCGTGCCGCCGCCACCGCCCGGCAGCCACGTCTTCACGTTCACGCCGCCGCCGCGACCCGTCGAACGCCAGTCGCTGAAGCCCTTTGCGCAGACGCCACGCCGCCACCTGCTCTACCACCTGTGGCCGGTGCGCGGCAGCACCTGGCGCTGGAACGTCGAGCAGTTGCTGCGGCGCATCGACCTCTTCAATGGCCGCCGCCTTATCGGTGTCGTCACCGACGAGCGCTCGGAGGACGAGGCCACCGTGCGCACCGCCTTCGCCGGCCACGGCTGCGAGTTCACCGTGCTGCCCAACGATGCCCGCGGCGAGGCGGCCACCTTCCCGCACCTGCTGCAGGGCCTGGCCGGCACCGATGAAGACGACGTGAGCTTCTACGCCCACGCCAAGGGCGTGAAGTACGAGCCGCAGCTGCCGCCGGCGGTGCGCCGCTGGGCCGAGGCGCAGTACACCGTGATGCTGGACCACTGGCCGGCGGTGCGCGCGCAGCTCGACGGCCACGCGATGAGCGGCATGCTGCGCCGCCATGGCCGCTTCGCGAACCACCAGCATGTCGGTGACTGGCACTACAGCGGCACCTTCTTCTGGTTCCGCCACGGGCCGGTGTTCAGCCGCCGATGGTCGGAAGTGCCGCCCTTCTACGGCGGCGTCGAGGCCTGGCCTGGGATGCTGTTCTCACGCCGCGAGGCCGGCTGCCTGCTGCTCGACGGCCTGCGCGAACTGCCCTACCACGAGCGCTTCTGGAAGCAGCGCGGCGACCCCGCCGTGGCGCAGTGGCGGCGCCAGCAGCGCAGCGTGGCGGTGCCGCATGACCTGGCACGGCCGGCGCCCTTCGACGGGCTGGCCACGCCGCGGCTGGAACATAAGCCCGACGAGTTCGGCTGGTGGCTCGACGAGATGGCCGCGGCCGGCATGCGCCGGCTGCTGGTGATCGGCGCTGCCGACGGCGCCGTGCAGTGGCACGTGGCGCGGCGCTGGGCGCAGCGCGGCTTGCCACTGCACATCACCACGCTGCATGCCGGCCCGGCACCGCTGCTGCACCGGCTGGCGGACGAGGCGCGCCAGGCCTTCGGTGCGACGCTGCATCACCTCGACGCCGACAGCGCCACCCCGGGCGTGCTGCAGGCCCTGGGCACGCCGCACGACGCCGCATACATCGACGGCGAGCATGGCTACGCGGCCTGCCGGCGTGATGTCGCGCTGGCGCTGGCGGCGGGCGCGCGCACGGTCGCGCTGCACGACATCGTCGACTCCGACTGGCACGCGCAGAACCGCTGCGCCGTCAGCCGAGTGTGGGCCGAGCTGCAGGCAACGCGGGTGACGCGCCAGCGCGCCGGCGCCCATTGGGGCGGCATCGGCATCCTGCGGTCGGTGTGAGCCGTAGCGCGGCCTGGGCGGCGCCAAGCTGGCCGCGGCGGCCCGCCCCGCCTACCAGGCGATGTAGGCGTAGCCTTGTTCCTGCAATTCCATCAGCGCAGCCGCGCCGACCTGCTCGATCTGCGCAAAGGGCAGCATGTCGGCCGCCGTCCAGCCATAAGGCTTCATGGTGTTGCCGCAGGCGATGAAACGAACGCCGTAGTCGCGCGCCTGGCCGGCGGCACGCTCGCGCAGGGTCTGCGGCACCGGACGGCGCGGCTTGCGCGCCAGCAGGTGGATGCCGGGGCCGAAGACGACGACGACGATGGCCACGTTGTCCTCGTACTTGCCGATCATCGCGCCCACCGAGACCAGGATGTGCTCGATGTAGCCCGGTTCGGCCTCGTTGAGCTGGTAGACGACGCGGTGCTCGGGCGGATCGCCCGGCATGCGCGCCTCCTTGGCCGCGGGCGCCGGCCGCGCAGGCGCCGCGAGCGCGGCGCCGCCTGCGAGTGCAGCGCCCAGGAGTGGCCAGCGGCTGAGCCAGCGTCTGCGTGCGTCGGACATGTGAGATGCACCTTTCTCGGTTTGGTCGGCAAGGGCTGCATGCCATGCCCGTTTGTTTATGCTGCGCAGCGTACTGCCCCCTGTCAAGCAGGCCGCCGTGGCGGCCTCTTGGCGACCGGCAGCCACCGCCGCCGATCTGCATCGCCTCGGCTGGCGGCCCAAAGGGCGCCAGCCTGGCGCGAACGCTCACTGCCACTCGACCACTTCTTGCGCTGGTAACCCGTTGGCCAGCCACCGCCCTGCCCCGACGACGGAGTCTCGTCGTTCGCAGCTCAAGGCAGTGACGCACAACATCAGGCCGCGGCGATGATGCGGAACCCAGTCGCCTTCACCACCGGTCTTACGTGCGTCTTGTCGCGCTGGAGATCTACCAGCCCGTAGCGCGACATCGTATTCAAGGTGCGCGACAGATTGCCAGGCTGCCGCCCCGTGGTCTTGGCCAGCACGGCCATGGAAGCCGGGTTGGTCTCCCTGATGACCTTCAGCAGCGCGCGGTTCCGCTCGCTGAGCACCTCGGCCACCGACATCATGGAGGTGAACCAGATCTTGGGCTCCCCCGGCTTGGGCTGGTACTCGCCTTTGGCGATGGCGATCGTGCGGGCCCGGATCTGTTCCTGGGACATGACGCCGATGACGATGGTCTTCATCCTAAAAACAGCAGTTACCCGGGCGCCGCGAGCGTCGGCGGTGGGGTTGGCAGGCCGATCTGACCGACGATGCGCTGGCAGATGTAGGCCATCAGGGC
>PNKD01000014.1 GCA_013822265.1 Leptothrix sp. (in: b-proteobacteria)
CCATGGGTCGCCAGCTCCTCCCCACACGGCTCGAGGCGGTGCTGGTCATCGGGTGCCAGCCCAAACTCGGCGCCGAGGGCCTGCAGCCACAGGCTCGTGTCGTTGACCCACTCGGGGCCCAAGGGCCCGAGCAGCACGCGGTGTCTTGTCACCGGTCAGCCGAGACTCGTCGCGAAGCGCAGCGTGCTCACTGACCGCAGGCGCACAGAGCCCGGGACGGCGATGACTTCAGAACAGCGCCAAGGCTTCGTCGACCGTGGCGCGCACGGGCACGTGCGGGTCGATGCCGGTGGTACTGAGGATGCGCAGGGTCATCTCGTCGGGCCCGGCGAGCACCAGCTTGCCGCCGGCCTTGGCCTGCGACTGAGAGGCGGCCACCGGCATGCGGATACCAAGCGACGCGATGAACGGCACCTGGGTCGAGTCGACGATCACTTTGGGACCGGCGTCGACCGCGGCGTTGAACTCGGATTCGGCGGCCTGGGCGCCAGCGGCATCCAGACGACCCTCCAGTGCAATGCGGCGAATGCCCTTCGTTTGGTCAACGGATACCTTCACTGCGCGTCTCCTGCTCGGTTGTAATTGCTGAAGCCGCGGCGGTGGACGGCGCGCGGCGCGCATCCCTGCCTGGCTCGCATGTCTTCGGCGTGCCACCCTGCCTCGGGCGGGCACCTGACTCATGCTGAGGGGCGCCGGTTCCTGCAGCGACATCCCGTTGGGATGAGCGCCTGTACCCCTTAGGGCCCTATCCACAGCACGCGCTGCCGAGCCGGGCCCGCGCCATGCAGCGGCCGCGCGGCGCGTTCAGCCCCGCAACAGGTCCAGCCGCGGCAGGCCGGCGCTGCCCGGCAGCACGCTGGCATCCAGCGTCGCACGTGCCACCCGCAGGTGCTCGTGCAGCAGCGTGCGCATCACGGCGCGCAGGTCGGTGGTGATGCGCAGGTCGCGGCCTTCGAAGCGCTCGTGTTTCGCCAACCCCGGCCAGTCGGCCAGCACGCGGCCGCCGCGCACCGCGCCGCCGAGCACGAAGGCCGCTCCGCCGCTGCCGTGGTCGGTGCCCTGGGTGCCGTTGACGGCGACCTCGCGCCCGAACTCGGTGGCCACCAGCACGGCTGTGCGCGCCCAGGCGCCGCCGGGCAGCAGGCCCTCGCGCAGCGCCGCCAGCGTGGCGTCGAGCGTGCGCAGGTTGTTCGACGCCGCGCCCTGCGGCAGCGCCTGGTTGGCATGCGAGTCCCAGCCGCCGAGTTCGAGCACCGCGACCTGGGCGCTGCCTTGCAGGAACTCGGCCGCCTTGCGCGCCAGCGTCACGGCGTTGCCGCGCGCGGCGTTGGCGCCGCCGGCGCGGCCGGCCATGCCGCCACTCGCAGCGTCGCCTGTGGACATCGCCATCTCGCCGCGCAGGCCGCGCGCGCGGGCCAGCGCCTGCGCCAGCACCGGGTCGCCGCGGTACAGGGCCTCGAGCCGGGCGACGAGATCGGCGCTGGGTTCGGGCAGCACGCTGGGCGCCCAGGTGTCGACTTCCGACGGGCCACGCAGCACCAGCGGCACGGCAGTCTCCAGCGCCACGGCGCGCATCGCCGTGCCCGGCAGCGCGCGGCCCAGCCAGCCGGTGTTGAACTCGAAGGGCCGTGTGCCGCCGCTTTCCAGCACCTGCTGGGCGTCGAAGTGGCTGCGCTCGCGGTAGGGCAGGCCGGTGGCGTGCAGCACCGCCAGCTCGCCGCGGCCGTACATCGTGTGCAGCTGCGGCAGCAGCGGGTTGAGCGCAAACGGGCCGTGCAGCGGCAGTGCCTCGCCGACGAAACCCGCCAGCGGGCCGCGCGCCTCGGCAAACGCGGGGTCGCCGATGGCGGGCACGGCGCTCAGGCCGTCCATGCCGCCGCGCAGGATCACGAAGGCGAAGCGCGGCAGGTCGTGGCCCGTGGCCGGCGGCGCGGCAGCGACGGCCAGGCGCGCCCAGGGCGCGATCGCGCCGGCCAGGGCGGCTTGCAGGAGATGGCGACGGGTGTTCATCGAGGTGGGCTCCGTGATGTCGTTCCGGTTCGCTGCGCAGACAGCGCGCGGGCAAGATCAAGCTTCCCGCCACGGAACCGGCTTCGCCGGGCCGTAGGCGGACGGCCCGCGGCGAGGACGCCGCGGGCGCTCGCAGGCGAATGGCAGTCCGCAGGGACTGCCATTCGTCCGGCTCGCCCCCCTCGGGGGGTAGCGAGCGCAAGCGAGCTCGGGGGCTCCATCTATCGCCGCTGGAATTCGGGGGCGAGCAACAAGAGCGCCAGTGCCTGCGGGCCGTCGGCGGCGCGTTCGACCTGGCGCGCGGTGGACGCCTGCAACTGCGGCCCCAGGCTGGCAGCGGCCAGTGCCCGCGCATCGACCTGGCGGCCCATGCGCGAGGACAGCCGTGTCGCCCACTCGACACGCTTCCACACCGCGTCGGGGCCCAGCCAGTCGTCGGCGCGGTCGGGCCAACCCGCGGGCGAGGGCGCTGCCTGCACACGCTGGCCCAGCGCGCCGATGCCGCCGTCGGCCACGCGCGCGAAGGGCGCAGCGCCCAGGCCGAGCAGGCGCACGCTGCTGATCACGAACTCCTCGGGTGTCTTCAGCTTGGCAGGCAACGGGGCCCAGGCTTCGGGCGCCGCCACCAGGCTGCGGGTGACGGCGGCCAGGTCACCATCGCTGTCGCGCCAGGCGGCCTCGAGCCGCGCCACCAGGGCCGGCGGCGGGTCGTCGGCAACGAAGTGGCGCGCCAGCTTGCTGCAGACGAAACGCGCCGTGGACGGATGGCGCGCCAGGTCGCGCAGCACCGCAGGCAAGGCCTCGGGGCCGGCGCCGTAGCGCTGGCCCAGCACGGTCTTGCCGCCCGGCTGGTGCCACGCGCCATCGAAGCGGCTGGGCGCGACATCGGCGCCCTGCATCAGCTCGCGCACCGGGATGCGCCAGCCGGTGAGTACACCGGCGAAGGCGGTGACGTCGGCCTGCGTGTAGCCGCCCCAGCCGCCGTAGGCCGCACCGCCGCCGGCCACACCCAGCGTGTGCAGCTCGAGGATCTCTCGCGCCAGGTTCTCGTTCAGCCCGGTGATGCGCGGGCCGGGCATGCCGGGCTCGCGCGGCCTTGCGGCCTGGCGCCGCACGACGGTCGAATCCGGTCCCGCCGAGAGGTCGTTGTCGAGATAGCGCAGCATGCCGGGGTGGGTGACGGCGGCCTGCAGCAGGGTCTCGAAGCGGCCGGCGATGTGTGGGCGTATCGCTTCGCGCTCGAAGGCACCGACAACGCCGCGCACGCCGTTCTTGGCCAGCGAGACGGTGAAGTGGTTGGCCCAGAACAGCGCCAGACGTTCGGCGAAGGGGCGCGTGCTGGTGGCCGCGGTGCCCAGGCGTGCGCGCACGTCGGCCTGCACGACGTCGCGCAGCTGCGCGGCGGCCGTGGCCTGGGCATCGGCGCGCGCGGCGTTGGCGGGTTCGCGCAACCGGGCCAGGAACTCGGCGTACTTGCGCAGGCCCTGCGCGACGGTGGTCAGCTCGCTGCCGCGTTGCGGATCGGCCGGCCCGCGCTGGGCCAGCAGCCACCCGGCGGGATCGTCGCCGACGGGCGCCAGGCTGCGCTCGCCGAGTCCGAATCGATGGGCGGCGACGGCCGCGAGGCTGGCGTTGTTCATGGCGGGCGGCCCTCCGAGGCGCGCAGTGTCGCCGACGGCTTGGCTGCCGTGTGTGCGCGCCAGGTGAAGAAACGCGAAGCCGGCCGTGCCGGCCGGCCCGGGCCTCGCCCTACTTGGCCAGCAGGCGGTTGACGGCGTCGATGTCGGGCGGTGCCAGCTGGCCTGAGGCCTGGCGCAGCTTCAGGCTGCCCACCAGCACGTCGTAGCGCGCCTTGGCCAGGTCGCGCCGCGTCTGGAAGAGCTGCAGCTGCGCGTTCAGCACGTCGAGGTTGACGCGCACGCCGACCTTGTAGCCCAGCTGCGTGGCTTCCAGCGCGAGCTGGCTCGACGATTCGGCGGCTTCGAGTGCCTTCACCTGCGACAGGCCCGACTGCACGCCGAAGTACGCCGTGCGCGTGCCCTGGCCGACGCCGCGGCGTGCGGCCTCGAGGTCGTTGCGCGACTTTTCTTCGAGCAGCAGCGTTTCCTTGACGCGGTTCTGCGTCGCGCCGCCGGTGTACAGCGGCCAGTTCATCTGCACGCCGATGCTCGCCGTCGTGGTAACGCCGGCGGTGGGGATGAACGTCTGCAGGGTGCCCCGGGTTTCGGTGGCCGAGAGCGCGCCTACGGCGTCGACGGTGGGGCTGCCGGCGGCGCGCGCCTTCGAGGTCTCCAGTTCCGCCACCTCGAGGCCGATGCGCGCGCGGCGCACCAGCGGGTGGCCCTGGTCGGCCAGCGTCACCCACTCCTCGGGGTTGGCGGGCACCGGCGGCGGCAGCACCACGGGCGCCAGCAGTGGCTTGGGCGTGACGTCATTGCGCCCGACCAGGGTGTCCAGCGCCAGGCGCTTGGTGCGCAGGTCGTTCTCGGCGGCCAGCTCCTGGAAGGTGCCGAGGTCGAAACGGGCCTGCGCCTCGCGCGTATCGGTGATGGTGGCGGTGCCGACCTCGAAGTTGCGCTTGGCCGAGGCCAGCTGCTCGGCGGTGGCGGCCTTGTTGGCGCGCGTGGTGGCCAGCGTGTCCTGCGCGGCCAGCACGTCGAAGTAGGCCTGGGCCACGCGCACGATGAGGTCCTGCTCGGCCGTGTCGAGGTCGGCCTGCGCCGTGACCAGCGACTTGCGCGCCTGCTCGACGCTGGCGTCGTTGGCGCGGTTGAACAGCGGGTAGCGGCCGTTGAGCGCGCCCGACACCGTCTTGGTGTTCCTGACGCCGAAGACCGGCACTTCGCTCCGCGTCGCGTTGGCGCCGGCGGTAGCGGCCAGCGACGGCCTCCTCAGCGCCTCGGCCTGCGCGGCCCGGTACTCGACCGACGCGGCGTTGGCCTTGGCGGCCAGGTAGGTGGCGTCGAAGGCCCGCGCGGCGTCGTAGAGCTCTTGCAGGCTTTGCGCCAGCGCGAAGCCCGGCAGGGTCATCAGCAGCGCGGCGGCCAGGGTCGAAGGCCGGGGGGAGAGATTCGAACGCATGCGGGTTCCTTGGGATGATCAGTGCCCGTGTTGCAGCGGGCGGCATCGGGTCGGCGGCCGGCGGCGGGCAGGCCGGCGAGGTTATAGCGGGGGCGGGTCCTCGCCCGCTGCGGCCATGCGACGACCTGCATGCAGCCGGTGCCCGGCGCCCGCGGCGGGGCGACGAACGGTGAGTGCGTGGCGCGGGCGGCCGGGCCGGTGAGCGGGATCGCGGGCATCAGAAGTGAAAGCGCGTCGGCTCGGCAAAACCTTCGAGCCGGGGCGCCACGGTGTCGAAGAGGTCGGACTGCGACCATGCCGCTTCGCCGACGCGGGTATAGAGGCGGGCGCGCATGATCGGCTCGTCGCCGACCACCGCCGCCAGCCGGCCGCCGACCTTCAGTTGCTGCAGCAGCGCGGGCGGCACCTCGGACACCGAGCCCGACAGCAGGACGACGTCGAAGGGCGCCTCGCCCGGCAGGCCGCGCGCGCCGTCGGCGGCGTCAACGTCGATGACCTTGACGTTGGCGATGCCGCTGGCCTGCAGGTGCTCGCGCGCCGCCCGGGCCAGCGCGGGCCGGCATTCGAGCGTCAGCACGCGCATCGCGCGATGGGCCAGCAACGCGGCCATGAAGCCGCTGCCGGTGCCTATCTCCAGCACCTTCTCGTGGCGCTGCACCTGCAGTTCCTGCAGCAGCCGCGCCTCGACCTTGGGTTCGAGCATGCATTGCCCCTCACCCAGCGGCACCTGGGTGTCGACAAAGGCCAGCGCGCGCATCGCCGGCGGCACGAAGTCCTCGCGGCGCACGGTGGCCAGCAGCGAGAGCACGGCCTGGTCGAGCACCTCCCAGGGGCGGATCTGCTGCTCGATCATGTTGAAGCGGGCGAGTTCGGTATTCATGGCGTCGGCTGGGCGTGCGGGGTGCAAAGCACGAAGTTTAGGCTTGCACCCCGACGGCGGCTTGCGCCGGCGCCGGCCGTGCGATGACGGAGTCGCGGGTCATGGAGCGGCGGCACTGGGCCGCACTTCCAGGCCGCGCAGCACGAGGTCGATATGGGTCTTCAGCATCAGTTCCGGGTCGACCTCGACACCGCCGCAGATGTTGCAGCAGCCTAACGAGTGCCGGCACAGCACCATGAAAAGCAGCGGCGCCATCAGCGAGTGCGCGGCCTCGTGCAGCGGCATGGGGCGGAACTCGCCGCGCTCTATGCCGCGCTGTATGCAGTTGCCGAACATGCGGTCGGCCGGCACGATGACCTCGTCGCTGTAGAACTGCGCGAGTTCGGGGAAGTTGCGCACCTCGGCGACCACCACCTTGTGGATGCCTGCGGCCGGCGTGTTGCCGAAGCGCTCCCACCAGATGTGTATCAGGCATCCCAGCAAGTCGGCGCTGCTGCCCTCGAACTGGTCGACGAGTTCGATGCCTTCGGCAATCAGCGCGCCCAGCGTCTGCCGCACCACCGCCTTGAACAACTCTTCCTTGCTCGGGTAGTAGAGGTAGAGCGTGCCCTTGGAGACGCCGGCGCGCTGCGCCACCTCTTCGGCGCGCGTGGCGGCAAAACCCTTGTCGACGAAGAGCGCCAGCGCGGCGTCCAGCAACTCCTGGGGACGCGCCTGCTTGCGGCGCTGGCGCGGGGCCGGTTCCTTGGGCGCGGTTTTCGATCGGGTGATGTTCATATTAATGACTGACTGGTCAGTAATGTACTTTGCTGGCCGTGCGCGGGTCAAGCCGCGGTCGCGGCTGCAGCCGACTTCTAGAATGGCCCGATGCAGCGCCGCAATGTCCTCTTCGGCCTGGCTGGCGCGGCCTCGATGGCGCTGTCCGGCTGCGCCGGCCTGGGCGGCCCGCCGAGGCTGACGCTCGGCGAGGCCGAGATCTCGCGGCTGATGGAGCGCCACTTCCCCCTCGAACGCTCGCTGCTGGAGATCTTCGACGTCACCGTGGACGCTCCGCGCCTGCGCCTGCTGCCTGAGCGTAACCGTGTCGCCGCCGTCGTCGACGTGCGTTTGCTCAACCGCGTCTTCGCCGGCCGCTGGCAGGGCCAGCTGAGCTTCGACAGCGAACTGCGCTGGTCCGCCGCCGACCAGACGCTGCGCCTGTCGCAGGTACGGGTGCAGGATCTGGCGCTGGCCAACCCGGGCACGCTCGAGCGCAGCACCACCGAGCGCCTGGGCGCCGCACTGGCCGAGCGCGTGCTCGAGGCCAGCAGCATCTACCGCCTGCCTGCCGAGCGCCTGGCCCAGTTGCGCGCCAAGGGTTTCGAGCCTGCCGGCGTGGTCGTGACGCCGGACGGGCTCGAGATCACCTTCGTGCCGGTGCCGCCTGCCGCCGCGCCGCGCTGATGTTTCGTTGATGCGGCGTTGATGGCGCCCTGCGCCTCCTTACTTTCCCCATTGGAGCCCCGAACTTGGACCCCGTGCTGTTGATCAAGGCCGCCCTGATGGGCGTGGTGGAGGGGCTCACCGAGTTCCTGCCCATTTCGTCCACCGGGCACCTCATCCTGGCAGGCTCGCTGCTCGATTTCACCGGCGAGACGGCCAAGGTCTTTGACGTCGCGATCCAGACCGGCGCCATGTTCGCCGTCGTCTGGCAGTACCGCCAGCGCCTGCTGGCCACCGTGCGCGGCGTCGCCAGCGACCCCGTGGCCCAGCGTTTCGTGCGCAACGTCTTCGTCGCCTTTCTTCCGGCGGCGTTTCTCGGGCTGACGCTCGGCCAGCTGGTCAAGGCCCACCTGTTCAAGCCGGTGCCGGTGGCGCTGGCCTTCATCGTCGGCGGCATCGCCATCCTGATCGTCGAGCGCTGGCATCACAAGCGCTTTGGCGAGCGCGACCTCGAAGGCACGCGCCGCGCCCGCGTCGAGACGGTCGACGACATGGGCACGCTCGACGCGCTGAAGGTGGGCCTGCTGCAGTGCCTGGCGTTGATCCCGGGCACCAGCCGCTCGGGCGCCACCATCATCGGCGCCATGACGCTGGGCTTCTCGCGCCGCTGCGCGGCCGAGTTCAGCTTCTACCTCGGCATTCCCACGCTGATGGCCGCCGGCGCGTACTCGGTGTGGAAGCAGCGCGACGCGCTGCACCTGCACGACCTGCCGATGTTCGCCGTCGGTCTGGTGGTGTCGTTCTTCAGCGCGCTGCTGTGCATACGCTGGCTCATCCGCTACGTGGCCACGCACGACTTCAAGGTCTTCGCGTGGTACCGCATCGCCTTCGGCCTCATCGTGCTGGCCACGGCCTACGGCGGCATCGTGAACTGGTCGGCGTGAGCGCCCGCGCCCGTCGGGGCGCGCGCACTCACCTCGGCAAGCGGGGTCAGGCCAGCTTGACCTCGATGCGGCGCGGCTGGGCGTGCTCGGCCTTGGGGATGCGCACGCGCAGCACGCCCTGGCTCAGTTCGGCGGCGATGCGGCCGGCGTCGAGCTCCTTGCTGAGCGTGAACAGGCGCCGGTAGCGCGACTGCTGCACCTCGGCATGGCTGGGCTGCAGGCCGTCGGGCAGCGGCAGCGCCATGCTGCCCTCGATGGCCAGGGTGTCGCCTTCGACGCTCAGGTTCAGGCCCTCGCGGGCGACGCCCGGCAGGTCGGCATAGAGCGTGATGCCGGTGGCGTCCTCGAGCACGTCCACGGGCGGCAGCAGGGTGCGTTCTTCACGTGCCGCGGGCACGCTTTCGCGGGTCTTCATCACGGGGTTGTTCATGGTGTCACTCCATCACGGTGGTGTCGTTCGGGCTTCGGGCTTCGGGCTCGCGCCGGCGCTCACTGCACTTCGATGCGGCGCGGCAGGGCCGCCTCGCGCCGTTTGACGCTGACGTGCAGCACGCCGTCGCGGCAGGCGGCGCTGACCGCATGGGGGTCGCTGTCGTCGGGCAGGTTGACGACGCGGCGGAAGCGGCCGTCGAAGCGCTCGTTGCTGTGCAGCGTGAGCTTGGCGTCGCTGCCGGTGACGGCCGGTGCGCGCTCGCCGGTGAGCGTCAGCACGCCGCGGTCGAGCGTGATCTCGATGGTGGCCGGGTCGACGCCGGGCACGAACGCGTAGACCTCGGTCGAGCTCGGCGTCTGCCCGACGTTCACCGCCGGGAAGCCGCCGGCGAAGCCGCGGATGCTGGGCGAAGGCATGTCGAGGGCCTGCTGCAACTGGCGCTGCAGGCGGTCCATGTCGGCGAACAGGTCGCCGGAAAACAGGCTGCGGTACATGAGGATCCTCCTTCGGGTGGAACGGGGCGCGAGGCTGTCGATGGCGCCCCGCGTGGAAGAAATGATGGGGACCGGCGCCAGCGTTTCAAGCCCCGCTTGATTCCGCCGCGGCCGCACCCAGATGCGGGTTACGGAGGCATGCAACCGTGCAGTTCAAGGACTACTACGCCTTGCTCGGCGTGGCGCGTGACGCCACCGCCGACGACATCAAGAAGGCCTACCGAAAGCTGGCCCGCAAGTACCACCCCGACGTCAGCAAGGAGGCCGACGCCGCGGCGCGCATGAGCGAGATCAACGAGGCCAACGCGGTGCTGTCCGACCCCGAACGGCGTGCCGCCTACGATGCCATCGGCCGCGGCCATCACGCCGGCGAACGCTTCACGCCGCCGCCCGACTGGGATGCCGGCTTCGAGTTCTCGGGCGCCGGCGCCGAGGGCATGGACGCCGGCCAGTTCAGCGACTTCTTCGCGCAGCTGTTCGGCCACATGGGCCGCGCGGGCCAGGGCGCGCGGCGCCAGGCGCGCGGCGCGCCACCGGACGGCGGCGGCCACCGCGCCCGCGGCGAAGACCACCACGCCAAGATACTGCTCGACATCGAGCACGCCTGGCGCGGCGCGCAGCGGCGGCTGGCACTGAAGCTGCCGCAGCTCGACGCGCAGGGCCGCGTGCAGCTGGCCGAACGCCATCTCGACGTGCACATCCCGGCCGGCATCAAGGCCGGCCAGATGATCCGCCTGGCCGGCCAGGGCGGGCCAGGCCTGGGCGGCGCGCCCGCCGGCGACCTGCTGCTCGAGGTGCATTTCAGGCCGCACCCGCACTTCCGTCTCGATGGCGCCGACCTCGTCACCGACCTGCCCGTGGCGCCCTGGGAAGCCGCGCTGGGCGCCGTGGTGCCGGTGACGCTGCCCGATGGCAGCATGCTCAAGGTGCGCGTGCCCGCCGGCGCGCAGAGCGGGCAGAGCGTGACGGTGCGCGGCCGCGGCCTGCCCGCGCGCACGCCCGGCGACCTCGAACTCCGCCTGCAGGTGGTGCTGCCCAGCGCCTACGACCCGCGGGCGAAGAGGCTCTATGAACAGATGGCCGGCGAGCTCACCGATTTCGATGCCCGCCGCGTGGCGGCGGCGCAGGCCGAGCGCAGCGGCGCCGAGGAGGTGCCATGAACCTGCCGCGACAAGGCTTGGAGGTGCTGCTCGACGAGCTGTGGCTCGACGCCGGCGAACTCTGCCGCCTGGCCGGTGTCGGCCAACCCTGGTTGCACGAACGCCTGGCGCAGGGGCTGTTCGCGGCGCGCACGATGCCCGCACCCGAGGCCCTGCGCTTCGACACCGCCGACCTGCGCCGCGCGCGGCGGCTGCTGGCGCTGGAGCGCGACTTCGACGCCGCGCCCGAACTCGCGGCGCTGGTGGCCGACCTGGAGGACGAAGTGGCTGCGCTGCGTGCGCGGCTGCGGCGCGCCGGCCTCGTCTAGCGGAAGAAGATCTGCCACAGGCCCGCGAGCACGTGGCCCCAGACCAGGATGTTGAAGCCGGCCAGCGCGAACACGCGCGCCACGTTCCACAGCGTGCGCGCACGGCGCTCGCAGGCCGGCTCGCCGGTCATGGCGTAGAGCAGGAAGTAGAAGACCGAGGGCAGCAGCGTGCCCGCGATGATCAAGCCCATGACCCAGTGGAAGACCTTCATGGCGCGATTATCCGGGCGCGCGCCGCGGCCGCTTCCGGCCGGCGCGTGAAGACCAGGTCCCAGACGCCGTGGCCGAGCTGGATGCCGCGCTGTTCGAACTTGGTCAGCGGGCGCCAGTCGGGGCGCGGGGCGTAGCCCGACGCATCGCCGGCGGTGTTGGCCAGCCGCGGCTCGGCGGCCAGCACCTCGAGCATCTGCTCGGCGTAGGGCTGCCAGTCGGTGGCGCAGTGCAGGTAGCCGCCGGGCGCCAGCCGCGTGACCAGCTGCGCCACGAAGCCCGGCTGCACCAGCCTGCGCTTGTTGTGGCGCTTCTTGTGCCAGGGGTCGGGAAACCAGAGGTGCGCGCCGGCCAGCGACCCGGGGGCCAGCATGTAGGCCAGCACCTCCACCGCGTCGTGCTGCACCAGGCGCAGGTTGGTCAGTCCGCCGTCGCCGATCAGCCGCAGCAACGCGCCCACACCCGGCGTGTGCACCTCGACGCCTATGAAGTCGGTGCCGGGCAGCGCGGCGGCCACCTGGGCGGTGGCGCCGCCCATGCCGAAGCCGATCTCCAGCACGCGCGGGGCGCGGCGGCCGAACACGGCGTCGAGGTCCAGCCGCTGTGCCGTGTAGGGCAGCACGTAACGCGGGCCGAGCTGCTCCAGCGCGCGCTGCTGCCCGGTGCCCAGGCGGCCGGCGCGCAGCACGAAGCTGCGCATCGGCCGGTGGCCGGCTGGCGCGACGGCGTCGCGGGCCGCGCCATCAGTGGTGTCGGTCGGGTCGGTCACGGCAGGCTCGCTCATCGCGGCGCGAGTGTAGTGGCGCAAGGCCCCGCCGGCCTGACGGCGGGTCTTGCGGCGAGCGGGGCAGGCGCGTCAGCCCAACAGGGCCGCGGCGTCGCGCGCCGCGACGCCGCCTTCGTCGGTGGGCACGACCCAGACCTCGACCGCGCTGTGCTCGGCGTGGATGGCGCACACCGCGTCGCCCACCGCGGCGGTGTTGGCGGCGTCGTCGATGTGCACGCCCAGCCAGGCAAGCTGGCGGCCGATGTCGGCGCGCAGCAGCGCGTCGTGCTCGCCGATGCCGCCCGTGAAGGCCAGCAGGTCCAGGCCCTGCAGGCAGGCGGCCATCGCGCCAGCCTCGCGCAGCAGGCGGTGCGTGAAGAGATCGATGGCGAAACGCGCCTGGGCGCTGCCGTCGGCGCGCAGCCTGCGCATGTCGGCCGACACGCCCGAGACGCCGAGCAGCCCACTTTCCTTGTACAGCAGCGTCTGCAGGCGTTCCTGTGTCCAGCCCTGGGCCAGCAGGTAGAGCAGCACGCCGGGGTCGAGCGCGCCGCAGCGTGTGCCCATCATCAGGCCGTCCAGCGCGCTGAAGCCCATGCTGCTGGCCACGCTGCGGCCCTGCAGCGCCGCGCACAGGCTGGCGCCGTTGCCCAGGTGGGCCATGAGCACGCGGCCGCCGGCGCGGGCGCTGTGCTGCTGCAGCGTCTGCATCAGGAACTGGTAGGACAGGCCATGGAAACCGTAGCGCCGCACGCCCTCGGCCCACAGCGTGCGCGGCAGGGCGAAGCGCAGCTCGAGCTCGGGCAGCGTGGCATGGAAGGCGGTGTCGAAACAGGCCACCTGCGGCAGCCCCGGGAAGGCCTGCCGGAAGGCGCGAATGCCCTGCAGGTTCTGCGGCTGGTGCAGCGGCGCCAGCGGGCCCAGCCGCGCCAGTTGCTCGAGCACGGCGTCGGTGACGATGACGCTGGCCGAGAAGTCGGCGCCGCCGTGCACCACACGGTGGGCTACGGCCTCCAGCGCGGGCAGCGCGGGCAGCCCGGGCAGGCCGGCCAGCAGCCCGGCCAGTTGCTGCAGTGCGTGCGTGAAGGTGTCGCCCGGCACGGGGGGCAGCGATTGCGTGCGGGCCTGGCCCTGCCAGGTCCAGGCCATGCGGGGCCGGCCGCCAGGCTCCAGGCCCTGGATGCAGCCGTCGAGCAGCGGCGCGCCCACCTCGCGCCCGCGGCGCGGATAGAGCGCGAACTTCAGCGTCGACGAACCCGCGTTGACGGCGAGGATGGCCATGGGCGCCTGCGGCTCAGGCCGGCCAGGCCTGGCGGGCGCGGCTGCGGCGCGCGTCGTGCGCGGCCAGCAGCGCCAGCAGCGCCGAGGCGACGCGCGCGCGTGGGCCGTCGGCACGGCTGGTCAGCGCGATGGGCACGCGCGCGCCCAGCACCAGCCCCGAGACCGAGGCGCCGGCCAGGTACTCGAGCTGCTTGGCCAGCATGTTGCCCGACTCGAGGTCGGGCACGGCCAGGATGTCGGCGTCGCCGGCCACCGGCGAGACGATGCCCTTGACCTGCGCCGCGTGCAGCGAGATGGCGTTGTCGAAGGCCAACGGGCCGTCGAGCACGCCGCCGCTGATCTGGCCGCGGTCGGCCATCTTGCACAGCGCGGCGGCGTCCAGCGTCGACGGGATCGCCGGGTTCACCGTCTCCACCGCGGAGAGGACGGCCACCTTGGGCCTGTCCACGCCGAGCACGCGCGCGAAGTCGATGGCGTTCTGCACGATGTCGACCTTCTCGGCCAGCGTGGGCGAGATGTTGAGGGCCGCGTCGGTGATGAGCAGCGGCTTGGGATAGAGCGCGACGTCGAAGCGGAAGACGTGCGACATGCGCCGCCCGGTGCGCAGCGTGGGCTGCTTGAGCACGGCCGTGATCAGCTCGTCGGTGTGCAGGCTGCCCTTCATCATGATTTCGACCTCGCCCTTGGCCGCCATCTCGGCGGCGGCGGCCGCGGCGGCATGGCTGTGCGGCACCGAGACGATCTCGGTGCCGGTGAGGTCGATGCCGGCAGCCTCGGCGACATGGCGGATGCGTGCCTCGGGCCCGATCAGCACCGGGATCAGCAGGTCGTAGCGCGCGGCATCGATGGCGCCGGCCAGCGACTCGGCGTCGCAGGGGTGGACGACGGCGCAGCGCGCCGCCCCGATGCCGTTGCCCAGCGCCAGCAGGTCGCGAAAACGCGCCTCGGGGTCGAAGAGCTGGATCTGCGGCCGGCCCGGCCGCGGCAGGCGCAGCTTGTGCGTCGGCGCGAGCACGCGCGCGGTGCCGTGCAGCACCATCACGCCCTTCTGGTTGGTGACCTCGCAGCGCAGCTCGACCTGCTTCCTGGCGTCGTCCTTGGCCATCACGGTGGCCGTCACGGCCAGCGTGTCGCCGATGCGCACGGGGTGGTTGAAATGCAGCGCCTGTTCGACGTAGATCGTGCCCGGCCCGGGGAACTGCGTGCCCAGCAGCGCCGAGATCAGCGCGCCACCCCACATGCCGTGGCCGACGACGCCGCGCAGCAGCGTGTCGTTGGCATAGGTGGGGTCGACGTGGGCCGGGTTGGTGTCGCCCGACACCGCCGCGAAGGCGTTGATGTCGGCCAGCGTCAGCGTGCGCAGCAGCCTGGCGCTCTGGCCGATCTTCAGTTCGTCGTAGGTGATGTTCTCGACCCACTCGGTCGCGTGCTTCTGGTTCATGAGGGCTTGGTCGTGCGAGGCCATGGCAAGGTTGCGATGTTGACTCAATCGGCGGGGCTCAGTCGGCGTACCGCACCATGACATAACTGCCCGGCGCATCGCCAAGCACCTTGGTGCGCGCGATGGCCGGTGGCTTGCGAAGTCCCGACGAGTGCTGCGCCAGCCAGGCGGCCATCGCCGGCCACCACGAGCCGGGGTGCAGCGGCGCTTCGGCCAGCCAGGCGTCGGGGTCGGTCCAGCCCTGGCCGCGCGGCGTGTGCGCCATCTGGTAGCTGCGGCCGCGGTGGCCGGGCTCGGAGACGATGCCGGCGTTGTGGCCGCCCGCGGTGAGCACGAAGGTGGTGTCGGTGTCGGTCAGCAGGTGGATCTTGTAGACCGAACGCCACGGCGAGACGTGGTCGCGCTGCGTGGCCACCACCAGCAGCGGCATGTCGATGTCGCGCAGCGCCACGCCCTCGCTGCCGCAGCGGTAGTGGCCCTCGGCCAGCGCGTCGTCGAGGAACAGCGACGCCAGGTACTCGTTGTGCATGCGCTCGGGCAGCCGCGTCGCGTCGGCGTTCCAGCTCATCATGTCGCTGCCCACCTCGTCGATGCCCAGCAGGTAGCGGCGCGTGTTGCGTGTCCAGACGAGGTCGCGCGAATTCAGGAACTGGAAGGTGGCCGCCATCTCGCGGCCCGAGAGGAAGCCCTTGCGCGCCATCGAGGCGCGCAGCGTCTTGAGCTGGTCGTCGTCGATGAACACGCCCAGCTCGCCGGGCTCGCTGAAGTCGGTCTGCGCGGCCAGCAGCGTGACGCTGGCCAGCTCGGGCAGCACGTCGGGGCGCAGGTCGTCGCCGCGGCGGCGCGGTGGCGGGCTGCCGGCGGCCGTCAGGCGACGGGCGCGCGCCATCATCGCCGCGGCGATGGCCAAGAAGGTGCCGCCCAGGCAGTAACCCAGCGCGTGGATGCGCGGCGCACGGGCCTGCGCCATCACCACCGCCATGGCCTGCATGACGCCGCGTTGCAGGTAGTCCTGCATGCCGAGCCCGCGGTCTCCGGCGTCGGGGTTGCGCCAGGACATCATGAACACCGTGTAGCCCTGCCCGACCAGGTAGCGCACCATCGAGTTGGCCGGCGAGAGGTCGAGGATGTAGTACTTCATGATGCAGGAGGGCACGACGAGCAGCGGCTCGGCATGCACCTGCGCCGTGGTGGGCAGGTACTGGATCAGCTCGAAGAGTTGATTGCGATGGACCACCTTGCCCGGCGTCACGGCGACGTCCTTGCCCACGGCGAAGGGCAGCGGTGCGAGTGCCGTGGCGCGGTGCGGGGCGGCGCCGGGCGGCGCCATCAGCCTGGGCCAGGCCTGCAGCAGGTCCAGCGCCAGGCGCTGGCCGCCCTTGAGCCAGCTCAGCCCGCCGGAGTCCATCGCCGCCTGCACGGCGGCGGGGTTGGTGAGGGCGCCGTTGGCTGGCGACAGCGCATCCAGGCCCTGGCGCGCGAAGAAGTCGACCATGTGCCGGTGGTGGGCCGACATGCCCTCAACCGCGGCGGCCTCGCGCCACCAGGCCTCGGCCGCCTTGAAACCTTCCTTCCAGGCCCGGTAGGGCCAGTGCTGCCAGCCGTCGTCGTCGAAGCGCAGGTCGTGCTCGGGCCTGTCTGCCGGCGCGTCGGGCGCGTCGGGCGTGTCCGGCGTGTGGGCCGCCGGCGTCATCGAACCCGACCAGGCCTGCAACCCCAGCTCGCGCGCCCGCTGCGCCAGCAGCAACTGCCGCCCCGGCGACGTGGCCAGGTGCCAGGCCCAGTCGGCATGGGCCAGGGCCAGCGCGATAGGCGACAGGCCCAGGCTGGTGTCGGCCAGGCGGCTGTGCACCCAGCCGTCGAGCAACTGGTAGGGATGGGACGGTGCGCCGGCGGGCTGCGCGGTGCGGGCGGGGAGAGTGGTGGGCTGCATGAGGCTCGAGCCTGCCGTGCCCTGGTAGGGCACGCCGCCCCATGCTAAGCCGCCCCGCGCCGTGCGCAGCATGGCGCCGTGGGCCGCGCTTGTCATGGCGCAAAGGCAGGGCTGCGACTCGACCGAGGGCCGTTGAGCCGGCTCGATCCATCGTGCCGGCGCGGTCACACGATGGTCCAGGGTCGATGGACGGCAACGCCACCGGTCAGGCCGCAGATGCGGCGGTGCCGGGGCAAGCAGTGCGACGGCCGTCAGGGAGCATCTCGGTCCGTGATGGACCGATGGAGCAGGCCATCAAGCCGAACCTCTGGAGGGCTGGCGCACTGATGGCCATGGGCTGCGTGGCGGCGCTCGCCGCCGCGCCGGGCGGTCGCTGCGCCGGCGGGCGAGGTGTCCGCGAGGTGCCGTCGGCGCGTCGTCAAGGGCGCCAAACGCGCTTCGCGATCGCTTAGACTCGGGGCCGCCCGCGGGCGTAGCTCAATGGCAGAGCTGAAGCTTCCCAAGCTTAAGACGAGGGTTCGATTCCCTTCGCCCGCTCCAGGGTTCGCCGGGCCGTGATTGCGCGATGCGCCGGCGTCGGCCGCGGGCGGCTCAGGGCCCGGGTCCAACGCGGCCCGGGTCGGCTGCCTGTGCGGCTCGGCCGGCTCGATGTCCGCACCGGGCGCCTTGCGGCATGATCCGGGCATGGCGCTGCGTCCCTTCTCCATCCTGCTCGTCGACCCACAGCCGCCCGGCGTGGCGCAGCGCCTGCGCGCGGCCGGCTTCGAGGTGGCGCAGGCGCCCGACACCAGCGCCGCGCGCAGCCACGACGGCGTGCTGATGAGCGCGCCCACCGCCGACGCACTGGCGGCACTGATGCAACGCGCCGACCTCACGCCCGCGGCCTTCGACGCTGCCGTGGTCGTGCTCGCCGATGCGGCCGGCGTGGCCGACGACGCTGCCGTGGCCACGCTGATGGGCCTGGGTGTCGAAGACGTGCTTGCCGCCGACGACCCCGCGCTGCCGCGTGCCGTGCGCCATGCCGTGCTGCGCAAGCGCCACGAGCGCCTGGCGCGCAACGCCTACGCCACCGACCTGGCCACCGGCCTGCCGCACGAGGCACAGCTGCTCGAACACATGACGCAGCTGCTGGCGCTGCGTGAACGCGTGCCGGCACCGATGGTGCTGCTGGTGCTGCGCATCGACGGCTACGCCAGTGCCGCCGCGAGGCTGGGTGCCGAGGCCGCCAACATCCTGCGCCGCAAGGTGGCGGTGCGCCTGCGCAGCGGCCTGCGCGCCGGCGACGTGGTGGCCGCCGTCGGCCCCGATGCCTTTGCCGTGCTGCTGGGCCACCTCGAGGCGCTGGCCGATGGCGAGCGTGTGGCGGCCAAGCTCATGCGCTCGCTGCAGCCGCCGCTGGTGGTGGCCGGCCAGCCCTGCCCGGTGATGGCGTCGGTGGGCATGGCGCTGTACCCGGCACACGGCAAGGACGCCGAGAGCCTGTTGCGCCGCGCCACGGCGCAGGCGGCTTCGGTGGCGACGATGGGCCGCGAGGGTTACGCGGCCCAGACCGAGCGTGCCGCCGGCGACGCCGCCAACGACGACGAGGGCGCCTGACCGCCACGCCTTGCGGCCAGGGCCGGACCCTGAACGCTACTCGACGCTGATCTTGGCCGCCGCGATGATGGTCGCCCAGCGCTGCACCTCGTCGCCCAGGAAGCGGCCGAAGGCCTGCGGGCCGCGGGCGTCGACGCGGAAGCCCTGCGTGCGCGCGCGCTCCTCGATCTCGGGCGCGGCCATGATGCGCACGACCTCGGCGCCCAGCGCCTCGACCGCAGCGTCGGGCGTGCCGGCCGGCGCCATGATGGCGGTCCAGTTTTCCACCGCCAGCTGCGGCGCACCGGCCTCGGCCGTGGTGGGCACGTCGGGCAGTGCCGGGTGGCGCGCGCTGCTGGCGATGGCCAGCGCGCGCAGCTTGCCGCTCTTCACGTGCGCCACGCTCTCGGGGAAGTTGGAGAAGATGACGTCGAGCTGGCCGCCGATGAGATCGGTCATCGACGGCGCGCCGCCCTTGTAGGGCACGTGCTGCACGTCTGTCTTGTAGAGGTCGTTGAAGAGCGCCAGCGTGAGGTGCGGCGGCGTGCCGTTGCCGCTGCTGCCGGCGTTCAGCTTGGCCGTCTTGGCGCGCGCGACCAGGTCCTTGAAGTCCTTCACCGGGCTGGCCGCAGGCACCACCACCAGCATCGGGCTGCCGGCCAGCAGCGCCACGGGGCGCAGGTCCTTCACGAAGTCGAAGTTGGCCTTGCCCTTGAACAGCGTGGCATTGGCCGCGTGCGTCATCGTGATGGCCAGGATGGTCTGGCCGTCGCCCGCGGCCTTGGCGACATCGGCCGCACCGATCTGCCCGCCGCTGCCGGGCTTGTTGTCGACGACGACGCTGATCTTCCAGCGTTCACCCAGCTTCTGCCCCACCAGGCGCGCCATCACGTCGGTGAGGCCGCCGGGCGGGAAGGGCACCACGTAGCGCAGCGCGGCGCCGGGCTTGGGGTAGTCCTGCGACCAGGCCAGGCCGGGCAGCAGCATCAGAGGCAAGGTCTGGAGGACGTGACGGCGTTGCATGGTGTGGGTGCTCCTGGGCGGGGTGGGAGGGGTCGGCGGTTCTGGAGCGCGCGTCATGCTGCAGGCCAGGCCTGCAGCAGGGCGTCGGGCACGTCCAGGCCATCGGCCTGGGCCTGGCGCAGCAGCGCGGCGCGGCGCGCGCCGGGCAGCCGCACGCCGTTGTCCTGCAGCATCTCGGCCACCAGCA
This sequence comes from Leptothrix sp. (in: b-proteobacteria), assembly GCA_013822265.1. Taxonomy (GTDB): domain Bacteria; phylum Pseudomonadota; class Gammaproteobacteria; order Burkholderiales; family Burkholderiaceae_C; genus Rubrivivax. The sequence goes on from PNKD01000014.1 coordinate 19,149, forward strand.
CGTCGACACGCTCGACATAGTGCGCCGCGCCGGCCAGCGCGCCGGGGTCGATGACGATGAAGGCCTGGCCGATGCCGGGGCGGTTGCCCTCGTCGACGAAAAAGCTCGAAGCCTCGAAGCCGAAGTGGGCGCCGATCAGCGCGGTGACCAGCAGCTCGACCACCAGCGCCAGCATCGCGCCCTTGGACGAGGTGGCCGCGCCGATGGCGAGCATCGAGCCGGCCAGCGCCGCCTGCGCGTCGGTGGTCGGGTTGCCGGCGGCGTCCAGCGCCCAGCCTTCGGGGATGGGCTTGCCGGCCTTGGCCGCCACCATCACCTTGCCGCGCGCCACCTCGCTGAGGCTGAGGTCGATCATCAGCGGCTCGGCCGCGCCGCGCGGGAAGATGGCGGCCACGGGGTTGGTGCCGAACACCGGGTGCCTGCCGCCCGCCGCCGGCATCGCCGCCGGCGAGTTGGCGAAACCCAGGCCGACGAAACCCGCCGCCGCCGCGGCGCGCAGATGGTCGACGACCACGCCGCAGTGGTGGCTGCGCACCACGCCGGCCACGGCGATGCCGTGTTCGCGCGCGCCGGCCACGGCTTCCTGCACGGCCAGCGCGCAGGCCGGGAAAGCCAGGCCCTCTTCGGCGTCGACCACCAGCGCGCCGCCCTTGCGCCGCAGTACGCGCGGCACGGCGGCACCGTTGACGCGCCCGTTGCGCAGGTGGGTGGCGTATTGGCCGACACGGCTCAGGCCATGCGAGCCCAGGCCCTGTCCTTCGGCCAGCACCAGTGCCGCCGCCGTGGCCTCGGCCATGGCGCCACTGGCGCCCGCGGCGCGCAGCGCGGCGGCAACGCGGGCTTCGACGTCGAGCAGTGGGAGTCTCACTTCAGGAACTCCAGCACCTTGTCGGCGATGAGGCTGCTGACGCGGTCATTCGCTTCGGCGGTGACACCGGCGATGTGCGGCGTGAGCAGCAGGTTGGGGCAGCCGACGAAATGCGCGGCGGCGGCCAGCGGCTCGCTGCCGAAGACATCGATGGCGGCGCCGCCGAGGTGGCCGCTGCGCAGCGCAGTGGCCAGTGCCGCTTCGTCGACGATGCTGCCACGCGCAGTGTTCACGAGCACTGCGCCGCGTTTCATGGCCGCCAGCCGCGCAGCGTCGAAGAGCCCGCGCGTGCCGTCCAGCAGCGGCACGTGCAGGCTGATGACGTCGGCGCTGCCGACGAGTTCGTCCAGTGCCGTGCAGCGCACGCCGTGTTCGGCATAGGCCGGATGGCCTTGGTCCATCATCGCGTCGAAGGCGATGACCTGCATGCCGAGCGCCCGCGCGAGCTTCGAGGTCAGCTGGCCGATGGCGCCGAAACCGATCAGGCCCAGCGTCTTGCCGGCGATCTCGCGCCCGTTCGACAGCGCGGCGCGCGGCCACTGACCGGCCGCCACCGCCGGCGTGGCGAGGTAGGCGCCGCGCAGCAGCACCAGCGCGCTGGTGATCACGTACTCCGCCACGCTCAGCGCATTGGCGCCCGTGGCCGGGATGACGCGCAGGCCGCGCGCCTCGCAGCCCGCCACGTCGATGTTGTCGAGCCCCACGCCCAGGCGGCCGACGACGCGGCAGCGCTGCAGCGCCGCCAGCAGTTCGCCGCGCACCTGCGTGCGGTTGCGCACCACCAGCACGTCTGCGCCTGCGGCCTCGGCCCGCAGGCGCGGCGCGTCGTCCACCAGCTGCGGCGCGTAGAGCACGTCGTGCGCGGCGTGCAGGCGCGCCACGGCGCGTTCGTCCATGAACTCGGTGATGACGATGCGCGCCATGCCCTGCTCCTTGGTCAGGCCGATTCGTACAGCCGCGTCAGCACGAACTCGCGGTGGCCCAGCGCCTCGGCGGCAGTGAGGCGCCCGTTGGCGGTGCGCAGCATGCACTCCAGCAGCTTGTCGCCGGCTTCACCCTGTGTGATGACGCGCTGCAGCAGGCCCGTCACGTCGACGTCGACGTGTTCGCTCATCGTGCGCACGGTGCGCGGGTTGGCGCAGATCTTGATGACCGGCAGGATGGGATTGCCGATGACGTTGCCCTGGCCCGTGGGGAAGAAGTGCGCGACGTAACCCGAGGCCGCGCACAGCGTCACCATCTCGGCCGCGGCGCTGGACGAGTCCATGAACCACAGCCCCGGGTGGGTGGGCATCTCGGCCTTGTCGATGACGCCGTCGACCGTGCACTTCTTGCCGATCTTCTGGATGTTGCCTAAAGCCTTTTCCTCGATCGTCGTCAGGCCGCCGGCGATGTTGCCCTTGGTGGGCTGGCTGTCGGCCAGGTCGCTGGTCTTGTGGCGGTTGATCACTTCCTGGTAGCGGTCGAACATGAACATGAACTTCTCGCGCACCTTGTCGTTGGCGCAGCGTGCGGCCACGATGTGTTCGCCGCCGGTGAGTTCGGTGGTCTCGCCGAAGCACAGGTAGTTGCCCAGGGCGTGCAGCTTGTCGAAGGCGTCGCCCACGGTCGGGTTGGCACCGCAGCCGCTGGTGGTGTCGCTTTCGCCGCACTTGGTGCTGACCCACAACTCCTTGATGCTGCACTTCTCGCGCTGCTTCTCGCTGGCCCACTGCACGTATTCGCGTGCGGCCTTGCTGGCGCGCAGGATGGTGTCGTGGTCGCCGTGCTGCTCGATGCCGAAACCCACCACCGGCTTGCCGGTGGCCTTGATGCCGTCAACCACCTTCTGCGTCCAGCCGTCCTCGATGCCGATGACGACGACGGCGGCCACATTGGGGTTGCAGCCGGTGCCGATGAGGGTGCGGAAGTGCAGTTCCAGGTCGGCGCCGAACTGCAGCCGGCCGTAGGGGTGCGGGATGGCCAGCGCGCCCTTGATGTTGTGCGCCACGGCCTCGGCCGCGGCGTTGGACAGGTCGTCCAGCGGCAGGATGATGACGTGGTTGCGGATCCCGACGCGGCCGTTCTCGCGACGGTAGCCGAGGAAGGTGGTCTTCTTGGTGACGATGCTCATGGTCTTCCCCGGTTCACCAGCGTTTGGTCTTGATGTTGTGCACGTGGGCGTGTTCGCCCGCGGTGATGGGCTTGACGACCTTGCCCATGTCGATGCCGTACTTGATGACGGTGTCGCCCACGGCCATCCTGCGCAGCGCGACCTTGTGGCCGATGGGGATGTCCTGCTTGGCGGTGACGGTGGTGGACTTGTCCTCGTCCATGATCCAGCCCTTGAGCTTCATGCCCGCCTTGACGCCTTCCACCACCACCACGGCAACGGAATCCTGCTTGTCGTGCAACACGAAGTGAATCATCCTGTGTTCCTCTTTCGCCCACGCCAGCGTGCGGGCCGGCGGCGAGTATCGGGGCCGCTTGGCCCCGCGTCAAACAGGTCATATGTATGACCTGAATGAATCGGTGCGCGCGACCTAGAATGGCGCGATGCCCGCCGCACCGAAGTCACGCCACGACCCGAGCGGCAGCCCGCGCCGAGGTGCCGCCGCGCCGCGTGCCGCGCCGCGGGCCGCGGGCTTCGAACCCATCCAGCCCGAAGCCGCAGGCATGCCGCTGTTCCGCGCCGTGCGGCGTTCGCTGCTGCGTGCCATCGAGGCCGGCAGCGTGGCCCCCGGCCACGCGCTGCCCAGCGAGACGGAACTGGCCGTCACCTTCGGCGTCTCGGTGGGCACGGTGCGCAAGGCGGTCGACGACCTGGTGGCCGAGCACATCCTGGTGCGGCGCCAGGGGCGGGGCACCTTCGTGGCCACGCACACCAGCGACCGCTTCCTGTTCCAGTTCTTCCACATCGAGCGCTGCGACGGCCTGCGCGAGCCGCCGCAGGTGGAGCTGGTCTCCTTCGAACGCACGCGCCTGGACGACGACGCTGCGCAGGCGCTGGCGCTGAAACCCGGCGAGGCGGCGCTGCAGGTGGAAAACCGCCTGCTGCTGCAGGGGCGGGCGGTGGTTCACGATCGGCTCGTCATCCCGGCGGCGCTGTTCCGGGGCCTGACCGAAAAGCGCTGGCGCGAGCGCCCCAGCACCATCTACCACCTCTACCAGACCGAGTTCGGCATCACCGTCGTGCGTGCGCAGGAGCGGCTGCGTGCGGTGGGCGCCGATCGCGCCGCCGCGCGTGTGCTGGGCGTGGCGCCGGGTGCGCCCGTGCTGCAGGTGAGGCGCGTGGCCATCGCGCTGGGCGGGCAGGCGGTGGAGTGGCGTGTGAGCACGGTGGTCAGCACCCAGCACGAGTACGTGAACCTGCTGTCGCGGTCGCCATGAGCCGACCGGCTGGCGAGAGTTGGTGCAGGGCAAGCTCGCGCAGGCCGGGGCCTTGTCGCGGCGGTCAGACCACGCGGTTGGTCGCCGGGTCCGGCTGCCGAGGCCGCCGCCGCGGCGACGGCCGGCAGGAACCGAGCCTTACCTCTCGACGACCCCGGCGGTCACGCCGACTGCCGCGGCGATGGCGGCGGCCAGCCGCCCCTGGTCGATAGGCTTGGCCACATGGTCGTTCATGCCCGCCGACCTGTAGGTCGCCAGCTGGTCGGCAAAGACGTTGGCCGAGACCGAAATGATCGGCACGCGTCCTGCGGCGCCGGGCAGCTTGCGGATCTCGCGTGTTGCGCTCACGCCGTCCATCTCGGGCATCTGGATGTCCATCAGCACGAGGTCGTAGTGCGCCTTCCGCACCTGGTTCAACGCCTCGCGGCCATCGGCGACGAGGTCCGAGAAGTGCCCCATCTGCGTCAGCATGGCGGCGATCAGCAGCTGGTTGACGCTGTTGTCTTCGGCGACCAGGATGCGCAGCCCGTGGCGAGGGGCCGGCGCCGTGGGCTCGGCGGCGGGCTCGCTGGCTCGCACGGGCGACGCACGGGTCAGCGCCAGCACGACGCGGAATTCGCTGCCCTCGCCGAGGCGGCTGTCGACGTCGATGCGGCCGCCCATCAGTTCGACCAGCTCGCGCGAGATGGCCAGCCCCAGACCGCTGCCGCCGAAGCGGCGCGAGGTGCTGCTGTCGGCCTGCGTGAAGTGCTGGAACAGGGCGGGGATCGCTTCGGGCGCAATGCCGATGCCCGTGTCGCTCACGCGCAGAGTCCATTCGATCCTGTTCTCGCCCAGTGGTCGATGCCGTTCATGCACGACGACGCGGCCGCGGTCGGTGAACTTGATGGCATTGCCGATCAGGTTGAACAGCACCTGTCGGAGCCGGCCGGCATCGCCTTCGAGCAGCGCCGGGGACGACGTGTCGTGCTCGACCGTCAGCAAAATGCCCTTCTCGGCGGCGCCCGGGTCGAGCAGCGCGACGACGTCGTCGATCAGCCCGGCGGGGCTGAACGGCGCCAGTTCGACATCCATGCGCCCGGCCTCCAGCCTGGATACGTCCAGGATGTTGTTGATGATGTCCAGCAGTGTCTCGCCGGACTTGCGTGCGGTCTCGGCGTACATGCGCTGCTTGGGGTCCAGCGGCGTATCCAGCAGCAGCCCGTTCATGCCCAGCACGCCGTTGAGCGGCGTGCGAATCTCGTGGCTCATGGTGGCGAGGAAGCGCGTCTTGGCCTCGTTGGCGGCCTCGGCGCTGCGACGGGCCCGTTGCAGTTCGTCGGCCGCTGCCCGCGCGCGCGTGACGTCGCGGTAGACCGAGACGATGCCGCCGGTGGAGGTGCGACGCTCGGTCGTGCTGACGACGCGCCCGTCGGGCAGGCGTTGTTCGAAGTCGGCGTCGGCGGCGTGATGCATCGCCTGGCGCTCCTCTATCCAGGCCAGCCGCTGTGCCTCGTCGGCGTCGGGCAACAGGCCCAGCGCTCCCACCCGCGCCATCTCGGCGAGGCTTGCACCGCGCGCGACGGTGCCGCGCATGTGCCCAAACAGGCTCAGGTAGCGTTCGTTCCAGGAGACCACGCGTCCGTCCGCATCCCACAGCAGGAATCCTTCGTCCATTGACGCCAGCGCTTCCTCGAGCACAACCTTGGCGCCGACGGTCTCGGTGTTGGCCGCAGCAAGCTTGGCGAGATAGGTCTGGGCGGCCGCGCCGACCGCGACCGCCAGGCCGATGAAGGCGGCGGCGATGAGCAGCGTTGTCGTGCGCTGCTCGCGCGACTGCGCCCATACCGCCTGCTCGTCGATGCCCGCGACCGCCTGCAGCCAGGCATAGACGGTGGGCCGCGCCAAGGTGTAGGCCGGTGCATCGCTCAGACGCCCCGGGACCAGCGCTGCCGCACCGTTGGGCCGAAGCGCCTCCGGCGGCATCGGCTTGCGCCGGCCGAGCAGGTTGTCGTTGTCGGGGACGCTGGCCAGGAGGACCCCGTCGCCCCGCTCCAGCGTCAGGCTCAGACCATGGATGGCCAGCGTCGGCGCCATGATCGAGGTCAGCGCCGATACCGGCACCACGGCGACTGCCGCCAGCCGGGTCTCGCCAAGCGGGCCCAGTGGCCGCGCAAAGTACAGGACTTTCTCGCCGGTGTTGAAGTTCGATTCCGGCGCGCTGACGGCCAGCTGCGGGGCAGGCTGCGCCAGCACCTCGGCCAGGAAGCCGGCGGGCAAGGCCGCGCCCAGTCGCATCGTGCCTTCGTCGGCTGAGGCGACGACGCGTCCGCGCGCATCGAGCAGCATCAGGTCGCTGAGCAGCAGGCCCTGGCTGATCTGCGCGCGCAGGATCGCCGGCGCCTTCGGGGCGTTCACCTCCAGGCTGTCGTCGTGGAACAGACCGGGCATCCGCGCCAGCCCCGCCAGCGTCAGGTCGAAGGTCAGCATGTTGCGATTCAAGGTCGTCTCGACCCCGCGGGCCAGCCCCTCGACATGACGCTGCGCGGCATTCACGGACTCACGCTGGAACTGCGTCAGCAGCAAAGCCGCCACGCCCACCACACTGAGCGAAAACAGACCAACGACCAGCCAGACGAATCGCGACGCACCCGGCGAACGATTCATTGCCGCGCTGCCCCCGCCTCAATCCCCGTCACCAGGCCGAGGGAGTTGTTCCAGACACTCGCGCATCGGGGTCCGCAGCGCTGCACCCAGCGCGGCAGGATCGTGGACACCACGATCTCGCGCCAGCGCTTTGCGTCGGCCGGGGTTTCGCGGACCACGACCATCTTCCCCAAGCTGCCGCCGATGCATGCGGCGCCGCCGCTGTTGCACTCCAGCCCCGCGTTGGTTTCGCGCTCGGCGTCGGTCCAGATCGCCTGCTCCAGTCGAGGCAGCTCGTGCCGCAACAGGGCGCGAATGTCGGCGGGCAATGCGTTCCACGCCGCGGCGTTGGCGCCGAACACCGCCAAGCCCCAGTTCGCGGCCATCGTGTGCACATGCGTGGTCACTTCGTGCAGGCCGATGGTGTTGCCCGACATCGTGCCCGTGATCGCGCACTCGATGTCGCCGCTGCGCAGCTTGGGCACGATATCGGCGAAGGCGGTCTGCACCGGCTGCGCGCCCAGCGCCTCGACGAGATCGGACTGCGCCAGATTGGAGCTTCGAATGCGCCGGCCGGCCAGGTCGGCCAGGCTCTTGAACGGCTTGTTGCAGAAGGTGACCTGCGCCGGGTAGACGTACACCGCCAGCATCTCGATGCCCCAGCGCTCGCGCAGGCGCTGCTCCAGGTGCGGGCGGAAGGCGGCGAAGTTCCTGCGCAGGGTGGCCATGTCCGGGTTCAGACCGGCCAGATCCGGCGCCCCCAGTTCGGGGTCGCGCGTGGCCACCAGGGGCAGCAAGGCCGTGCCGAAAGGCACGGCGCCGATCTGCATCAGGCGCAGCATCTCGTTGCCGCTGAGCCCGGCCTGGTCGAACGGCACGATCTCGGCGCTCGCGCGCCCACCGCTCAGGCGCGGCAGGTCCTGGGTCCAGAACGGCATCTCATGGCGCGTGTACTGGCTCAACTGGCCCAGCCCGCCGACGATGCGCAAGCCAGTCGGCGCGGCCGCCTGGGCGTGCGCCACGTGGCCGTGCGGCGACCACATCAGCCCTGCGGCGGCGGTCAGCATCGCCGGAATCGGGCGCAGCGCTCTCGGCAGGGGCATGACAGGCATCTCGTCGCGGGAACTGCCAGGATTCTTTCACACCCACCTGTCGAAGGCGCCGATGCGCCAGGGCGTTGCCCCGACATCATCGCGAAGCGCGACGAGGCGCGGATCGGGTTCGGTGAACGGGTGATCTCGAACGCCGTGCCGCGCGCGCGGCGAAGCCCGGGCCCAGCGCGCCGCCGGCCGGGGCGGCACCACCAGGGTCACCCCTCGGCTCGGAAGAGCCGGCTGCGCCCGGGCCGGTGCGCAGGCGAACAGGATCAGGAGCAGCCGGCTCGGTCAACGGGCCATGGGGGTCTGTTCTTTCGGGCCTCGGGGCGTGATGTGGCTGGCCGATGTCAGGGCTTGAGCACGATCTTGGCGGACGCGCTCTTGCCCTGGTCCAGGTCGACGAAGGCTTGCGGCCCCTCACCCAGCGCACGCTCTTCGACCCAGCCCAGCGGGCCGAACACGCCGCGGTGCAGCGCGTCCACGGTGGCGCGCAGGTCGGCCGTGGTGTAGGTGTAGGTGCCCAGCAGCGTGATCTCGGCCAGCGTCAGCCGGCGCATGTCGATCTCGCTGGTCCAGTCCTGCAGGCCCACGTGCATGACCACGCCGCCGGGCTTGACGGCGGCCAGCGCCTGATGGCGCGTGTGTTTGCTGCCCACCGCGTCCATCACGAATTCGAAGGCCGCCTCGGGCAGCGGCTGCTGGCGCGGGGCGATGGCCTCGCAGCCCGCCGCCTGCTGCAGCGTCTGCCGGCGCAGCGGGTTCAGCTCGGTCACCGTGAGCTGCCTTACGCCCAGGTGCCTGAGCAGCAGCGCCCCCAGCATGCCGATGGCGCCGCCACCGATGACGAGCACGCGGCACTCGTGCAGCGGGCGCACCAGTGCGCGCATCGACAGGTTCACGGCATGCCAGGCGGTGGCGGCCGGCTCGGTCAGCGCCGCAGTGGTGGCCGGCATGTCCTGCGGCATGGCGATCAGGCTGGCCGCGGGGATGCTCATGTATTCGGCGTAGGCGCCGGGCCGTGTCATGCCGACCATGGTGCGGTTGGCGCAGAGGTTGTTGCGGCCCTGCACGCAGAACTCGCAACGGCCGCAGGTGATGAGCGGGTTGCCGGTCCAACGCGTGCCGGCGTCGAAACCCGCCGCCGCGCTTTCGGCGATGGTGCCCACGAACTCGTGGCCCAGCACCAGCCCGGGCTGGCGCCGCGGGTCGTGGCCGTGCCAGGCGTGCATGTCCGAGCCGCAGATGCCCACGGCCTCGATCTTCAGCACCACCTCGCCGGCCACGGCTTCGGGCATGGGGCGGTCCAGCAGCTGCATTTCGCCGGGTTGGGTGTAGACCAGGGCTTTCATGCAAGGGCTCCGTGGGTGCTCTGGATGGCCGTGCGCAGGCGCCCGGCCATGCGGTCGATGTCGGCGCGGGTGCTGATGAAGGGCGGCGCCAGCACCAGCGTGTCGCCGGGGGCGCGCGTGAGCAGGCCGTGGTCGAAGGCGGCGGCTTGTGCTGCGGCGCCGCGCCGGCCGGGCGCGCCTGCCACCGGCGCCAGCTCGATGCCGGCGGCCAGGCCGATGTTGCGGATGCTGACCACGCCCGGTGCGTCGGCCAGCGTGTGCACGGCGGCCTCGAAGTGCGGGGCCAGGTCGCGCACGCGTGCCAGCAGGTCTTCGTCCTCGATCACGTCCAGCATGGCCAGCCCGGCCGCGCAGGCCAGCGGGTGGCCCGAGCAGGTGTAGCCGTGCATCAGTTCAGCCAGGTGGGCAGGGCCCTGCATCAGCGTGTCGTGGATGGCGCGGCTGACGATCACGCCGCCCAGCGGCGCCGCGCCGTTGCTCACCGTCTTGGCGAACAGGATCATGTCGGGCACCACGCCCAGCGCCTGCGCCGCGAACATCGCGCCCAGGCGGCCGAAGCCGGTGATGACCTCGTCGAAGACCAGCAGCAGGCCGTGGCGCGTGCAGATCTCGCGCAGGCGCTGCAGGTAGCCCACCGGCGGTACGAGCACGCCGGTGGAGCCGGCAAAGGGCTCGACGATGACGGCGGCGATCTGGCTGGCGTCGTGCAGGGCGATGAGCCGGGCTTCGAGCTCGTCGGCGAGCTCCGCGCCTTCGAATGGCTGCCCACGCACGAAAGCCCGCGGCGTGCCGTTCCAGTGCGGGTCCCAGGTGGCCTTCAGGTGGTCGGCGCGCAACATCGCGCCGCCGAAGGCACGTCGGTTGTTGAGCATGCCGCCGACGCTGATGCCGCCGAAGCCGACGCCGTGGAAACCCCGCTCGCGGCCGATGAACAGCGTGCGCTGACCTTCGCCGCGGGCGCGGGCGTGGGCCAGGGCGATCTTCATCGCCGTGTCGCAGGCCTCGGAACCGCTGTTGACGAGGAACACGCGGTCCAGGCCCGGTGGCGCCAGCGCGGCGATGCGCTCGGCCAGCGCAAAGGCGCCGGGGTGGCCGACCTGGAAGCTGGACGCGAAGTCCAGCGTGTCGATCTGCCGCTTCATGGCCTCGGCGATCAACGGGTGCCCGTGACCGGCGCCTACGCACCACAGGCCCGAGGTGCCGTCGAGCACCTCGCGGCCGTCGGCCGTGCGGTAGTTCAGGCCCCGCGCCGAGACGACGAGCCTGGGCTGCGCCTTGAACTGCCGGTTGGGCGTGAAGGGCATCCAGAAGGCGTCGAGCGCGGGTGCGTCCATGTCAACTCACTTCGACGTGTATCCACCGTCGACCATCAAGGTCTGCCCGGTGATGTAGCTAGACGCCTCGCTGCACAGGAAGACGGTGGCGCCGTACAGGTCGGGCAGCGTGCCGTTGCGGCCGGTGCAGGTCTGCGCGGCATTGCGTGCGGCCAGCTCGGGGTTGTCAAACACCGCCGCCGTCAGCGGCGTCGGGAAGAAGCCCGGGCCGATGGCGTTGCAGGTGATGCCGCGGGCCGACCATTCCTGCGCGATGGCACGCGTGAGCTGCACCACACCGCCCTTGCCGGCGCCGTAGGGCGCGCTGTTCGGGAAGGCCCGGTAGCTCTGCAGCGATGCGATGTTGAGGATGCGGCCCCAGCCGCGTGTGGCCATGCCGGGGGCCAGCGCCTGCGTCAGGAAGAAGGGCGCCGTGAGGTGCAGGGCGATCTGCGTCTGCCAGGCTTGCGGTGTGACCCCGGCAAAGGGCTGGCGCAGATTGACGCCGGCGGCGTTGACGAGGATGTCGATGCCACCGAGCTGCTGCTCGGCCAGCGCGGCGGAGTGGCGCAGGGTCTCGACGTCGCACAGGTCGGCGGCCAGCCAACGTGCGGCGATGCCGTCTGCCGCCAGACGCTGCGCGGCGCCGGCCAGTTCGGCCTCGCGCCGGGCCACGAGCATCACCCGTGCGCCGGCCAGGCCGAGCGCGCGGGCCATGGCCTCGCCTATGCCCGAGTTGCCGCCGGTGATGAGCGCGCGGCGTCCGCTGAGGTCGAACAGGGCTGCGAGGCGCATGGGCGGCTCTTGCCGGCAGCTTAGACCTGCACCGGTGTGCCCAGGTCGAAGGTCTGGCCCGGGCAGTACTTGGCCAGCCGGTCGTCGGCCGTGCGCGCGTGTGCCTCCATGCCTTCCAGGCGCGAGATGCGTGCCGTGATCTCGCCGATGTCGCGCGCCGCCTCGCGCGTCATGCGCTGCCAGGTCAGCGTCTTCATGAACTTGTGCACCGACAGCCCGCCCGAGTAACGCGCCGCGCCCTTGGTGGGCAGCACGTGGTTGGGGCCGCTGGCCTTGTCGCCGTAGGCCACGGTGGTCTCTTCGCCGAGGAAGAGCGAGCCGTAGCAAGTGAGCTTGGCCAGCCACCAGTCGAGGTCGCGTGTGTGCACTTCCAGGTGTTCGCTGGCGTAGCGGTCGGACAGCGCGGCCATCTCCTCGCGCGTGTCGCAGAGCATCACTTCGCCGTAGTCGCGCCAGGCGCAGGCCGCGGCGTCGCGCGCGGTGGGCGGCAGCTGCGCGATGAGTTCAGGCACACGTCTCATCACCGCCTCGGCCAGCGGGCGGTGGGTGGTGAACAGCCAGGCCGGGGACTCGTGGCCGTGTTCGGCCTGGCCCACCAGGTCGCTGGCGACGATCTCGGGGTCGGCGCTGTCGTCGGCGATCACGGCCACTTCGGATGGCCCCGCGAAGACGTCGATGCCCACCTTGCCGAAGAGTGTGCGCTTGGCCTCGGCGACGAACTTGTTGCCGGGGCCGACGATGACGTCGGCCGGCTTGCCCGTGAACAGGCCGCCGGCCATGGCGGCGATGGCCTGCACGCCGCCCAGCGTCATCACGACGTCGGCGCCGGCGCGGTCGAAGGCGTAGAGCAGGTATGGGTGCATGGGCCCGCCGCGGAAGGGCCCCGAGCAGGCGACGATGGTCTTCACGCCCGCCGCCTTGGCCGTGGCCACGCCCATGTAGGCCGAGGCGATGTGCGCGTAGCGCCCGGCCGGCGCGTAGCAGCCCGCGACGTTGACGGGCAGCACACGCTGGCCGGCCGTCACGCCCGGGTGCAGGCCGACCGCGAATTCCTGCAGCGAGCGGCGCTGCGCGTGTGCGAAGGCGCTGACCTGCGCGATCGCGAAGTCGATGTCGCGTTTCACCTGTGCCGGCACCTCCGCCGCGCGGGCGTCGATCTGAGCGCGCGTGAGCACGATCTCGCCGTCCCATCCGTCCAGCTTCCTGGCATAGCCGCGCACGGCGGCTTCGCCGTGCGCATCGATCTCGGCCAGCATGTCCGTCACCACCGCCTGGGCCGTGGCGGTTTCGGTCTCGGGCGTCTTGCTCGCCTTCATGAGGTAGGTGATGGCCATGCGGGCTCCTGCGGTCGTGGTTCGGGTCCGGGGCTTACTTGCTGTTGTTGGCGAAGTCGCGCAACTTGGCGTCGGCCTGCACGCGCTTCATGAAGCCGTCGCTGATGAAGTCGCTGGATTGCGGCACGCCCTGGATGGCGCCGGTGCCGCGCATGAAGATGGCGATTTGGCCGAACCAGGTGTCCATGTCGGAGTTGCCGCGTGTGCGGTCCATGCGGGCCAGCTGCTGCGCGAGGTTGAAGGTCGGACGCGTGTCGAACTCCTTCTTCATCGACGCTTCGCTGATGCTCACGCCGCCCTGGGCGTAGAACTTCTTCATCATCTCGATGGCCGCCGGCTTGTTGGCGTTCATCCAGCTCCAGGCGCGCAGGTAGACGGCCAGGAACTTGGCCACGTTCTGCGGGTTCTGCTCGGCGTACTCGCCGCGTGCGATCAGCGCGCCCGGCACCACCACGCCGCCTTCCTTGCCCGAGCACAGCACCTTGGCGCCGGCCTTCTCCTCCAGCGTGTAGATGTTGGGCGCCCACAGGCCGGCGAGGTCGGCGTTGTTGCTGGAGACGGCCGAGATGATCTCGGCCTGGCCCATGTTCTTGATCGTCACATCGGCCTTGGCCAGGCCGTAGCGCTTCAGGCAGGACTGCACCGCGTAATCACCGGTGGAATTGGCGGTGAGCAGGATGGTCTGGCCCTTCATCGACTTCGGGTCCTTCGTGATCTTGTCGGCGACGTCCTTGCGCACCAGCAGCGCATTGCCGGCCGACTCGTCGTTGGTCAAACCGATGGTCTTGATGCCGAAACGCACATGGCCCAGTACCGCCGGCACCGAGCCCGTGCCGCCCACGTCCCAGCTCTTGCTGGCCACCGCCGCGATCTGCGGCACACCGGCCGGGAAGGTGCTGAACACCGGTTTCAGGCCGACCTCGGCCCACCAGTTCTTCTCGGTGGCGACGAAGAAGGGCAGGGCCCAGTACAGCGCGGGCTGGTAGCTGACCTTGATCTCCTCCAGTGCGGCCTGTGCTTGCGCGGCCGGCAGGGCCAGCAGCGTGGTGGCCAGCGTGGCGAGGGTGGTCTTGAGCTTCATCGTCTTGTCTCCTTCGTGGGTCTTGTGGGCAGGGCGGGGAATACAGAGTTCAGTGCACGTCGGCGCCGTGGCCGGAACTGCGCAGCAGCTTCCACACGTGCGAGCGCAGGTGCACGAAGCTGGCCTGGTCCATCACGTCCTCGATGCGGCTGTGCTGGTCCCAGTTCTCGGCCTGTCGGATGGACTTCACGTCGATGATTTCGCGGATGGTGCCGGGCCGGCCCGTCATCACCACGATGCGGTCGGCCAGGTACACGGCCTCTTCCACCGCGTGGGTGATGAACAGCACCGTGCGCGGGTGCCGGCGCGCCAGGCGCACGAGTTCTTCCTGCATCACCACGCGTGTCTGGGCGTCGAGGGCACCGAAGGGTTCGTCCATCAGCAGCACCTGCGGGTCGAGCACGTAGGCGCGCGCGATGGCCACGCGCTGCTGCATGCCGCCCGAGAGCTGGTGCGGGTAGGCACGTTCGTAGCCCTGCAGGCCCATGAGGCCGATGTAGTGCTCGATGCGGCGCTTGCGCTCGGCTCCGTCGACACCCAGCGAGACGAGGCCGAATTCGACGTTGTCCCACACCGTCTTCCACGGAAAGAGGGCGAAGGCCTGGAACACCACCGCGCGGTCGGGGCCGGGGCGCGTGACGACCTGGTCGCCCACGCTGACCGTGCCGCTGCTGGGGTGTTCCAGCCCCGCGGCCATGCGCATGCAGGTGGTCTTGCCGCAGCCCGACGGGCCGACGATGGCGACGAACTCGCGGTCTTGCACGACGAGGTTGACGTCCTGCAGTGCGACGAAGTCCTGGCCGTTCTGGCGGAACACGCGTTCCACGCCGCTGAAGCTGATGCTGGCCACTGGGTTGTGCTCCGGGATGTGCTGGCTACAGACCGCGGCGGGTCTCGATGTGCTGCTGCACGCGGCGCAAGGCCACGTCGATGGCGATGCCCACCAGGCCGATGGCCACCATGCCGCTCATCACCGTGGCGGTGGACACCGCCGCCTGGCCCTTGACCATCAGGTAACCCACGCCACTGGACGCGACGATCAGCTCGGCCCCCACCAGCGACTGCCAGCCCAGCCCGGCCGAGATGCGCAACCCGGCCACGATGGACGGCACCGCCGCGGGCAGCAGCACCTGCGTCATGGCGCGCAGGTGGCTGGCGCCCAGCATGCGCGCGGCTTCGACGTACTTGGGCTCGACGTTCTTCGCGCCGCGGTAGGTGTTGATGAGCACCGGCGGGAAGGCGCCCATGAAGATGATCAGCACCGGCCCGCCGATGCCGGTGCCGAACCACAGCGCGGCGAAGGGCACCCACGCGATGGGGGCGACGAAGCGCACGGCATCGAAGGCCGGCGAGACGATGCGGTCTATCCAGTTGAACCAGGCCATCAGCAGGCCCAGCGGAATGCCCACCACCACGGCCAGCACGAAGCCGGTGGCGAAACGCTGGAAGCTCGACAGCAGGTGCTGCAGCAGCGTGTAGCCGGCGAAGGGCTCGACCACCAGTTGTGCAAAGCGCGTGGCGACGTCCCAGGGTGTGGGCAGGAAGTCGCGCGACGTGAGGCCCACCAGTGCCGCCGCCGACCACAGCCCGAGGAAGGCCACGGTACCCGTGACGCTGAGCATGGCGGTGCGCGACGATGGCAGGCGGGCTTGCAGCATCAGCGCGGCTTCCAGGGCATGACGGCGCGTTCCAGCCACACCAGGCCCAGCGTCATCAACCAGCCGCACGCGGCCACGCTGATCATGCCCACGACGATCATCGCCGGGTAGATGTCCTGCGCGGCCTGGTTCAGGATCTGCCCCAGCCCGGCCACGGCACCCACCAGCTCGGCGGCCACCAGCGTCGTCCACGAGGCCTGCAGCGACAGGCGCAGGCCGGTGAAGATGCTGGGCAGCGCGCCGGGGATCAGCACCTCGCGCCAGTAGCGCCAGCCGCGCACGTCCAGCATGGCCGCGGCCTCGAAGATGGGCTTGTCGATCTGGCGCACGCCGGTGTAGCTGTTGATGACCGAAGGCACGAAGGCGGCGAAGAAGATGACCATCATCTTGGCGCCGTTGCCCAGGCCCAGCCAGACGATGGCCAGCGGTATCCAGGCCAGCGGCGGGATCGGCCGCAGCAGCAGGAAGACGGGGTTGACCAGTGCCTCGACCGTGCGGCTGGCGCCCATGGCCAGCCCCAGCACGACGCCCACGCTGGAGGCGAGCGCGAAACCCATCGTGACCAGGCCCACGCTGCGCAACACGTGTTCGTACAGGCGGCCGTTGCTGTAGCCCTCGACGACGATCTGCTGCACCGCGAGACCGACTTCCAGCGGCGTGGGAAAGCGCGCCGCCGAGATGACCCCCCACTCCGCGGTGAGCAGGTGCCAGACAAGCACGACGCCGGCCAGCGCTACGAGCGTGGTGGCGGCGGCTGCCAGCGGGTGTCGGGCCTTGCCGGGAGGCTGCATGCGGGTTGACCGTCAGCGGGCCGTGACGCGCCGGCGAGGTGTAATCGATTTCAGCATTGGCGGATGTTCGCCGTCGCCATCTGCAGTGTCAAGCCAGGGTGGGTGGGGGATTTCCCTCTGTGATTGTCACCACGGCAGGAGTCGGTCACAACGGAAAACGCTTACATTCATGGCATGCAAGCGAAGGAGATCGCACTGCCGAACATCGAGGACGTGGCCGCGGCGGCCGGCGTCTCGACGGCCACCGTCTCGCGCGTTCTGAACCGGCCGCAGTCGGTGCGCGAGGCGCTGCGCACGCGTGTCACGGCGGCCATTGCGCAGCTGGGCTACGTGCCGCATGCCGGCGCGCGCGCGCTCAAGCTGCAACGCAGCGGCACCGTAGGTGCGGTGTTCCCGACCATAGACAACGCCATCTTCGCCCAGGCCATCGCGGCACTGCAGCAGCGGCTGGCCGAAGAGGGCCTCCAGCTGCTCATCGCCACCAGCGGCTACGACGTCGAGACCGAAGCGCGGCAAGCCGTCAACCTGGTGACGCGCGGCGCCGACGCGCTGGTGCTCTGCGGCCTGGGCCAGAGCCCGGCGCTGCTGCAGTTCCTGCGCGGGCGAGATTTTCCGACCGTGCACGCCATGAGCTGGCCGGCGCCGGCGGGCGCGGTCTGCGTCGGCTTCGACAACGCGCGCGCCATCGGGCAGGCGGTGCGTTACCTGCTCGACCTGGGCCATCGCCACGTGGCCATGCTGGCCGGGCTGGCGCAAAACAACGATCGCGCAGCGGCGCGCATCGCGGGCGTGCGGCAGGCGTTGAAACAAGGGGGGCTGAAGCTGCTGCCCCAGCACCTGGTAGAGCGCCCCTACGGCCTGGCCGAAGCGCGCGAGGGCCTGCGCCTGTTGATGGCCACCGAGCCGGCGCCCACGGCCATCGTCTGCGGCAACGACGTGCTGGCCTTCGGTGCCCTGCTCGAGGCGCGCAAGCTGGGCATCGCCGTACCCGAGCAGCTGTCGATCATCGGCTTCGACGACCTCGAGATGGCGCGGCACATACAGCCGGCGTTGACCACGCTGCACGTGCCCACGCCCCTGCTGTGGCGCACCGTGGCCGAGCGCGTGATCGCGGCACTGGCGCAGGCGCCGCTGCAGGCCGCCACCGAAGTCGAGGTGGAACTCGTGGTGCGCGAGTCCACCGCTGCCGCGCCCAAGACCAGGCGCGGCTGACATCAACGCCGCAGGCGTCAGGGTGCGGTGGCGACGCTGGCGCCGGACGGCGCCGTGCTGCCCCGCGCCACCAGCGTCCAGGGCAGAGAGACGGGTGCCGCGCCCTTGCGGCGGCGCAAGGCGTCGAGCAGCGAGCGCGCCGTCTCGGTGCCGATGGCCAGGCGCGGCAACTGCACGCTCGACAGTGCCGGGTCGAGCTGGCGCGCGATGGCGAAGTCCCCGAACCCCAGCAATGCCAGGCGCTGCGGCACCGCCAGGCCGCGGGCCTGCGCCTCGAGCAGCGCGCCACAGGCGAGGTGATCGTTGGCAAAGGCTGCAGCGGTGATGGCGGGTGGGCCGGCCTGCATCAGCACGCCCAGCACGTGGCGGCCGGCGTCGAAGGCGTCACCTGAAGGCGCCACCGTCACCGTGGCCGATGCCCCAGCGGCGCGCACCGCAGCGGTGAAGGCCATGCCGCGCTCGTGGGCGCGGTAGTCCTCGGCCACGCCGCTGTCGACGTAGGCCAGCCGGCGGTGGCCGGCGCGCAGCAGGTGTTCGGCCATCGCGCGGCCGACCTCGTCGTGGTTGAAGCCTATCTGGGTGAAGCTGGTGCGACCGGCGCCGCGCTCGGGCGGATGGTGATCCCAGATCTCGATCACCGGCGTGCCCGCGGCCTTGGCGTGGGCCAGCAGTTGCAGCGCACCGGGCGAGTGGCGCCGGCCGGTCACCACCACGGCGGCCGGCTGCCAGCCGAGCAGCGCGCGCAGTTGGTGCTCTTCGCGCTCGAGCGAATAGCCCGTGGCGGCGATCAGCAGTTCGTAACCGGCGGCCTGCAGCCCGTCGCTGAGCCCCTGCGCGGTTTCGGCGAAGATGGAATTGGCCAGGTTGGGCAGCAGCGCGGCCACGATGTTGCCCGCGCCGCTGGCCAGCAGCCCGGCCTGCTTGTTGGGCACGTAGCCGGTGCGCGACAGGGCGGCGCGGATGCGCTCGGCCGTGTCGCTGGCGACCACGGCCGGTTCACGCAGGAAGCGCGACACAGTGATCGCGGTCACGCCTGCCGCCTGCGCCACGTCCTGCAGCGTGACGCGGCCGTGACCGCGGCGCGCGTGTCGTGCTGCAGGCGCGCCGTTCACTTCGGCGCTGGAAGGGGTCTTTGAACTCGGCACCGGGTTAGCCAGAATGGACGATGTGACGGTGAATGCCTATGTTAGCGGTAACAACAGCCTCCGTCCAACGCATGCCGCGCGCCCCTGAAGACCTCCGCAGCCGCCGCTGGTTCGCGGCCCACGACATGCGTGGCTTTGCGCACCGCCAGCGCATGCAGCAGATGGGGCTGCGCCGTGAAGACGTGATGAACCGGCCCATCGTGGCCATTGTGAACACCTGGAGCGATCTCTCGCCCTGCCACGCTCACCTGCGCGAGCGCGCCGAGGCCGTCAAGCGCGGCGTGCTGCTGGCCGGGGGCATGCCCTTCGAGCTGCCGGCGATGAGCCTGGGCGAGGTGATGGTCAAGCCCACGACCATGCTCTACCGCAACTTCCTCGCCATGGAGGTGGAGGAACTGCTGCGCAGCCTGCCCATCGACGGCGCCGTGCTGCTGGGCGGCTGCGACAAGACCACGCCGGGCCTGCTGATGGGCGCCGTCAGCATGGGCGTGCCGGCACTGTTCTGCCCCGCGGGCCCGATGCTGAATGACCGCCACCAGGGGCGCACCGTGGGCGCGGGCACCCATACGCGCATGTTCTGGGACGACAAGCAGGCGGGCAAGATCGACGAGGCCGAGTGGGTGAAGCTGGAGTCACGCATGACACGCAGCCCCGGCACCTGCAACACCATGGGCACGGCCAGCACGATGACGGCCATCGCCGAGGCGCTGGGCCTTACGCTGCCTGGTGCCAGCAGCATCCCGGCGATGGACGCCGCGCACCCGCGCATGGCGGCCGATTGCGGCGAGCGCATCGTGGCCATGATCGGCGAAGACCTGACGCCGCAGCGCATCCTTACGCGGGGCGCCTTCCTCAACGCTGCGGCGGTGCAGATGGCGCTGGGCGGCAGCACCAATGCGGCGGTGCACATCCTGGCGATGGCCGGGCGGGCGGGGGTCGAACTGACGCTCGATGATCTCGACGCCGCGGCGCGGCGCGTGCCGGTGCTGGCCAACCTGTTCCCCAGCGGCGACAAGCTGATGGAGGACTTCTACTACGCCGGCGGCCTGCCGGCGCTGATGGCGCGGCTGGGCAATCTGCTGTCGCTGGGCGAGATCACCGCCACCGGCCGGCCGCTGCGCGAACAGCTGCAGGGCGCCGAGGTCGGCGACGACGACATCATCCGCCCGCTGGACAAGCCCGTCAGCCCGCACGGTGCACTGGCCGTGCTGCGCGGCAACCTCGCACCCGAGGGCGCCGTGATCAAGCCCAGCGCCGCCAGCGAGAACCTCCTCAGGCACAGTGGCCGCGCGCTGGTCTTCGACAACCAGCCGCAGCTGCAGGCGGCGATGCTCGACGACTCGCTGGACGTGGACGAGAACACCGTGCTGGTGCTGCGTTATGCCGGCCCGGTGGGTGCGCCCGGGATGCCCGAGTGGGGCAACCTGCCGCTGCCCAGGAAGCTGCTGCGGTGCGGCGTGCGCGACATGCTGCGCCTTTCGGACGCACGCATGAGCGGCACCCACTACGGCAGCTGCGTGCTGCACATCAGCCCCGAGGCCGCGGTGGGCGGGCCGCTGGCGCTGGTGCAGACCGGCGACGTCATCGACATTGACGTTGCCGCGCGCACGCTGAACATGCGCGTGGACGACGCCGAGCTCGCACGTCGCCGCGCGGCCTGGGTGGCGCCGGCGCAGCCGTTCCGGCGCGGCTACACCCACCTCTATCAGCAGCACGTGACGCAGGCCCACCTGGGCTGCGACTTCGACTTCCTGCAAGGCACCGCGCCCACGCCCGAGCCGGTGATCTTCTAACCCGACGAGGCCTGGCCATGAACCCCTTCAAGAAGCTGCTCGACGAGCGCGCGCGCCAGACCCCCGTGGGCACCTGGGTGATGTCGGCCAGCCCGATCGTCGTCGAGGCCGTGGGCTGCGCCGGCTTCGACTGGGGCGTGCTCGACATGGAGCACACGCCGCTGGACCTGATGGACCTGGTGCACATGCTCCAGGCC
Source organism: Leptothrix sp. (in: b-proteobacteria) (assembly GCA_013822265.1). Classification (GTDB taxonomy): domain Bacteria; phylum Pseudomonadota; class Gammaproteobacteria; order Burkholderiales; family Burkholderiaceae_C; genus Rubrivivax. Next base: position 39,776 of record PNKD01000014.1, read on the forward strand.
GTGGGCAACACGGCCATGCTGCCGGTGGTGCGCGTGCCCTGGAACGACACCGTGCTCGTCAAGCGCGTGCTCGACGCCGGCGCGGCGACGCTGCTGTTCCCCTTCATCCAGAACGGCGAAGAGGCGGCGCGGGCCGTCGCCGCCGCGCGTTACCCGCCCGAGGGTGTGCGCGGCATGGCCGGCATGAGCCGCAGCTCGCGTTTCGGCACCACGCCCGATCACTTCCGCACCGCCAACGGCCGCGTCTGCACGCTGCTGCAGTTGGAGACGCGCGAGGCCATGGCACGCCTGGAAGAGATCGCCGCGGTGCCCGGCGTGGATGCGCTCTTCGTCGGCCCGGGCGACCTGTCGGGAACGATGGGCCACGTCGGCCAGCTCACCCACCCCGAGGTGATGGCGCTGATGGCCGACGCCGCGCGCCGCGCCAACGCGCTGGGCAAGCCCATAGGCACGGTCGGCGGCAACCCCGAGACCGTGGCCCAGTACCGTGCCATGGGCTACGACTACGTCGCCGTGGCCAGTGACCTGGGCCTGCTGATGCGCGCGGCGCAGGCGGCGGCGCAGGCCCTGCGCGCCATCGACGCGCCGGTCGCCGCACCGGCCGACGCCGCAGCCGCCGCACCAGCGCCCGCCGCGCCACGCCACGAAGGCTACTGATGGCCGATGTCGAGCTGCGCGGGGTGACGAAGCGCTACGGGCAGGTGCCCGTCATCCACGGCATCGACCTCGACATCCGCCACGGCGAGTTCGTCGTCTTCGTCGGCCCCAGCGGCTGCGGCAAGAGCACGCTGCTGCGCATGATCGCGGGCCTGGAGCCCATCACCGGCGGCGAAGTGCGCATCGCCGGCCAGCGCGTCAACGAACTGCCGCCGCGCCAGCGCGACATCGCGATGGTCTTCCAGGACTACGCGCTCTATCCGCACAAGACGCTGTACGAGAACATGGCCTTCGGCCTGCGACTGCGCAAGACGCCCGAGGACGTGATCGCCAAGCGCGTGGCCGACGCGGCCAAGTTGCTGCGCATCGACCACATGCTCGACCGCCGGCCCGCGGCGCTCAGCGGCGGCCAGCGCCAGCGCGTGGCCATCGGCCGCGCCATCGTGCGCGAGCCCAAGGTGTTCCTGTTCGACGAGCCGCTGTCCAACCTCGACGCCCAGCTGCGCAACGAGATGCGCAGCGAGATCAAGCGCCTGCATCAGCGCCTGGGCGCCACCATCGTCTACGTCACGCACGACCAGGTGGAGGCGATGACGCTGGCCGACCGCATTGCCGTGCTCAGCAGCGGGCGACGCATGCAGTACGACACGCCCGACGCCGTCTACAACCGTCCCGCGGCCCTGTTCGTCGCCGGCTTCACCGGCGCGCCACCGATGAATCTGGCCGACTGCACGCTGGCCGGGCGGCAGGCCGATCTGGGGGGCGCCACCATCGAGCTGCCCGCGGCGCTGGCCGATAGGGCCACACGCGCAGACGGCCTGCGGTTCGGCGTGCGGCCCGAGAACATCGCGCTGGCGGCGGCCGGCGGCACGCAGCGTGTGCCGGCGCAGGTGTCGCTGCTGGAACCGCTGGGCGCCGAGACGCTGGTCACGCTGCGCATCGGCCGCGCCGAGATGGTGGCGCGCTGGCCGGCGTCGTTCCGCGAAGCGCCGGGCACGCCGCTCGACGTCCACCTCGCACCGCAGCACCTGCACCTGTTCGACGCCGCCAGCGGTGCGGCGATCTGACCGGCCGCGCCCATGAACTTCAGCCTGCGCGTCGTCTACGCGACCTTGCTGACGGGCGTGCTGGGCCTGATGCCCGCGCCGGCTGCCGCCCAGGCGTCGCCCCAGGTCAAGCTGCGCGTGTTCGCCGGCGGCGCCAACCAGCGGCCCGACCTGATGCGCCAGCTCTTTGCCGAATACGTCAAGACCCGGCCCGACGTCGTGATCGAGACCGAGTCGGGCGGTGCCACCAGCGACCTGCAGCGCCAGTACCTCAGCACCATTCTGAACGCGCGCGACCCGTCCATCGATGTCTACCTGATCGACATCGTCAACCCGGCGCAGTACTTCGGCGCTGGCTGGCTGGAGCCGCTGAACGCCTACCTTGGCGAGCCGGCGCAGGTGATGAAGGCCTTCCTGCCGGCCTACGCGGCCAGCAACGTCGTCGACGGCCAGATTGCCGCCATGCCGGCCTTCGCCGACGCGATGTTCATGTACTACCGGCGCGACCTGCTCGACAAACACGGCATTGCGCTGCCCCGCACCTGGGACGAACTGGCCGCCGCCGCGAAGAAGGTGCGCGCCGCCGAGGGCGACCCCACCCTGCAGGGGCTGTCGATCCAGGGTGCGCCCATCGAGGGCGCAGTATGCACCTTCCTCATGCCCTACTGGAGCCAGGGCAAGGACCTGAGCGACGCCGCGGGCAGGCTGGCGCTGGACCGCGGCGCGGCCGCGCGCGGCCTGCGGCAGTGGCTGAGCCTGGTGGACGCCGGCGTCATCAAGCGCAACGTGGCCGAGGTGAAGACGCCCGACACCGTCAACGAGTTCAAGGCCGGGCAGGTGCTGTTCGGCATCGGCTGGGGCTTCGCCTGGGACCGCTTCGCCAGCGACGCCGATTCCAGGGTCAGGGGCAAGGTCGGCGTGATGCCGGTGCCGGCGATGGCCGGTGGCCGCAGCGTCACCTGCATTGGCGGCTGGCAGTGGGCCGTCAGCGCCTTCAGCCGCCACAAGGCCGAGGCGGCGCGGCTGGTGCAGTTCATGGCCAGCGCGCGGGCCAGCAAGTTCCTCGCCGTCCAGGGCTCGCTGCTGCCGACGACGCTGGACGTCTACACCGACCCCGACGTGCTCAAGGCCGTGCCCTGGTTCCAGGACGCCGCGGCGGTGGTGGCCGGCGGCAAGAGCCGGCCGGCCTCGCGAGACTACGGCCAGGTCAGCGACGCCATCCGCACCACCACCAGCGCGGTGCTGGCGCGCAGCAAGACACCCGAGCAGGGCGTGGCGCAGATCGGCTCGCGCCTGGCGCGGGTGATGCGGTGAGCGGCACGCCCGGGCGCGGCGCCGTCGTGCCCGGCTGGGCCGACCGCCTGCGCGACCCCGACGAGCGCACGCTGGGCGCGCTGCTGCTGGCACCGGCTTTCGTGCTGCTGGCGCTGATCGTCGTCTACCCCATAGGCAAGCTGTTCTGGAACAGCTTCTTCGACATGCGCCTGTCGGGCGGCCGCGGCACGCGCTTCGTCGGCTTCGAGAACTACCTGCTGGTCTTCGCCGATGTCGACTTCTGGAACGCCGCCGGCAACACCGTGCTCATCACCGTCATCACCGTGCCGGGCGCGCTGGTGCTGGGGCTGGCGCTGGCGATGCTGGCCAACCTGCCGTTCAAGCGCCAGTGGCCGGTGCGGCTGGCGCTGCTGCTGCCCTGGGCGCTGCCGTTGTCTTTCGCCGGGCTGATCTTCGCGTGGTTCTTCCACACCGACTACGGTGTGTTCAACGACATCGTGCGCCGGCTCGGCCTGGGCACGGCCGGTGAGCCGCGCATGTGGCTGCTGCAACCGGCGTGGGCCATGGCCGCCATCTGCGCCACCATCATCTGGAAGACCAGTTCCTTCATGGCGCTGATCCTGCTGGCCGGGCTGCAGATGATCCCGAAGACGCTGTACGAGGCGGCGGAAGTCGACGGTGCCAGCCGCTGGCAGCAGTTCTGGCAGATCACCATTCCGATGCTGATGCCGTCCATCGTGGTGGCGCTGATCTTCCGCACCATCACCGCGCTGCAGACCTTCGACATCCCCTACACGATGACGCGAGGCGGCCCCGGCGACAGCACCGAGACGCTGGCCATGCTGATCCACAAGACCACCATCGACTACCTCGACGTGGGTTACGGCAGCACGCTGGCGGTGTGCATGTTCGTGCTGGCTATGTGCGTCACCGCCGTCTACCTGAAGCGCGTGGGGAACGCGGCGTGAAGAGCCGAACCGAGTTCGCCGACAACGGCCGTGCGCTGCGCCTGCTGGCGGCCGGGCTCGTGGTGCTGAACGGCTTCTTCCCGGCGCTGTGGATCCTGCTCACCTCACTGAAGACCGAGGCCGAACTCGTCAGCAAGCCCATCACCTGGTGGCCCGCCGCGCCCACGCTCGGCAACTACGCGCAGGCCTTCACCGAACAGCCGCTGCTGCGTTACCTGGGCAACAGCCTGGCGGTGGCCGGTGGCGCCACGGTGGCCTCGCTGCTGGTCAGCGGGCTGGCGGCCTATGCCATCGCGCGGTTGAACCTGCGCCGACGCCAGCTCATCCTGACCTGCATCGTCGCCAGCAGCATGTTCCCGCTGGTCACGCTGCTGGTGCCGATCTTCGAGACACTGCGCAGCCTGGGCCTGCTGAACACCTACATCGCGCTCATCCTGCCCTACACGGTGCTGAACCTGCCGGTGTGCACGCTGGTGCTGGTGAGCTTCTTCCAGAGCATCCCGCGCGACCTGGAAAACGCCGCCATGATCGACGGCTGCACGCGGCTGGGCGCGCTGTGGCGCGTGGTGCTGCCGCTGGCCGCGCCGGGTGTGTTCACGGCCGGGATACTCGCCTTCGTCAACGCCTGGGACGAGTTCCTGCTGGCACTGGCGCTGAACTCGAACCCGAGCATGCGCACGCTGCCGGTGGGCATTACCCTGTACCAGGGTGAATTCACCTTCCCGTGGCCCATCATCTCGGCCGCGCTCATCGTTGCCATCGTGCCGGTGGCCGTGCTCATCGCGTTGTTCCAGGAACGCGTGGTCGGTGGCCTGACACAGGGTGGCCTGAAAGGTTGAAGGGTATGGATAAGGTCTTGCGTTACGGCATCGTCGGCTGCGGCAGCATGGGCCGCGAGCACATCGAAAACCTGCAGGCCATGGGCGGCGTCGAAGTGGTCGCGCTGGCCGACCCGCACGCGCCCAGCCGAGACGCGGCGCTGGCGTGCTGCCGCGGCGCCAAGCCGCAGGTCTTCGAGGACCACCGCGAACTGCTGGCCGCCGGCCTGTGCGACGCCGTGGTCATCGCCACGCCCAACTTCACGCACGTGGACATGCTGCGTGACGCGCTGGCCGTGCCCGGGCTGCACGTGCTGGTGGAAAAGCCGCTGGTCACGCGCATCGAAGACGGCATCGAGATGATCGACCGCGCCAAGGGCCGCAGCGGCATCGTCTGGGTGGCGCAGGAGTACCGCTACATGCCGCCGGTGGCCGAGATGATCCGCATCGCGCACGAAGGCGGGGTGGGGCGGATGCACCAGGTCGCGATACGCGAACACCGTGAGCCCTTCTACCCGAAGGTGGGCGACTGGAACCGTTTCAGCGCCAACACCGGCGGCACGCTGGTCGAGAAGTGCTGCCACTACTTCAACCTGATGGACCTCATCCTGCGCGAGCAGCCCAGCCGCGTGTTCGCCAGCGGCGGGCAGCGCGTGAACCATCTCGACGAGGACTATGGCGGCCGCAAGCCCGACATCCTCGACAGCGCCTACGTCATCGTCGAGTACCCGAGCGGCGCACGTGCCAGCCTGGACCTGTGCATGTTCGCCGAGGGCAGCACCGACAACGAACACCTGGTGATCGTCGGCGACGAAGGCAAGCTCGAGAGCCTGCTGCCCAGCCTGACGCTGCGCCACAGCCGGCGCGAGGACTGGGGCCGCCGCGACGCCTGGGGCCAGCCCTCGGGCACGGGCAAGGGCGTCAACGTGCGGCGGGTGTGGGACACACGCATCAAGTACGCCGGCGCGCACTTCGGCGCCAGCTACATCGAGCACCAGCATTTCGCCGCCGCCATCCGCGAAGGCCGGCCAGCGGAGATCCCGCTCGAAGAAGGCCTGCGCGCCGTGGCCACCGGGCTGGCCGCGCACAAGAGCATAGCCTCAGGGCGTGTCGTCGCGATGAGCGAAGTGCTGCCCGCGGGATGGTGAAGCGTCGATGAACCACGCCACCTACCCGAGCCTGCAGGGCCGCGTCGTCTTCATCTCGGGCGGCAGCTCGGGCATAGGCGCCGAACTCGTGCGCGCTTTCGCGCGGCAGGGCGCGCGCGTGGCCTTTTGCGGTACGCGGGCCGACGGCGGCCGGGCGCTCATCGATGAACTCGTGGCCGCAGGCCTGCCCGCGCCCTGGTACGCTGCCTGCGACGTGCGCGACGCCCACGCCTACCAGGCGCTGCTGCGGCGCGTGATCGACGAGCTGGGCGCCATCCGCGTTCTGGTCAACAACGCCGGCCGCGACGACCGCCACGCCATGGAAGACGTGACGCCCGAGATCTGGGACGAGCGCCTAGCGTTGAACCTCAAGCACTACTTCTTCGCCATCCAGGCCGTGGCCGCGGCCATGGCCGCGGCCGGCGGCGGCAGCGTCATCAACATGGGCAGCGTGAGCTGGATGCGCGGCCGACCCAACCTGGTCGGCTACACCACGGCCAAGGCCGGCATCCTGGGCCTGACACGCACGCTGGCGCGCGAACTGGGGTCGCGCCACATCCGCGTCAATGCGCTGGTGCCCGGCGCCATCGTCACCGAACGGCAGAACGAGCTGCACCGCGACCCGGCGGCCGACCAGGCTTTCCTGGATGCGCAGTGCCTGAAGATCCGCCTCGACCCCGGCCACGTGGCGCGCGCCACGCTGTTCCTGGCGGCCGACGACAGCGACGGCATGACCGGCCAGCATGTGCTGGTGGATGCCGGCATCGCCCAGCAGAGCGTGATCACCTGAAGTGACGACGGGCCCGGCATGCCGGGCCCGTCGCGATCGGGTCTTGCGATGGGCCACCGCAGTGGCCCCCAGGTCGCTCAGAAGTCGTAGCGCCCGGTGATGCCGAAGTAGCGCTTGTCGTCGCGCGGCACGTAGCGCGTGATCGCCGGGCCGGGGTTGTTCTGCACCAGGGTCGAGTACGAGGTGTCGGCCAGGTTCTTGCCGATCAGCGACACGCGCCAGCCCCGCTCGCTGGACAGCGCGATGCTGGCGTTGAAGATGCCGTAGGACTTCTGGAACGAATCGGGCTGCTGCTGCAGGTCGAAGACGACCTTGCTCTGCCAGCTGTAGTCGGCACCGTACTCCAGCGTCAGGCCACCGCCTATGCCCCGTGTGTACTTCGCGCGCACGTTGGCCTTCCAGTCGGGCGAGAAGGGCAGCGGCTTGCCGTTGATGTCGCAGCTCAAGGCCGCGCCGGGCGGGCAGGTGAAGTTCTTCACGCGGGCCAGGATGCGGGCCAGGCCGGCATTGACGGTGAAGGCCGGGGTGATGCGCGCGGTCAGGTCGACCTCCACGCCCTTGGTCCGCACCTTGCCGGCGTTGATCAGCCGCGTGACGATGACGCCGTTGAGCAGGTCGGGCACGTTGGCCTGATAGCCGTCGTAGTCGGTCAGGAAGGCCGCGACGTTCAGCCTGACGCGGCGGTCCATCAGCTCGGTCTTCACGCCCACTTCGTAGGAGTCGCTGGTCTCCGGCGCCAGCACGTTGTCCTGCGTCGGCGACATGTTGAAGAACACGTTGTAGGCCGGGCCCTTGTAGCCGCGCGAAACGGTCGCGTAGGCCATCGTGGCCTTGTCGATGTCGTACTGCGGGCCGACGCGGCCGCTCCAGGCCTTTTCGGTCGTCGAGCCCACGACACGCGCCCGCGTGGCGCCCACGCCCGGCACGCCGGTCGCGCTGGCGGTGCGCTCGTGGTAGTAGGACAGCTCGTCCAGCGTGTAGCGGGCGCCGGCGATGGCGCGCAGGCGTTCGCTGAAATTCAGCGTCGTCTCGCCGAACGCCGCCGTGCTCTTGGCGCGCACGCCGTAGGTGGCCAGGCCGAATTCCTTCGTCGTCGACCCGGCGGAGCAAGGGATCAGGCCCGAAGGCAGCGGCGTGGCCGTGCTGGCCGCGCAGCGGGTGACGTCGCGCCGGTAGGTCTCGTCGTTCTTGCCGTCGAACTGGAACACGCCAGCCACGTACTCGGCGAACTGCTTCGTCGTCGAGGACACCCGCAGCTCGGCCGTGGTCTGCGTGAAGTCGAGGTCGCCGAGGTCGTCGGACTTGTGCAAGCCGCTGTTGGCGTAGGGCTGCGGCAGGCGGTCCAGGTCCTGGACCTGCGTGTTCTTCCAGGTGCGGCGCGCCAGGATGCCGGTGATCTGGTGGGCCGGCAGCTGGTAGTCCACCTGCGCGGAGACGCCGGCGTTGGTGTCCTGCACGCGGGTCTTCAGGTCGTTGTTGATCTGCCGGTTCTCCGGGCCGGGCACCACCGGGGCCAGCGCGGCGGCGAACAGCGGGTTGTTCGTGGCATTGTTGCTGGGGTAGCTGCGCACGGTGGTCGACACCGGCACGCCCGTCGGCGTGGTGTCGATGGCCTTGGAACGGTCGGCGATCAGCGTGATCGTCGTGCTGCGGTTGGGCGTGATGTCCAGGCGACCGCGGATGCCCTGACGGTCGTAGCCGTTGACCTTCGAGCCGTCGAAGACGTTGGTCACGTTGCCGTCGTACTTGGCGTCCATGAAGGCGATCGAGCCGCGCACGGTGTTGGCCGACAGCTCGCCGCCGGCGCCCAGGCGCACACGACGTTCGCCGCCCTGGAACCAGCTCAGGTCGACATAACCGCCGGGCGTCTTGCCCGGCGCGCGCGTGATGACGTTGATGACGCCGGCGCTGGCGTTCTTGCCGAACACCGTGCCCTGCGGCCCGCGCAGGATCTCGATGCGCTCGACTTCGACGAGGTCCAGCGTGGCCTGCCCTGGGCGGGCGGTGACCACGCCGTCGATGACCATCGACACCGTCGGCTCGACGCCCGGCGACGTGCTGATCGTGCCCACGCCGCGGATGAACAGCGAACTGTCCTTGTTCGAGGCGTTGGTGCGGAAGTTCACCGTGGGGACGATGGCGGTGATCGTCGCCATGTTGTTGAGGTTGCCCTCCTCGAGTGCGCCGCCGCCCAGCACCGACACCGCGATCGGCGTCGTCTGCAGCAGCTGCGGCCGCTTGGTGGCGGTGACGGTGATCGTCTCGACCTTGCCGCTGTCGGGCGGCGGTGCCTGCTGCGCCAGCGCGGGCAGCGCAGCGGCGAGGGCCAGGGCCAGCGGCAGCCGGCGGCTGCGCGGGTGGGCAAGGGTAGCCAGGGATGGGCGGGGCATGTCTGGTCTCCTTCTCCGCGCCGGCTGGGCTGCCGGCGGCGTGGTGGTGTTAGCGCTAACAAAGACGCGGGCAAACCATAGCACCGCGCCTTCGCGGCGCGAACTGCGGCAAACCCGAGGAGATGTCGGCGCTGACACGCCGGCCGGGGCCGGCGGCGCGCGGGCTGTCAGCGCAGGATGTCGCCCAGACAGAGGTACTTCAGCTCGACGTAGTCGTCGATGCCCTGGCGCGCACCTTCGCGGCCCAGGCCGCTTTGCTTGACGCCGCCGAAGGGCACCTCGGCGGTGCTGATGAGGCCGGTGTTGACGCCCACCATGCCGTACTCCAGCGCCTCGCCGACGCGGAAGATGCGGCCGATGTCGCGGCTGTAGAAGTAGCTGGCGAGGCCGAACTCGGTGTGATTGGCCGCGGCGATGACTTCGGCCTCGGTCTCGAAGCGGAACACCGGTGCCACCGGGCCGAAGGTCTCTTCGCGCGCGCACAGCATCTCGGCCGTCACGCCGGACAGCACGGTGGGCGCGAAGAAGCGCGCGCCCGCGCCGCCGATGCGCTCGCCGCCCAGCACCACCTTGGCGCCCTTGGCCACGGCGTCGGCGACATGGCTCTCCACCTTGGCCAGCGCGGCCTCGTCGATCATCGGGCCCTGGTTGACGCCGGCCTCGAAGCCGTTGCCGACCTGGATGGCACCGGCCTTGGCGGCCAGCTTCTCGACGAAGGCGTCGTAGATGCCGGCCTGCGCGTACAGGCGGTTGGCGCAGACGCAGGTCTGGCCGGCGTTGCGGTACTTGCTGGCCAGCGCGCCCTCGACGGCGCTGTCGAGGTCGGCGTCGTCGAAGACGATGAAGGGCGCGTTGCCGCCCAACTCGAGGCTCAGCTTCTTGATGGTGGGCGCACACTGACGCGCCAGGATGCGACCGACCTCGGTGCTGCCGGTGAAGGACAGGTGGCGCACCACGTCGGAACTGCACAGCACGTTGCCGATCTCGACGCTGCCCGCCGCATCGGCCGTCAGCACGTTCAGCACACCGGCGGGCATGCCGGCGCGCTGCGCCAGTTCGGCCACGGCCAGGGCGCACAGCGGCGTTTGCTCGGCCGGCTTGATGACCACCGTGCAGCCGGCGGCCAGCGCCGGTGCCACCTTGCGCGTGATCATCGCGATCGGAAAGTTCCACGGCGTGATGGCCGCGCACACGCCGATGGGCTGCTTGATGACGAGGTAGCGCTTGTTCGGGTCGGTGGTGGGGATGGTCTCGCCGTAGATGCGCTTGCCTTCCTCGGCGAACCAGTCGATGAAGCTGGCGCCGTAGACCACCTCGCCGCGCGCCTCGGCCAGCGGCTTGCCCTGCTCGGCGGTCATGATGCGCGCCAAGTCGTCGGCATGCTGGTGCAGCAGCGCGAACCACTTCATCA
>PNKD01000015.1 GCA_013822265.1 Leptothrix sp. (in: b-proteobacteria)
TGCTGCCCTTCAACCGCCTGGCCATCCTCGCCTTCGCGGCATTGGTGCTGCTGGGCATGGCGCTGCTGATCGGCAAGACGCGGCTGGGCCTGTTCGTGCGCGGCGTGACGCAGAACCGCCGCATGGCCGCCTGCGTGGGCGTGAACACGGCGCGCGTGGACACCTATGCCTTCGCGCTGGGCGCGGGCATCGCGGGCCTGGCGGGCTGCGCGCTCAGCCAGGTCGGCAACGTGGGCCCCGACCTGGGCCAGGGCTACATCGTCGACAGCTTCATGGTCGTGGTGCTGGGCGGCGTGGGGCAGATCGCCGGCACCGTCTACGCCGGGCTGGGTCTGGGGCTGATGAACAAGCTGCTCGAAGGCTGGCAGGGCGCGGTGCTGGCCAAGATCATGGTGCTGGTGTTCATCGTCGTCTTCATCCAGAAGCGGCCGCAAGGCATCTTCGCGCTGAAGGGCCGAGAAATATGACCCCCCCCCGAAGCGCCTACGGCGCTCCCCCCCAGGGGGGCGCCCCCAGCGGCCCGGCAGAGCCGGTTCCGCGGCGGCTACTTGGTGTGGCTGGCTGGACCGGCGTGCTCGTCGCCATCGTCGTGGTCAGCGTGCTTGTGCCGCTGCTCAACCTGATGGTGCCGGCGGGCAGCGCCTTCCACCTCAGCGATTTCTACGTCAGCCTGCTGGGCAAGATCCTCTGCTACGCCATCTGTGCGCTGGCGATGGACCTGATCTGGGGCTACACCGGCATCCTCTCGCTCGGCCACGGCCTGTTCTTCGCCCTGGGCGGCTATGCGATGGGCATGTACCTGATGCGCCAGATCGGCCGCGACGGCCAGTACAAGAGCGACATGCCCGACTTCATGGTCTTCCTGAACTGGAAGGAATTCCCGTGGCACTGGGCGCTCTCGGACAGCTTCGTGGCGCAGATGCTGCTCGTGATCCTGGTGCCCGGGCTGCTGGCCTTCGTGTTCGGCTTCTTCGCCTTCCGCTCGCGCATCAAGGGCGTGTACTTCAGCATCATCACTCAGGCCCTCACTTTCGCGGCCATGCTGCTGTTCTTCCGCAACGAGACCGGCTTCGGCGGCAACAACGGCTTCACCGACTTCAAGCGCATCCTCGACGTGCCCATCGCCACGGCCAGCATGCGCGTCGTGCTGTGCGTGATCACCGGGCTGGTGCTGATAGCCTTCTTCGTGATGGCGCGCGCCATCGTGCAGAGCAAGTACGGGCGCGTGCTGCAGGCCATACGCGACGCCGAAACGCGGGTCATGTTCACGGGCTACAACCCCATCGCCTACAAGCTCGGCATCTGGACGCTGAGCGCGGTGATGTGCGGCGTGGCCGGCGCGCTCTACGTGCCGCAGGTGGGCATCATCAACCCCGGCGAGATGAGCCCGGCGGCGAGCATCGAGATCGCGATCTGGGCCGCCGTGGGCGGGCGCGCCACGCTCGTCGGGCCCATCGTCGGCGCGTTTTTCGTCAACGGCGCGAAGAGCTGGTTCACGGTGGCCTTCCCCGAGTACTGGCTGTTCTTCCTGGGCGCGCTGTTCATCGCGGTGACGCTGTTCCTGCCGAACGGGATCATCGGCCTCGTCAGGCGCAAGAAGGACGAGCGGCAATGAACACAGGCTCGGCCCGGAGGGCGCTCGCGTGACGCCCGACCTCATGGAAGCCGGCGCGCAGCGCCTGGCCGCCTACCGCGAAAAGACCGCCAGCGTCGTCGATGGCGAGCAGGTCTACTTCGGCCAGGGCGTGGCGCTCTACGTCGACGACATCACCGTCAGCTTCGACGGCTTTCGCGCGCTGAACAAACTGTCGCTGACCATAGACGTCGGCGAGTTGCGCTGCATCATCGGCCCCAACGGCGCCGGCAAGACGACGATGATGGACTGCATCACCGGCAAGACGCGGCCCGACAGCGGCACCGTGTTCTTCGGCAGCAACGTCGATCTCCTGCGCCTGAGCGAGCCGCAGATCGCGCAGATCGGCGTCGGCCGCAAGTTCCAGAAGCCCACCGTCTACGAGCAGCTCAGCGTGTTCGAGAACCTCGAGCTCGCGCTGAAGGCCGACCGCCGCGCGCGTGCCGCGCTCTTCCACCGGCTGTCCGGCGAGCAGCTGTCGCGCATCGAAGAGGTGCTGGTCCTCATTCACCTGAAGGACGAGGCGCGGCGCACCGCGGGGCTGCTCAGCCACGGCCAGAAGCAGTGGCTGGAGATCGGCATGCTGCTGATGCAGGATCCCAAGCTGCTGCTGCTGGACGAGCCCGTCGCCGGCATGACCGACGAGGAAACCGAGCGCACCGCCGAACTCTTCCTGACGCTCGAAGGCCGGCACAGCCTGGTGGTGGTGGAACACGACATGAAGTTCGTCGACCAGCTCACGCAGGGGCGCAGGAAGGTGACGGTGCTGCACGAAGGCAGCGTGCTGGCCGAAGGCCTGCTGAGCGAAGTGCAGGCCAACGACAAGGTGGTCGAGGTGTACCTTGGCCGCTGAAGCCGTCGCCGCGCCGGTGCTGAAGGTCGACGGCCTGAACCAGTACTACGGCGGCAGCCACATCCTGCGCAGCCTGTCGTTCGAGGCCCGTGTCGGCGAGGTCACGGTCATCCTGGGCCGCAACGGCGTCGGCAAGACCACGCTGCTGAAGAGCCTGATGGGCGTGGTACCTGTGAAGGCCGGCACGGTGGTGCTGGACGGCGCCGACATCACCCAGGCGCCGAGCTACGAACGCGTGAAGCGCGGCATCGGCTATGTGCCGCAGGGGCGCGAGATCTTCGGCCGCCTGACGGTGCAGGAGAACCTGCGCATGGGGCTGGCGACGAAGAGCGGCGGCGCGGCGATACCGGCCGAGCTGTTCGAGCTCTTCCCGGTGCTCGAGCAGATGATCGGCCGCCGCGGCGGCGACCTCTCCGGCGGCCAGCAGCAGCAGCTGGCCATCGCGCGCGCACTGGCTGCCGGCCCCAGGCTGCTGATGCTCGACGAACCCACCGAGGGCATACAGCCCAGCATCATCAAGGACATAGCCCGCGTGCTGCGCCTGCTGGCCGACCGCGGCATGAACGGCCAGCGCATGGCCATCGTGCTCGTCGAGCAGTACTACGACTTCGCCGCCGAACTCGCCGACCGGTACCTGGTGATGGAGCGCGGCGAGATCGTGCAGCGTGGTCGCGGCGCCGACATGGCTGGCGAAGGCGTGCGCCAGCGCATGTCGATCTGAGCACCCGCCGCGGCACGCGCCCGCATGACGCGGCCCGGCAGGCGTACTCGCGCAAGCGCGCGGCCGCAGGCTCAGGTCAAGACGGTGGCCAGCAGCCCCGCCACGCCCAGCCCCAGCGCCGCCAGCGCGTCGCCGGCGATGAGCCCGCCGCCGAGCAGCGAGACGGTGCTCATGTCGGCCGGCAGGGCGTCGTCTTCGGCCTTGCGGGCGCCGCGCTCGCGCAGCGTGTTGGCCACGCTGGCGATCACGCCGCCCGCCGCAAACCAGGCCGAGGTGGCCAGCCCCAGGAAGGTGCCGAAGGAATAGGCGTAGGGGTTGGGCAGCAGCACGGCGTCGAACACGAAATCGGCTGCGCGCGTGCCGGCGCTGCGCGCCTTCCAGCGCTGGTAGGCGCCGCTGCGGAAGATCGCCTGGCGCGCCAGCTGCACCGTCAGGCCCAGCGCCACGCCGAGCACGATGGCCCAGCGTTGGTAGGGCTTGTCGTCGGTCAGGCTGCGCAGCGCGCCGACGATCTTGTAGGTCATCGCCGAGGCCCATTGCCCCGGCAGATCATTGGCCTGCATCACCGTCTGGTCCAGCGCCAGCACCGGGTAGGCGCTCATGAACAGCCGCGCGAAGCCCACCGTCAGCACCGCGCCCACCACCAGCCCCAGCACCTGGAAGCGGAACTGGATGGTGCGCGGCGTGCCCAGCCGCCAGCCGGTGGAGCGGTCCTGCTGCATGTCGGCCGCGACGCTGCACGAGACGAGCAGGATGCCGCCGGCCATCAGGCCGACGATGGGGTCCTTCAGCCCCAGCATCGCCATCAGCACCACCGCGGTGACGAAGGCCGACGAGATGGGCGCCGAGTCGCTGATGCCCAGCGAGATGCCGTTGATGAGCGCGAACACGAACACCAGCGCCACCGCGAAGGCCAGGAAGCCCACCGGCTGGTGCAGCACCGACGCACCCACCAGCACCACCGTGCAACCCCAGAACAGCACCCAGGCCACGAGGCGGCCGAAGTGCATGCGCTGCCACTCGGCCTGCACCGGCACCGGCTCGCGCTGCGCGGCCGGCGCGCGCCAACGGCGCCAGGCCTGGGCCAGGATCTGGCCCACGTCGAGCAGCGCCGCGCCCATGATCATGCCCAGGCCGATGAGGAAGGTGATCTTGCGGAAGGGCTCGCCGGCCTTGAGCCAGCCGATGTCGATGAAGTGCGGGATCAGCAGCGTGCCGGTGACGCCGGCCACCAGCGCCGGCACGCCGATGCGCGCGCCCACCAGCAGGCCGGCGCCCAGCGTCGAGGTCGACAGCTCGATGGCGCCCAGCAGTGCCAGCTTGGCCGAGCCGACGCCGCCCAGCACGCCCAGGCCCATGCCGCTGCCCAGCCGCGCCACCGAACGGCGCAGCAGCACGGGGTCGGTCAGCGCGCGCAGGATGTTGGCCACCGCCAGGCCCGACGGGAAGGTGAGTTGCAGCCGGTCGACGAGGATGGGCGTGTAGAGCATGCCGACGCCGGCGCCGAACATGCCGATCGACAGCATGAACAGCATCAGCTGCCACACCGGCGGCTGCGGCAGGCCCATCCACACCATGGCCTGGATGAGCACGCTCATGCCGGCCATGCCGGCCACCGACGCGGCGGCCGTCTGCATGTAGTTGGCGCCGTGCTTGCCTTCGGGCCCGTAGCCGAAAGTGACGGTGGAGCCCAGGATGCCGGCCAGCACCTGCCCGCCGACGAAAAAGCCGATGCTGAAGTTCATGTAGGCAGCCGTCACGCCGCCCAGTGGCCCGAGCACGAAGATGCCCAGCGCGGCCAGCATCAGGTAGTAGCGCGGGCTGTTCATCGGCGGCAGCCAGCGCCAGCGCTGCCCGGCGGGCAGGGTGGACGCGGCCAGGGGCATGGCTGAAGAGGGAACGCTCATCGGGGTAGACCACAGTCCGGGAGAGGCCGGCAGTGTAGGTGGGCCGGCGGCGGCACGGTCGGCGCCGGGCAGTCTATCGTCCGCATCGCCGTCAGCCCCCCCGGGGCCGGAGCCACCCCGATGAACCTTGCCCACCTGTTGTTGCGCCAGTCCTTGCTGCAGCCCGAGTCCGTGGCCGTGTTCGAGGGCACGGCGCCCCATGCCACCTTTGGCCAGTGGGCGGCGCGCGCGGCCGGGCTGGCGCAGCGCCTGCGCGGTGCCGGGCTCATGCCTGGCGATCGCGTGCTGATGTTCATGCGCAACCACCCGCGCTATCTGGAACTGCTGTGGGGCGCCTGGTGGGCCGGGCTGGTGGTGGTGCCGGTGAACGCCAAGCTGCACGTGCGCGAGGTGGAGTGGATCGTCGCCAACGCCCAGGCCCGCTGGGCCTTCGTCACGCAAGACGTGGCGCCGCAGGCGCTGGCCGGGCTGGCGCGGCAGGTGGACGTGGCGTCGGCCGAGGCCGATGCGCTGCTGGCGCCCGTGCCCGACTTCATGGCCGTGCCGGTGGCGGCGCGCGAGCCCGGCGACGTGGCCTGGCTCTTCTACACCAGCGGTACCACGGGCCGGCCCAAGGGCGTGATGATCACGCAGCGCAACCTGATGACGATGGGCCTGACCTACTTCGTCGACGTCGACGCCGTGACGGCCGGCGACGCCATCGTCTACGCCGCGCCGATGTCGCACGGTGCCGGGTTCTACGCCATTCCGCACCTCATGGCCGGCGCTCGCCACGTCGTGCCGGCCTCGGGCGGCGTCGACCCGGCCGAGCTGTTTGCGCTGGGCGCGCAGCTGGGGCCCTTGTCGACCTTCGCGGCGCCCACCATCGTCAAGCGCCTGGTCGAGCATGCCGAGCAGGCCGGGCTGGATGCGGCCGCGTCGGCACGGTCGTTCAAGACCATCGTCTACGGCGGCGCGCCGATGTACGTGGCCGACATCCAGCGTGCGCTGCGCGTGATGGGGCCGCGCTTCGTGCAGATCTACGGCCAGGGCGAGACGCCCATGGTGGCCACCGCGCTGGCGCGGCGCCACCTGGGCGACACCACGCATCCGCGCCACGCGGCGCGCATCGCGTCGGTGGGCGTGGCGCAGACGCCGGTGCAGCTGCGCATAGGCGACGCCGGGGGCCGCGAGCTGCCCACCGGCGAGGTGGGCGAGGTGATGGTGCGCGGCGACAGCGTGATGGCCGGCTACTGGGGCGACCCCGAGGCCACGGCGGCGGCCCTGCGCGACGGCTGGCTGTTCACCGGTGACGTGGGCTGCGTGGATGCCGACGGTTTCCTGACGCTGAAGGACCGCAGCAAGGACCTCATCATCAGCGGCGGCTCCAACATCTACCCGCGCGAGGTCGAGGAGGTGCTGCTCACGGCCCCCGGCGTGGCCGAGGCCGCGGTGGTCGGCGCGCCCGACCCCGAGTGGGGCGAGGTGGTGGTGGCCTTCGTCGTCGCCCGCCCTGGCGCCGTGCTCGACGAACGGCAGCTCGACGCGCACTGTCTGGCGCAGATGGCGCGCTTCAAGCGGCCCAAGCAGTACCGGCTGGTGAGCGCGCTGCCCAAGAACAACTACGGCAAGGTGCTGAAGACCGCGCTGCGCGAGCAACTGGCGGACCCGCTGCGCTGGGGCCGGGAACACGGCACGCCCACCGGCGCGGGATAATGCGTCGGTGAAGCAGGCCAGACCGCCGCTGGTGCGAGCGTGGAAACACGGCACTGGAGGAAGGTCCGGACTGCACGGGGCGGCGTAGCAGCTAACGGCTGTCCACCGCGAGGTGAGGATCAGAGCAACAGAGACGAGTCAGTCCAGGGCTCCCGGAAGCGGGGTGTTCTGTGAGGAGCGGCGCAAGCCGCGACCGAGCAGCCACCCGATCCGGGGCCAGGCCATGGATTGGGTGAAACGGGCAATCTCTACGCGCAGCAATACCAAGTAGGCACACGCCGGACGGCATGGTCATGCCGTGTCGTTCGATCGCTGGCCCGGCGAAGTGTGCGGGTAGGTAGCACCGAGCCGAAGGGTGACCTTCGGCCCAGAGGAATGGCGGTCACGGCCGGGCTTCGCAAGGAGACCGGCCGCACAGAATCCGGCCTATCGGCCTGCTTCACACTTTTTCGTTGGGCCGGCAGCCCCCAAGGCTGTCGGCGCCGCCGTGCCGGCTTCAGCCGGCCTTGCGCCGCGCCAACCAGTGCATGCCGGGCCTGCGGCTGTGCGGGGGTTGTGTCAGGCCGGCAGCACCAGCACGTGCTGCGCCGTCCAGCGCAGGCCACTGCCGGCGGCCGCGGGCTGCAGCTGCATCTCGAGCGCGTCGCGCTCGGGTGCGGCCAGCCCGCGCCACAGGAAGTCGCGTGCGTTGCCGGGCTCGCCGGCCACGAAGAGCTGCGAACTGAGCTCGCCGAAGTTGACGTGACGCAGCTTGACGTGGATGTGCGGCGTGCGCCCGGGGTAGGGCACGGGCTTGATGCAGCGCAGCCGGGCCAGGCCCTGCGCGCTGCTGCGCGTGGCACCGAAACCCTGGAAGCCGGGGTCGAAACGGCCGCCCGCCGCGGGCACGCCGGGGTGGCGGTAGGCGGCCAGCGCGTCGCACTGCCAGATCTCGACGTCGGCGCCATCGATGGCGCGGCCGTCGGTGTCGACCAGCGCGATCTCGAGCCCCAGGTGCTCGCCGCGCGCCTGCAGCACACGGCCGCCCGTGCGCACGCGCGAGAGGTCGGCGTCCTGGTCGGGCCAGGCCTCGCGCCAGGCGCGCGGCGGGTAGAAGGGGCCGTCGGTCATGGACGCCATCGCGCGCCGCGCGCGGGCCGGGGCCGCCAGCATGGCCGCGGCGCCCAGCAGCATCGTTCTTCGCAGCTTGCTCATGGCGTCATTGAAGCACCGTTGGCGGCGCTTCACTACACTGCCCCGTTTGACCCTGCGCCGATGAATCCCAACGCTGCCACGCTGTGGCCCGGCCCGCGCTGGACGCTGGCCCTGCTGCTGGCCTGCCTGGGCATGATCGGGCCCTTCTCCATCGACACCTACCTGCCGGCGTTTTCCGGCATCGCGGCGTCGCTGGGGGCCACGCCGGTGCAGATGCAGCAGACGCTGTCGAGCTACCTGCTCGGCTTCGCGGTCATGAACCTGTTCCATGGCGCGTTGTCCGACAGCCTGGGGCGCAGGCCGGTGGTGCTGGCCGGGGTGGCACTGTTCACGCTGGCCTCGGTGGGCTGCGCGCTGAGCCAGACCATAGGCCAGCTCGTCTTCTTTCGCGCCGTGCAGGGCATGTCGGCCGGCGCCGGCATGGTGGTCTCGCGCGCCGTCATCCGCGACATGTTCCCGCCCGCCGACGCGCAGCGCGTGATGTCGCAGGTGACCATCTACTTCGGCATCGCGCCGGCGGTGGCGCCGATGATCGGCGGCCTGCTGTTCGTGCATGCCGACTGGCACGCCATCTTCTGGCTGCTGGTGGCGCTGGGCGCGGCGCTCTGGGTGTCGATGTGGCGCTGGCTGCCCGAGACGCTGGCCGAACCCGCACGCCAGCCCTTCAATGCCGGCAACCTGCTGCGCGGCTACGCGCAGATGCTGCGCAGCCCGCGCTTCATGATGCTGGTGCTGGCCAGCGGCGTGCCCTTCAACGGCATGTTCCTCTACGTGCTGGCGGCGCCGGTGTTCCTCGGCGAGCACCTGCGGCTGGGGCCGACGCAGTTCTTCTGGTTCTTCATGCTGACCATAGGCGGCATCATGGGCGGCGCCTGGGTTTCGGGCCGGCTGGCCGGCAAGATCAAGCCGCGCCACCAGATCCGTCACGGCTTCGTGATCATGTTCGTCACTTCGCTGGTCAACGTGGCGCTGAACCTGCTGTTCGACCCCCATCCCGCCTGGGCCATGCTGCCGGTGGCGGTGTTTTCGTTCGGCTGGGCCCTGATGGTGCCGGTGGTGACCTTGCTGACGCTGGACCTCGTGCCCGAGCGCCGCGGCATGGCGTCGTCGGTCCAGTCGTGCGTGGGCAGCCTGGCCAACGCCGCGGTGGCCGGCATCGTCGCGCCACTGGTCATGCACTCGACGCTGGCGCTGGCGCTGACCTCGTTGAGCATGCTGGGTGTGGGCGTGTTCGCGTGGCTGTGGGTCAAGCCGCGCCTGCCCCAGGGCGCGGACTGAAGGCGTCACGCGGGCCGGCCGGCGCCGCGCCGGGTCAAGTCGATGGCCTGCACGGCCGATATCACCGCGAGGAGCACCTCGCGATGACCTTGTCCCGTTGCCGTCACCGTCCCCACCACCGCCACCGCCCGCCGGGCGTGCCGGCGGCGATGCTGACGCTGTGCGCCGGCTTGCTGCTGCCGGTGCCTTCACCGGCCTCCGATGCGTTGCCGGCCAGGCCCGCCGCCGTCGGCTCGCAGCAGCGCCCGGCCAAGCCGGGCCCGGCGCTCAAGGCCGACGCCACGCCGGCGGCCGAGGAAGCCGATGCCGCGCCGGCCGACCCGCTGGAGCAGCTTCGGGTGCGCCTGTCGGAGCGGCTGTCGGCCGCACGCACCAGCCAGGCCGGCGGGCCATACGACCTGCGTGTATCGGCCCGCACGGGCGGCGCGGCCGTGCCCACAGCCCATGCAGCCAAGGGCGCTGCGGACGACCGCAAGGCGGGATCGAAACAGGCTGCTGGCCACGCTGCCAAGGCAGCGGCCCACGTGCCGCATTGGGGCTATCAGGGAAGCGCCGGCCCCGACACCTGGGGCGGCCTCAAGCCCGAGTTCTCGCTGTGCAAGAGCGGCCAGCGGCAGAGCCCCATCGACATCCGCGGCGGCCTCGCCGTCGACCTCGACCCGGTGCGCTTCGACTACCAGGCCAGCCCGTTCGCCGTGCTGGACAACGGCCACACGGTGCAGGTCGAACTGGGCCCGGGCAACAGCATCGAGGTCGGCGGCAAGCGCTTCGAGCTGAAGCAGTTCCACTTCCATCGACCCTCGGAAGAGCGCATCGACGGGCGCCAGTTCGAGATGTCGCTGCATCTCGTGCACCAGGACGCGCAAGGCCGCCTGGCCGTGGTTGCGCTGCTGTTCGACAAGGGCCCCGCGCACCCGGTGCTGCAGCAGGTGTGGAACAACCTGCCGCTGGAGCGCGGCGAGGCCGCGCCCGCGCGCGCGCCGATGGAGCTGACGGCGCTGTTGCCGGCCGACCGTCGCTACTACACCTACATGGGATCGCTGACCACGCCGCCGTGCTCGGAAGGCGTGCAGTGGATAGTCATGCGCCAGCCCGTGACGCTGACGCCCGACCAGATCGAGATCTTTGCGCGCCTCTACCCGATGAACGCGCGGCCCATCCAGGCGGCCTCGGGGCGCCGCATCCTGCAGTCGAACTAGCCGGCCTCGTCGCTGCGGGTCGCCCTGCGCCGCAGCAGCAGCGGCCACAGCCACAGGCTGGCGAACCACAGGCCGATGCGGGCCGGCGAGAGCGGGCGCGTCTCGTGCTGCGCCACCTTGGCAAACAGCACGCCGGCGCCCACCACCACATAGAGCAGCAGCACGGCATACATCGCCACGCGCGCGCCGTAGGTGCCGGCGATGACGTCACCCAGCGCCGCGCCCAGCAGGGCCGCCACACCCACCGAGAGCAACAGTGCGATGGCCACGCCGGCCAACGCGTGGCGCAGCTTCCAGAGCGGGTCTTCGTACGACATGCCCGCATTCTCCTCGTGCGCGCCCGTCAGCCGGGCGACCGCTCGAACGGGTAGGCCACGCCCAGCTCGCGCCGCAGCGCGTCCAGCGTGTCGAGCACGGCGATGGTCTCGGCGTGCGGCATGCCGGGGCTTTCGACGCGCCCGGCACGCACGCAGCGCTCGACCTCTTCGATCTGCCCCTCGAAGCCGTTGATGCGAAAGGGCGCCGGCACCGTCAGCGGCGCCTGGGCGGGGCGGCTCAGCACGGCCTCGGTCGCGCCCCAGAAGGGCCGCGGCAGGCAAAGCTCGCCCTCGCTGCCGAAGACGTGCAGCGCATTGGCCGCGCCGCCGTCCAGCGCGCAGACGAACTGCGACACCACGCCCTGCGGGAAGGTGAGCGTGGCCGCCACGCGCTGGTCGACGCCGGTGGGCGCCAGCAGGCCCTCGGCCTGCACGCGCAGCGGCGCCGGGCAGGCGCCCCACGCGGCCTCCAGCGCCCAGCGTGTCATCGCCACGTTGTAGATGCCGATGTCGAGCAGCGCGCCGCCGGCCTGCGCGGCGTCGAACAGGCGCGACCGCGGGTCGAAGGGCGCCGCGAAACAGAAGCTCGACTGCACCGCCTGCACGCGCCCGATGGCGCCGGCCTGCAGCCACCGCCTGGCCTGGGCATAGGCCGGCAGGAAGCGCGTCCACAGCGCCTCCATCAGGAACACGCCGCAGCGCTGCGACAAGGCGACCAGGTCGCGCGCCTGCGCGGCGTTCGGCACCAGGGGCTTCTCGCACAGCACGGCCTTGCCGGCCTGCAGGCAGCGGCGCACGCTGTCGCCGTGGCCGGTGTGGGGCGAAGCGATGTAGACGGCGTCGATGTCGCGATCGGCCAGCAGCGCATCGACATCGGACAGCGCCCGGGCCGACCAGCGCGCCGCAAAGGCCGCGGCGCGGCCGGCATCGCGGCCGACCACGGCGCGCAGGCCATGGCCGGGCAGCTGCGTCACCGCTTCGGCAAAGCGGTGGGCGATGGCGCCGGGGCCGACGAGGCCCCAGACAAAGGGCTTCACGGTCGCCGAACCCGGGTTTGCACTGCCATGGCGGGCACTCGTGTCGCGTTCGGGGCGCCGCGCCGGCCGCGGTCAAGCACCGGCCGCGTCCTCACAAACAACTTTCATTCACCAACGCAAGTCCTTGCTTCGCAACGAATTTGTTTGCCGATGCACTCCACAAAACGTATCTAAGTGCTTGATTTGATTGAAATTTTCACGCGATGTGATTGACCCGCGCTCCAGCGCTCGGGTAAAGTGGGAGATCGTGGTGTTTAGTGGGGGAAAGTGTCTGCCATGGTTTTTCGCGGCGGTCCGGTACTGACGTTGGACGGGAAGGGGCGCATCACCGTGCCCGCCCGCTGGCGTGACGTGCTCGTGGCCAACGTGCAGGGGCAGATGGTGGTGACGAAGAACCCCGACGGCTGCCTGTCGCTGTACCCGCTGCCGGTGTGGGAGGCCTTCGAGAACAACGTGCTCGCGCTGACCACCGAAGACGACGCCTGGCGCCGCTTTTTCATAGGCAGCGCCACCGAGGTCGAACTCGACGGCGCGGCGCGCGTGCTCATCCCGTCCGAATTGCGGGCCTGGGCCGGTCTGGAGCGTGACGTGAAGTTCATGGGCGTGGGCGCCTATTTTGAGCTCTGGGACAGCGCCCGCCACGACGCCCGCGAGGCCGAGGCCCTGGCCAGGGCAAGGCCCGAGTCCCTGCGCAACCTGGTCATCAGGTGAGCACGGCCCCCGAATGGCGCCATACCACCGTGTTGCTCGACGAGGCCGTGAAGGCCCTCGTGACGCAAGCGGAAGGCATCTACGTCGACGGCACCTTTGGCCGCGGCGGCCACAGCCGCGCCGTGCTGGCGCTGCTGGGGCCACGTGGCCGCCTGGTGGCCTTCGACAAGGACCCCGAGGCGATTGCCGCGGCGGCGGCCATCGCCGACCCGCGCTTCGAGATCTGCCACCAGAGTTTCGACGCCATGCGGGACGAACTCGCGGCGCGCGGCATCACGCAGGTGCAGGGCGTGCTGCTCGATCTGGGCATCAGCTCGCCGCAGATCGACAACCCCGAGCGCGGTTTCAGTTTTCGATACGACGCCCCGTTGGACATGCGCATGGACACCACGCGCGGCGGGACGGCGGCTGAATTCCTGGCACGTGCCGACGTGCGTGAGATCGCGGAGGTGATACGTGACTATGGCGAAGAACGGTTTGCTGCTCAGATTGCAAAGGCGCTTGTCGCTCGCCGCGAAAGCGGCGCTCCCGTCCTTCGCACCGGCGAGCTTTCCGCGCTCGTGGCTCGCACCGTCAAGACCCGCGAGCCGGGCCAGGACCCTGCAACGCGCACGTTTCAAGCTCTACGGATTCACGTCAACGCCGAGCTTGAAGCGCTCGAACAGGGGCTGAAGGCGGCGCTGGCGCTGCTCGCACCCCAAGGACGGCTGGTGGTGATCGCCTTCCACTCGCTCGAAGACCGCATCGTCAAGACCTTCATCGCGCGCGAGAGCCGCGACGTCGTCGACCGCCGCGCGCCCTTCGCGCCGCCGCGCGCGATGCGCCTGAACGCGCTGGGGCGCTTGAAGCCTTCGGCCGAAGAGATTGCCGCCAACCCGCGCGCGCGCTCGGCCGTGATGCGCGTGGCCGAACGCACCGCGGTGGCCTGACCGCGCCGGCGCCATGAAGCTCACCGTGCTGCTCTTCGCCGCCCTGATCACCAGCAGCCTGCTGCTGGTGAAGACGGCCTACGAGTCGCGCCAGCTCTTCGCCGCGCTGGACGCCGCGCGCGCCGAGCAGAAGCAGCTCGACGCCGAGTTCAAGCGCCTGGACGCCGAGGCCCAGGCCCAGGGCACCCACCTGCGCGTCGAGCGCACCGCGCGCGAGCGCCTGCAGATGCGCACGGCCACGCCGGCCGTCACCGCCTACGTCTACGACAGCGCCGCCTCGGGGGCCAGGCGATGACACCGCGCGTGGCGACACCCACAGGCGGGCCGAGCGCCGGGCCGCTCACAAGCCGGCCCGCCATCCCCTCGGGGGATCGGCCGACGTACCCGTCGGCCGAGGGGCGCACATGACTCGCGGCCTGCCCCACAGCGTGCGCAGCGTCAACTACGCCACCAGCCCGCTGCTGGCGAGCAAGACGCCGCCCTGGCGCTCGCGCTTCGTCGTCGCGCTGGTGGGCGTGGCCTTCCTGGTGCTGCTGGGGCGCGCCGTGCACCTGCAGATCGTCGCCACCGACTTCTACCAGGCCGAGGGCGAAAAGCGCTTCATCCACAAGCAGCCGCTGCCGGCCAGCCGCGGCCGCATCCTCGACCGCAACGGCCTCGTGCTGGCCACCAGCGTGGCGCTGCCCTCGGTGCAGGTCGACGCCAAGACCTTCAGCGCCGACACCGCACAGCGCAAGGCGCTGGCCGCCGGCCTGGGCATGACGCTGGCCGAGATCAACGGCAAGCTCGACGGCGTGAGCAGCGGCGCCGTGGTGCTGCGCCGCCATGTCGAGGAAGCCGCCTGGCAGCAGGTCAAGGCGCTCGAGCTCAAGGGCGTGCAGGAGGTGCGCGAGTACAAGCGCCGCTACCCCGAGGGCGAGGCCGCCGCGCACGTGGTGGGCTTCACCAACATCGACGACAAGGGGCAGGAAGGCATAGAGCTCGGCTTCCAGGACCAGCTGCTCGGCCGTGCCGGCCAGCGCGCCGTGCTGCGCGACCGCCTGGGCCGCGTCGTCGAGGACTTCGGCGACCCCGTGCGCCCGGTCAACGGCAGCGACGTCGTGCTCAGCGTCGACAGCAAGGTGCAGTTCTTCGCCTACCAGCGCGTGCGCGACGCGGTGAAGGAGCACAACGCCAAGGCCGGCAGCGTGGTCGTGCTCGATGTGCGCAGCGGCGAGGTGCTGGCGCTGGCCAACTACCCCAGCTTCGACCCCGACAACCGGCGCAACCTCACCGGCTCGCAGCTGCGCAACCGCGCGCTGACCGACATCTTCGAGCCCGGCTCGACGATGAAACCCTTCGTCGCCGCGCTGGCGCTGGACAGCGGCCGCGTCACGCCGGCCACGATGATCGACACCGCGCCCGGCCGCATCACCATCACCGGCAGCACGATCACCGATTCGAGCCCCCACGGCATGCTCAGCGTGGCCGGGGTGATTCAGAAGAGCAGCAACGTCGGCACCGTGAAGCTGGCGCTGGCGATGCCGGCGCGCGAGATGTGGGAGATGTACACCGCCATCGGCCTGGGCCAGAAGCCGCGCATCGACTTCCCCGGCGCGGTGACGGGCCGGCTGCGCCCCTACAAGAGTTGGCGCCCCATCGAGCACGCGACGATGAGCTACGGCTACGGCCTGTCGGCCAGCCTGTTCCAGCTGGCGCGGGCTTACACGGTGTTCGCGCGTGACGGCGAGCTGATCCCGGTGACCATCCAGCGCACAGACACGCCCACCGGCGGCCAGCGCGTGATGAGCGCCAAGACCGCGCAGCAGGTGCGCCAGATGCTGCTGATGGCCACCAGCGCCGGCGGCACGGGCACCAAGGCGCAGGCCATCGGCTATTCGGTCGGCGGCAAGAGCGGCACCGCGCGCAAGCAAGAGGGCAAGGGCTACGGCAACAAATACCGCGCCTGGTTCGTCGGTCTGGCGCCGGTGGCCGACCCGCGCATCGTCGTGGCGGTGATGGTCGACGAGCCCGGCAAGGGCAGCTACTACGGCGGCGAGGTTGCCGCACCCGTGTTCAGCCAGGTCGTGCAGCAGACGCTGCGCATGATGAACGTGGCGCCCGACATCGACGTCAAGGCGCAGATCAGCGCCAAGCCCGTGGTGGCCGAGATCGAGAGCTTCTGATGGCCGCCCCAGCGCTCGCCTCTGCCGCCGAAGCCGCCACCTGGCTGGCCGCGCGCGTGCACCTGAACGCCGGCGCCATGCTGCGCAGCGACAGCCGTGCCGTGCGCCCGGGCGACGGTTTCATCGCCTGGCCGGGCCACGCCAGCGACGGGCGGCGTTTCGTGGCGCAGGCCCTGGCCGCCGGCGCCGCGGCCTGCCTGGTCGAGTCCGAAGGCGCCGCGACCTTCGGCTTCGACGACGAACGCATCGCCGTGCTGGCCGGGCTCAAGGCGGCCGCCGGTGCGGTGGCCGATGCCCTGTGCGGCCAGCCCAGCGCCGTGCTCGACGTCATCGCCACCACCGGCACCAACGGCAAGACCAGCACCGCCTGGTGGACGGCGCAGGCGCTGACGCAGTTGCAGCGCCGCTGCGGCGTCATCGGTACGCTGGGCATAGGCGAGCCGCCCGCGCCGGGTGCCGACCCCCTGGGCCGCATCGAAGCCACCGGCCTGACCACGCCCGACGCGCTGACGCTGCACCAGGCCTTCCGCCGCTTCGTCAACGAAGGCTGCACGGCCTGCGCGCTGGAAGCCTCGTCGATCGGTCTGGCCGAGCACCGGCTGGCGGCGGCGCGCATCGACGTCGCGCTGTTCACCAACTTCACGCGCGACCACCTCGACTACCACGCCGACATGGCCGCCTACTGGGCCGCCAAGCGCAGCCTCTTCGCCTGGCCGGGGCTGCGGGCGGCGGTGGTCAACGTCGACGACGACCAGGGCGCCGCGCTGGCCGTGGAACTGGCCGCCGAGGGCAGGGTTGAACGCGACGCCGCACGGGTCGCATCGTCGGCCGCGCCGGCCAGCACCCGCGCGCTCGACCTCTGGACGGTCTCGCTGCATGGCCCGGCGCGGCTGCGCGCCGAGCACCTGCACTACGCCGACGGCGGCCTGGCCTTCACTGCGGTCGAAGAGGACGGCCCGGCCGCGGCGCGCGCCGCGGTGCGCAGCGCGCTGGTGGGCGAGTTCAACGCCAGCAACCTGCTCGTCGTGCTGGGCGGGCTGCGCGCGCTGGGCGTGCCGCTGGCGGCCGCGGCGAGCACTGCCGCCACGCTCACGCCGGTGCCCGGGCGGCTGCAGCGGGTGGCGGGTCGCGAGGTCGAGGTGGTGGTCGACTACGCCCACACGCCCGACGCGCTGGAGAAGGTGCTGGCCGCGCTGCGCCCGCTGGCCGCGGCGCGCGGCGGGCGGTTGTGGTGCGTGTTCGGCTGCGGCGGCAACCGCGACGCCACCAAGCGCCCGCTGATGGGCGCCATCGCCGCGGCCGGCGCCGACCGTGTCGTCGTCACCAGCGACAACCCGCGCGACGAGCCGCCGCAGGCCATCCTGGCGCAGATCCTCGCCGGCGTGGCCGGGCACGACGAGGTCGACGTCATCGAGGACCGCCGCGCCGCCATCGCCCACGCCGTGCAGCAGGCCGCCGCGGGCGACGTGGTGCTGCTGGCCGGCAAGGGCCACGAGGACTACCAGGAGGTGGCCGGCGTCAAGCGCCCGTTCTCCGACGTGGCGCAGGCCCAGGCCGCGCTGCGCGCCCGCGAAGGGGCGGCGCCATGACCGTGACGATGACGACGCTGGCCCAGGCCCATGCGCTGCTGCCCGGCAGCGTGCTGGTGGGCGACGGCGCCACCGCCATCGCGCGTGTGCACAGCGACACGCGCACGCTGCAGCCGGGTGACCTCTTCGTTGCCCTGCGTGGCGAACGATTCGACGGCCACGACTACCTGGCGCAGGCGCGCGCCGCCGGCGCCGTGGCCGCGCTGGCCGAGCACGGCCTGGGCGACGCCACACTGCCCGGCCTGCAGGTGGCCGACAGCCTGCGGGCGCTGCAGCAACTGGGCGCGGCCTGGCGCGCGCAGTTCAGCCTGCCGCTGATCGCCGTCACCGGCAGCAACGGCAAGACCACCGTCACGCAGATGCTGGCTGCGATGCTGCGCGCCGCGCACGGCGACGCCATGCTGGCCACGGCGGGCAACCTCAACAACCACATCGGCGTGCCGCTGACGCTGCTGCGGCTGCGCCCCGGCCACCGCGCCGCGGTGCTCGAGCTCGGCATGAACCACGCCGGCGAGATTGCGCTGCTGGCCGGCCTGGCGCGGCCCACCGTGGCGCTGGTCAACAACGCGCAGCGCGAGCACCTCGAGTTCATGGCCGGCGTCGAGGCCGTGGCGCGCGAGAACGGCGCCGTCATCGCCGCGCTGCCGCGCGACGGTGTGGTGGTGATCCCGGCCGACGATCACTTCACGCCGCTGTGGCGCCGCCTGGCGGGCGCGCGCCGCGTGCTGAGTTTCAGCGACGCGGTGGCCGCCGACGTCACCGCCAGCGCCAGGTGGGACGCCGCGGCAGCGCACTGGGCGCTGACGCTGCACACCCCCGCCGGCGAGGCCGCCGCCACGCTGCGCCAGGCCGGCCGCCACAACCTGCGCAACGCGCTGGCCGCCACCGCCGCGGCGCTGGCCGCGGGCCTGCCGCTGGCCGCCGTGGCCGCCGGGCTGGCGACCTTCACGCCAGTGGCCGGGCGTTCGCAGACGCAGGCGCTGCAGCTGGGCGGGCAGCCGTTGACGCTGGTCGACGACAGCTACAACGCCAACCCCGACTCGGTGCTGGCCGCGATCGGCCTGCTCGCCGAACTGACGCGCCCGCGCTGGCTGGTGCTGGGCGACATGGGCGAGGTCGGCGATCAGGGCCCGCGTTTCCACGCCGAGGTCGGCGCCGCGGCGCGTGCGGCCGGCATCGAACACTTCTGGGCGGCCGGCGCGCTGTGCGCGCACGCCGGCGCCGAACGTCACTTCGACACCGTGGCGGCCTTGCTGGCCGCGCTGCCCGCGGCGCGGCCGTCGGCAGCGTCGGTGCTCATCAAGGGGTCCCGATTCATGAAGATGGAGCAGGTGGTAAACGCCCTGCAACAGCTGTCGACGCCGCCTGCGGCGCCGGGGGCGTCGACATGCTGCTGAGCCTCACCCGCATCACGAGGGCGCCATGCTTCTCAGCCTGACGCAATGGCTGATGGCGCAGTCGCCCGAGCACCTGGGCTTCCTGCGTGTCTTCCAGTACCTGACCTTCCGCGCCGTGCTCGCGGCGCTGACCTCGCTGCTCATCGGCCTGGCTTTCGGGCCCTGGGTCATCCGCCGCCTGACCGAGATGAAGATCGGCCAGCCCATCCGCGAGTACGGCGTGCAGAGCCATCTCGGCAAGCGCGGCACGCCGACGATGGGCGGCGTGCTGGTGCTCATCGGCATCGGTGTCAGCACACTGCTGTGGTTCGACTGGACCAACCGCTTCGTCTGGGTGGTGATGCTGGTGACCTTCGGTTTCGGCGCCATCGGCTGGGCCGACGACTGGCGCAAGGTCGTGCGCAAGGACCCCGAGGGCATGCGCAGCCGCGAGAAGTTCTTCTGGCAGACGCTGATCGGGGTGATCGCCGCGCTGTACCTGGCCTTCAGCGTCAGCGAGACCAGCAACCTGCGCGTGCTCGAGCTCTTCATCCGCTGGGTGACCAGCGGCTTCAGCAACGATCTGCCGCCGCGCGCCGACCTCATGGTGCCCTTCTTCAAGACCGTGAGCTACCCGCTGGGTGTCTTCGGCTTCATCTTCCTGACCTGGTTCGTCATCGTCGGCTGCAGCAACGCGGTCAACTTCACCGACGGCCTGGACGGCCTGGCCATCATGCCGGTGGTGATGGTGGGCAGCGCGCTGGGCGTGTTTGCCTACGTGGTGGGCAACGTCAACTTCAGCAAGTACCTGCTCTTCCCCTACATCCCCGGGGCCGGCGAGCTGCTGGTGTTCTGCGCCGCCATGGCCGGCGCGGGGCTGGCCTTCCTGTGGTTCAACACCAGCCCGGCGCAGGTCTTCATGGGCGACGTGGGCGCGTTGTCGCTGGGCGGCGCGCTGGGCACGATTGCCGTCATCACGCGCCAGGAGATCGTGCTCGGCATCATGGGAGGCATCTTCGTCGCCGAGGCGCTGAGCGTGATGATCCAGGTCGGCTGGTTCAAGTTCACCAAGGCCAAGTGGGGCGTGGGCAAGCGCATCTTCCTGATGGCGCCGCTGCACCACCACTTCGAGAAGAAGGGCTGGGCCGAGACACAGGTCGTCGTGCGCTTCTGGATCATCACCATGCTGCTGTGCCTGGTCGGCCTGGCCAGCCTGAAGCTCAGGTAGCCGGCGATGCACTTCCTGAAGGACCTCCGCGTGCTGGTGCTGGGCCTGGGTGACAGCGGCCTGGCGATGGCGCGGTGGTGCGCACGCTGCGGTGCGGCCGTGACGGTCTGGGACTCGCGCGACGAGGCGCCGGGCGACGCCGCGCTGGCCGCCGAATGGCCCGCCGCGGCGCGCCTGCGCGGCGAGCTGCTGCCCGCACAACTGAGCGGCATGCAGCTGGTGCTGAAGAGCCCCGGCCTGGCGCCCGCCGACGCCCGCGTGGCGCCGTTGCTTCACGAGGCGCGTGCCAGCGGCATCGCCGTGATCGGCGAGCTCGACCTCTTCGCGCAGGCGCTGGCCGACCTGCGCGCCGCCTGGCAGTACCGGCCGCAGCTGCTGGCCATCACCGGCACCAACGGCAAGACGACGACGACGGCGATGACGGCGCTGCTGGTCGAGCGCGCCGGCCGCCGCGTGGCCGTGGCCGGCAACATCGGGCCGACGCTGCTCGACACGCTGAATGCGTTGCTGGTCGAGCTGCCGGCGCCGCCCGTCGAGTTGAGCAACGAGCCCGCGGCCATCGACACGCCTGCCGGCGACGAAGCCGACACCACCGCCGCGGCCGACACCGAGGCGCCGGCCGACGACGTGGCCACCGCGCCCGCGGCGCCGCCCGACGACGACGCACCGCTGGCCGACGTGCTGGCCACGCTGCAGCCCACCGCCGAACCCGAGCGCGAGGCCACGCCCGCCGACGCGCTGCCCGAGGTCTGGGTGCTCGAGCTCAGCAGCTTCCAGCTCGAAGGCGGCGGCACCGGCGTGCGCGGCTTCGAGCCCGCCGCCGCCACGGTGCTGAACATCACGCAGGACCACCTCGACTGGCACGGCAACATGGCCGCCTACACGGCCGCCAAGGCACGTGTCTTCGGCAGCAGCGGTGTCATGGTCATCAACCGCGACGACCCCGCCGTGCTGGCGCTGGAGCCGCAGCCCCAGCCGGCCAAGGGCAAGGTCAAGGCCAAGCCGGTCACGCGGCCCATCGTGCGCTTCGGCCTCGATGCGCCCGGCCGCCCGGGCGACTTCGGCCTCGTCGAGGAAAACGGCATGGCCTGGCTGGTGCGCGCGCTGCCCGCCGACGAGACCGTCAAACGCAAGAAGGGTGAGGAAGAAGAGATCCACCTGCAGCGCCTGATGCCGGCCGATGCACTGCGCGTGCGCGGCCGCCACAACGCCGCCAACGCGCTGGCCGCGCTGGCGCTGGCCACCGCCATCGGCTGCCCGCTCGCACCGATGTTGCACGGCCTGCGCGAGTACAGCGGCGAGCCGCACCGCGTCGCCTTCGTGGCCCGGGTTCCTTGCGGTTCGGGCGAGGTCGAGGCCTTCGACGACAGCAAGGGCACCAACGTCGGCGCCACCGTGGCCGCCATCGCCGGCCTGGGCGCCGACAAGGCGCCGGGCCGGCTGGTGCTGATCCTCGGCGGCGACGGCAAGGGCCAGGACTTCACGCCGCTGCGCGAGCCGCTGGCCCGCCACGCGCGTGCCGTGGCCACCATCGGGCGCGACGCCGCGGCCATCGAGGCCGCGCTGGCCGGCGCGCTCGGCCCGGTGCCCCTGCAGCGCCACGGCACGCTGCAAGCCGCCGTCGCCTGGTGCTTCGAGCAGGCCCAGCCGGGCGATGCCGTGCTGCTGAGCCCGGCCTGCGCCAGCCTGGACATGTTCCGCAACTACGGCCACCGCGCCCAGGTCTTCGTGCAGGCGGTCGAGGCCCGGGCGGCCGATGCGGGGCAAGCGGGATGAACGCGCCGGGCCGCTCCCAAGCGCTCATTCCGAAGCGCGCAGCGCGCAGGGGAGTCCAGTGAACGCCGCCGTGAAGACGCTGAACGCGCTGAACACGCTCAAGGGCTGGTTCGCGCTCGGACGCGAGGGCGGCGACGCGCTGCCCGTGCGCGACAGCGTGCACGTCGGCGGCGACCGGCCGGTGCGGCTGATGGCCTTCGACCAGGCCATGGTGGCGGTGGTGGGCGCGCTCATCGCACTGGGCGTGGTGATGGTCTTCTCGGCCAGCGTCGCGCTGCCCGACAACCCCAAGTTCGCCAACTACACGCACGGCTACTTCCTGCAGCGCCACCTGCTGGCGCTGGCCATCGCCTTCGTCGCCGCGCTGGTGGTGGTGCAGGTGCCGATGAGCTTCTGGGAGAAGCAGGCGCCGGTGATCTTCGTCATCGCGCTGATGCTGCTGGTGATCGTGCTGCTGCCCTTCGTCGGCAAGGTGGTGAACTACTCGCGGCGCTGGATCCCGCTGGGCTTCATGAACTTCCAGCCCAGCGAGCTGGGCAAGCTGGCGATCGCGATGTACGCGGCCAACTACATGGTGCGGCGCATGGACGCGCGCGAGAACTTCTTCCGCGCCGTCACGCCGATGGTGGTGGCGGTGGCCTTCGTCGGCGTGCTGCTGCTGCGCCAGCCCGACATGGGCGCCTTCCTCGTCATCGCCACCATCGCGATGGGCATCCTCTTCCTGGGCGGCGTCAACGCGCGCATGTTTTTCCTCATCGCGGCGGTGATGCTGGTCGTGCTGGGCCTGTTCCTGGCCTTCGACGACCTGCGGCGCGAGCGCATCCTGGCCTACCTCGACCCCTGGAACCCGAAGTACGCGCAGGGCAAGGGCTACCAGCTGACGCACTCACTCATCGCGCTGGGCCGCGGCGAGATCTTCGGCCAGGGCCTGGGCGCCAGCGTCGAGAAGCTGCACTACCTGCCCGAGGCGCACACCGACTTCCTGCTCGCCGTCATCGGCGAGGAGCTGGGTTTCATCGGCGTGGCCAGCGTCATCGTGCTGTTCTTCTGGCTCACGCGGCGCATCTTCCACATCGGCCGCCAGGCCATCGCCCTGGACCGCGTCTTCGCCGGCCTGATGTGCCAGGGCATGGGCATCTGGATGGGTTTCCAGGCCTTCATCAACATGGGCGTCAACCTGGGGGTGCTGCCCACCAAGGGGCTGACGCTGCCGCTGATGAGCTACGGCGGCAGCGCGATCCTGATGAACCTCGTCGCGCTGGCGATGGTGCTGCGGGTGGACATCGAGAATCGCGCGCTGATGCGAGGTGGCCGCGCATGAGCCACCTGGTCGTCATGGCCGCAGGCACCGGCGGGCACATCATCCCCGGGCTGGCCGTGGCCGCCGAGATGCAGCGCCGCGGCTGGAGCGTGAGCTGGCTGGGCACCTCGCACGGCATGGAAAACCAGCTCGTGCCGCAGGCCGGCATCGCGCTCGACACCATCACCTTCAGCGGCCTGCGCGGCAAGGGCGCGCTGCACACGCTGACCGGCGGCGTGCGCCTGATCAAGGCCTTCTGGGACTGCCTGCGCATCCTGCGCCGGCGCGGTGCCGACGCCGTGCTGGGCATGGGCGGCTATGTGTGTTTTCCGGGCGGCATGATGGCCAGCTGGCTGAACAAGCCGCTCGTGCTGGTCAACGCCGACGCGGCGCTGCTGCTGTCCAACCGCAGCCTGCTGCCGGTGGCCGACCGCGTGGCCTTCGGCTTCGACGGCGCGGCGGCGCAGAACACGAAAAACGCCGTGGTCACCGGCAACCCGGTGCGTGCCGAGATCGCGGCGCTGCCGGCGCCGGCCGAACGCTGGGCCGGCCGCAGCGGCCCGCTGCGCCTGCTGGTGGTGGGCGGCAGCCTGGGTGCGCAGGTGCTCAACACCACGGTGCCGGCCGCGCTGGCGCTGCTGCCGGCCGAGGCACGGCCGCGTGTCGTGCACCAGACGGGCGCCAAGCAGGCCGACGAAGTGCGCGCCGCCTACGACAAGGCCGGCATGGCCGCCGAGGTGCTGCCCTTCATCGCTGACATGCCGCGCTCTCTGGCCGACTGCGACCTGATGGTCTGCCGCGCCGGCGCCATCACCGTCAGCGAGCTCTGCGCCGCCGGCGTGCCGGCGCTGCTGGTGCCGCTGATCGTCAGCACCACCGCGCACCAGCGCGACAACGCGGTGTGGATGGCGCGCCAGGGCGCGGCCGTGCACCTGCCGCAGGCCGAGCTGACACCGCTGTCGCTGGCCGGCGTGCTGTCCGCGCAGACGCGCGAAGGCCTGCTGCCGATGGCCGAGCAGGCGCGCAGGCTGGCGCGGCCGGACGCCGCGGCGAAGGTCGCTGACGAGATCGAGAGTCTGGTGAAGCGCGCATGAAACACGCCATCAAGCACATCCATTTCGTCGGCGTGGGCGGCGCCGGCATGAGCGCCATCGCCGAGATCTTGAACAGCCTGGGCTACCGCGTGAGCGGTTCCGACCAGGCCGACAGCGCCGTCACACGCCGGCTGGCCGGGCTGGGCATCACGGTCTTCATCGGCCATGCCGCCAGCCACATCGAAGGCGCGCAGGCGGTGGTTACCAGCACCGCGGTGCAGGCCGACAACCCCGAGGTGCTGGCCGCGCGCGCGCAGCGCATCCCGGTGGTGGCGCGCGCCGTGCTGCTGGCCGAGCTGCTGCGCCTGAAGCAGGGCATCGCCATCGCCGGCACGCACGGCAAGACGACGACGACCTCGCTCACCGCCAGCGTGCTGGCCGAGGCCGGCGTCGACCCCACCTTCGTCATCGGCGGCCAGCTGCTCAGCGCCGGCGGGGCATCGCCAGCCGCCGCCGGCGACGGCGCCGCGTCGGGTGCCCGTCTCGGCGCCGGCGACTACATCGTCGTCGAGGCCGACGAGAGCGATGCCAGCTTCCTGCACCTGAGCCCCGTGATCAGCGTCGTCACCAACATCGACGCCGACCACATGGAGACCTACGGCCACGACCTGCAGCGCCTGCACGAGACCTTCATCGATTTCATCCACCGCCTGCCCTTCTACGGCCGCGCGGTGGTGTGCAGCGACGACGCCGGCGTCTGCGCCGTGCTGCCGCGGCTGCAGCGCCCCGTCACCACCTACGGCCTGCAGCCCGGCGCCGACCTGCGCGCGGTGGACGTGCAGGCGCTGCCCGGCGGCCAGATGCGCTTCACCGCGCGCGAGGCCGGCCGGCCCGACCTGGCGGTGACGCTGAACCTGGCCGGCGTGCACAACGTGCGCAACGCGCTGGCGGCCATCGCCGTGGCGCGCGAGCTCGAGCTGCCCGACGCCCCCGTCGCCGCCGCACTGGCGTCCTTTGCCGGCGTCGGCCGGCGCTTCCAGCGCCACGGCGAAATTGCCGTGCCCGCGGTGAACGGTAAGTCGGGGGGCGGCGGCAGCTGCACGCTGGTCGACGACTACGGCCACCACCCGGCCGAGCTGGCGGCGGTGCTGGCCGCGGCGCGCGGCGCCTTCCCGGGGCGACGCCTGCTGCTGGCCTTCCAGCCGCACCGCTACACCCGCACGCGCGATTGCTTCGACGCCTTCGTCGCCGTGCTGCAGGGTTTCGACGCCGTGCTGCTGACCGAGGTCTACGCCGCCGGCGAAGCCCCCATCGCCGGCGCCGATGGCCGCACGCTGGCGCAGGCCGTGCGCGGCGCCGTCTTCGTCGACAGCGTGGCCGCGCTGCCCGCGGCCCTCACGGCTGCGATGCGCGCCGGCGACGTCGTCATCACCATGGGCGCGGGCTCCATCGGCGGCGTGCCGGCCCGGCTGCTGCACGCGGGAGAGAAACAATGAGCCAGGGCGACGTCAGGGACCTGGGCAAGGTCGCCGTGCTGATGGGCGGCACCAGCGCCGAGCGCGAGGTCTCGCTGATGTCGGGCGGCGGCGTGCTGGCCGCGCTGCGCTCGCAGGGTGTGGACGCCCATGCCTTCGACCCCGCCGAGCGGGAGCTGCAGGCGCTGAGGCACGAGGGTTTTGCGCGCGTGTTCATCGCGCTGCATGGCCGCCACGGCGAAGACGGCACCGTGCAGGGCGCGCTGGAACTGCTGCGCCTGCCCTACACCGGCAGCGGCGTGATGGCCAGTGCCATCGCCATGGACAAGGTGATGACCAAGCGCGTCTGGGTGGCCGAAGGCCTGCCGACGCCGCGCTGGCAGTGGCTGGCGCCCGGCGAGCAGGCGCGCGAGCAGGTGATGGCGGTGCCCGACCAGATCGGCCTGCCGCTGATCGTCAAGCCGCCGCGCGAGGGCTCGTCCATCGGCATCACCAAGGTCAGCGGCTACAGCCAGATGCAGGACGCCGTGACGCTGGCCGCGACGTACGACGCCGATGTGCTGTGCGAGGAGTTCATCGAGGGCATCGAGCTCACCTGCCCGGTATTGGGACAGGGGGCCACGGCGCGGGCGCTGCCGGTGGTGCGCATCGACGCGCCCGGCGGCAACTACGACTTCGAGCACAAGTACTTCAGCGACGACACCGGCTACCGCTGCCCCAGCGGCCTGCCGCCCGAAGAAGAGGCCGAGGTGCAGCGCCTGACGCTGGCCGCCTACCGCACGCTGGGCTGCCGCGGCTGGGGCCGCGCCGACCTGATGCTGCGCGTGGACCCGAAGAAAAACGACCGCCGCATCTTCCTGCTCGAGATGAACACCAGCCCCGGCATGACCGGCCACTCGCTGGTGCCGATGTCGGCCCGTGCCGCGGGCCTGAGCTACGAACGGCTGTGCCTGCTGATCCTGCAGCAGGCCACGCTCGACGCCCGCGCCGGCCTGCAGGGCGGCTGACCACGACGACCATGGCGCGCACCCGCATCCCACGCCCCCCGACACGGCAGACCGCGCTGCCGCTGCCGCCCGACGTGCGCCTGATGAACGCGCTGGCCAGCACGGTGTTCGTGGCCGCGGGCGTGGGCGTGGCGGTGGCCGGCGTGCTGTGGCTGATGCGCAGCCCGATGTGGCCGATACGCGCCATCCAGCTCGACGGCGACCTGGCGCGCAACAGCGTGCCCACCATCCGCGCCAACGCCGCGCCGCTGCTGGCCGGCAACTTCTTCAGCGTCGACCTGCAACAGGGCCGCGCCGCATTCGAGACCGTGCCCTGGGTGCGCCGCGCGGTGGTACGCCGCGTCTGGCCCGACCGCCTGGCCGTGCGGCTGGAGGAACACCGCGCCGCCGCGCTGTGGGAAGGCAGCGACCCCGAAAACAGCACCGACCGCCTGGTGAACAGTTTCGGCGAGGTCTTCAAGGCCAACGTCGGCGACGTCGAGGACGACAGCCTGCCCGTCTTCCGCGGCCCCGAAGGCAGCGCGGCGCAGATGCTCGCGCTCTACCGCCGCCTGCACGGCGCGCTGGCGCGGCTGGAGCTGGGCGTCGTGCGCGTCGAGCTCTCGGGCCGCGGCTCGTGGCGCGTCGAACTCGACAGCGGCGCCGCGCTCGAGCTGGGCCGCGGCAGCGAAGACGAAGTCATGGCACGCAGCGAACGTTTCGTGCGCACCTACACGCAGGTGGCCGCGCGTTGGCGCCGGCCGCTGCTCCATGCCGACCTTCGCCACGCCGACGGTTATGCCGTGCGGCTGCAGGGTGTCAGCACCAGCCCGGCCGCCGGCAACGCGGCCCGGAATAACTAGAAGGAGAGCACATGAGGCCCCCACGCTCACTGCATTCGCTGCCCCCCGAGGGGGCGCTCAGTACCTACGGAACGGCCGGGCGGTACTGACATGGCCAAGGAATTCAAGGACATGGTGTTCGCGCTGGACATCGGCACCGCCAAGGTGATGGTGGTGGCAGCCGAGGTGCTTGCCGGCGGCACTCTGCGCGTGGCCGGCCTGGGCGTGGCGCCCACGCACGGCCTCAAGCGTGGTGTCGTCGTCAACATCGACGCCACGGTGCAGAGCATCCAGCAGGCGCTGAAGGAGGCCGAGATGATGGCCGCCTGCAAGATCGACCGCGTCTACACCGGCATCACCGGCAGCCACATCCGCGGCCAGAACAGCACCGGCATGGTCATCGTGCGCGACAACCGCGAGGTCACGCCGGTGGACGTGGGCCGCGTCGTCGAGACCGCCAAGGCCATCAGCATCCCCAACGACCAGCGCCTGCTGCTGGTGGAGCCGCAGGAATTCGTGATCGACGGGCACGAGGTCAAGGAGCCCATAGGCATGAGCGGCAGCCGGCTCGAGGTCAAGGTGCACATCGTCACCGGCGCGCAGAGCGCGGCCGAGAACATCATGAAGTGCGTGCGCCGCTGCGGCCTGGAGGTCGAGCGCCTGGTGCTCAACCCCAGCGCCAGCGCCGCGGCCGTGCTCACCGAAGATGAGAAGAGCCTGGGCGTGGCGGTGGTCGACATCGGCGCCGGCACCACCGACGTGCAGATCTACACCGACGGCAGCGTGCGCCACACGGCGGTGATCCCGATCGCCGGCGACCTGATCACCAGCGACATCGCCATGGCGCTGCGCACGCCCACGAAGGACGCCGAGGAGATCAAGGTCGAGCATGGTGTGGCCAAGCAGCTGCTGGCCGACCCGAGCGACCAGGTCGAGGTGCCGGGCCTGGGCGACCGCGCGCCGCGCATGCTCAGCCGCCAGGCGCTGGCCGGCGTGATCGAGCCGCGCGTCGAGGAGATCTTCTCGCTCGTGCACCAGGTCATCCGCGAAAGCGGCTACGAGGAGCTGCTGTCCAGCGGCATCGTGCTCACCGGCGGCAGCGCGGTCATGCCGGGCATGGTGGAACTGGGCGAAGACATCTTCCTGAAGCCTGTCCGCAAGGGCCTGCCGCTGTACAGCGGCGCGCTCTTCGACATGGTGGCCAACCCGCGCAGCGCCACCGTGATGGGGCTGCTGGAAGAGGCCCGCCTGGCGCGGGCGCGCGGGCACAGGGCAGCGGCGCAGGCCGGTTCGGTGAAGAACCTGGTCGGGCGCGCAAGAGACTGGTTTCTCGGCAATTTCTAGGAGGGGTGCATGAATGAAACGACATAGATCGGCGACCACGTGTCACCCCGTTTTCGGCAACGCAAAGGCAACTGCACTTACTCAGCTAGGAGGC
Source organism: Leptothrix sp. (in: b-proteobacteria) (assembly GCA_013822265.1). GTDB lineage: Bacteria > Pseudomonadota > Gammaproteobacteria > Burkholderiales > Burkholderiaceae_C > Rubrivivax. The sequence goes on from PNKD01000015.1 coordinate 28,684, forward strand.
TCCCATGCCCATTGAAATGATCGACGAGTTCGACGAAGGCACCAAGATCAAGGTGATCGGGGTCGGCGGCGGCGGCGGCAACGCCGTCGAGCACATGATCGGCCACGGCGTCACGGGCGTGGAGTTCATCTGCGCCAACACCGACGCCCAGGCGCTGCACCGCAGCGCCGCGGGGCAGTTGCTGCAGCTGGGCAAGAGCGGCCTGGGTGCGGGCAGCAAGCCCGAGGCCGGCCGCGTGGCCGCCGAAGAGGCGGTGGAGAACATCAAGCAGGCCATAGCCGGCGCACACATGCTCTTCATCACCGCCGGCATGGGCGGCGGCACCGGCACCGGCGCCGCGCCGGTGATCGCGCGCGTGGCCAAGGAGATGGGCATCCTGACGGTGGGCGTCGTCACCAAGCCCTTCGAGTTCGAAGGCAAGCGCCGCGGCAAGCAGGCCGACGACGGCGTGAGCGAGCTCGAAGCCAACGTCGACAGCCTCATCGTCGTTCTGAACGAGAAGCTGCTCGAGGTGATGGGCGACGACGTGACGCAGGAGCAGGCCTTCGCGCACGCCAACGACGTGCTGCGCAACGCCGTGGGCGGCATCAGCGACATCATCCACATCCCCGGCCTCGTCAACGTCGACTTCGAGGACGTGAAGACGGTGATGAGCGAGCCGGGCAAGGCGATGATGGGCACGGCCGTGGCCGGCGGCCCCGACCGCGCCACCAAGGCCGCCGAGCTGGCCGTGGCCTGCCCGCTGCTCGAAGGCATAGACCTCAGCGGCGCGCGCGGCGTGCTGGTGCTGATCGCGGCCAGCAAGGCCACCTTCAAGCTCAGCGAGAGCCGCAACGCGATGAACGCCATCAAGCGCTACGCCGCCGACGACGCGCACGTGATCTTCGGCACCGCCTACGACGAGAGCCTGGGCGACCAGCTGCGCGTGACGGTGATCGCCACCGGCCTGTCCAGCGCGCGCAAGGCCGTGGCGCAGCCGCCGCTGTCGGTGGTGCATCAGCCCGCGATGCCAGTGATGCGCACCGGCACCGACAACCTGCCCATCCTGAACCACGTGGCGCAGCCGGGCCCGACGATGCATGCGCCGCAAGCGCCGCAGCAGCACAGCTACGAAGGGCTGAGCACACCGAGCGTGTGGCGCAGCGCGCGTTCGCAGGCGGCGGCGAAGGTGGATGCCTTGTCGAGCAACGGCATGGACGAGATCGAGATCCCGGCGTTCCTGAGGAAACAGGCCGACTGAGGACATGAGCCCGTGCGCCCGTCCCTGAGGGCGGGCGCACGTCTGGGCAAGAGCTCAGCTTGCGGCCTGCCATGGACACACAACCGTCGGGCCACGCCCTCAGGTCACTTCAGCGCCGGCGCCGCGAGGAGGCGTTCGATCTCCTGCGGCGTGTTGTATCCCTGCACGGACACGCGGACGAAGACCCGGCCTGCGTGCAGGGTCACGGGCACCTCGATGCCGCTCTCGCGGTAGAGGCGCGAACGCAGGGCCTCGGGGTCTTGCGGCGGCACGGGGATCGCGACCATCTGGGCCCAGTCGTCGTCTTGCGCCAAGGGCGCCAGGCCATGGCGCCGTGTCAGGGCATGCAGGGCGTGCGAGGCCTGTTCGTGGCAGCGTGCGCGCACCGACGGCCAGTCGTGGCGCTGCTGGAAGTCGATGGCCGCGGGCACCGCGAGCCACGGCGTGATGTCGCGTGTGCCCTGCCACTGCAGGCGGCGCTCGAACGTCGACCGGCCCAGGTAGGCGTCGAAGCCCGAGTGCCCACCCGTGCCCGCCGCGTAGCCCCAGCTGATGACGCTGGCGTCCAGCATCTCGTGGTGCTCGGGCTTGGCGTGCAGGAAGCCGGAACCCTTGGGCGCGCACAGCCACTTGTGGCAGTTGCCGACGTAGAAGTCCGCGCCGATCGCGTCGAGGTCCAGCGCGATCTGGCCCGGCGCATGAGCCCCGTCGACGAGCGTCGCGATGCCTCGCTCGCGGGCCGCGGCGCAGATCTGCGCCACGGGCAGGATCAACGCCGTCGTCGACGTGACGTGGCTGACGAAGAGCATGCGCGTGCGTGGCGTCACGGCGGCCATCAGGCGCTCGACGAGCGTCTCGCGCTCGTAGGGCAAGGTCATCTCGACGGCGCGGTAGTGCGCGCCATGCCGGGCGCAGACCCGCCGCCAGGCGGCGTCACACGCGCCGTACTCCAGGTTGGTCGTCAGCACCTCGTCGCCGGCGCGAAGCGGCAAGGACTGGGCCACGACGTTGACGCCGGTCGTCGAGTTGGGAATGAAGACCAGGTCGTCGCCCCGAGCGCCCAGCGCCTGGCCCAGTGCGGCGCGAGCCTGCGCGAGCAGGTCGGCCGAACGGCGGCCCAGAAAGGCGACCGGGTTGCGCTCCATCGCCAGCTGCCATCGGTGCTGTGCCTCCAGCACGTCCTTAGGGCAGGCGCCGAAAGATCCGTGGTTCAGGAAGACGAGGTCGGGGTCCAGCAGGAAGAGATCGCGCATGCCGCAAAAGTCTACGCCGCGGGGCGCAGGCGGCGCTCCGGAACCGGCTCGTTAGGCCATCCGGAACGCGCCGACCACGTCGGCCAGGCGCGCCGCCTGCTGCCGCAGGCTTTCGGCCGCGGCCGCGCTCTGTTCGACGAGCGCCGCGTTCTGTTGCGTCGACTGGTCGAGCTGCTGCACGGCATGGCCGACCTGGTCAATGCCCTGCGCCTGCTCGGCGCCGGCGGCGCTGATCTGGGCGATCAGGTCGGTCACCCGTGCCACCTGGCTGACGATGTCGGCCATCGACTTGCCGGCGTCGTCGACCAGCTGCGAGCCGGCCTCCACCTTCGCGACGCTCTCGCCGATGAGGCCCTTGATCTCCTTGGCCGCGCTGGCGCTGCGCTGCGCCAGGCTGCGCACTTCGGAGGCCACGACGGCGAAGCCGCGACCCTGCTCGCCGGCACGGGCCGCTTCCACGGCCGCGTTCAGCGCCAGGATGTTGGTCTGGAAGGCGATGGCGTCGATGACGCCGATGATGTCGCCGATCTTCCGGCTCGACGCCGTGATGTCCTGCATCGTGCCGACCACGCGGCCGACGACCTCGCCGCCCTGTGCCGCGGCCACACGGGCGCTGCTGGCGAACTGGTTGGCCATGCGCGCCGTCTCGGCGTTGGTCTTGACGGTGGATGTCAGCTCTTCCATCGATGCCGCGGTCTGCTGCAGGTTGGCGGCCTGGGCCTCGGTGCGCTGCGACAGGTCGGCGTTGCCGCTGGCGATCTGCGCGCTGCCGGTGGCGATCGAGTCGCTGCTCAGGCGCACCTCGTTGACGATGCCCAGCAGGCTTTCGTTCATCTGCTTCAGCGCGGCGAGCAACTGCCCGGTCTCGTCGCGGCGGGTGACCGTGATCGGCGACGTCAGGTCGCCCGCGGCCACGGTCTGCGCCACCTTCACGGCCTGGTGGATCGGGCCCGTGATCGAACGCGTGGTCAAGACCGACGCCGTCACGCCCAGCACCAGGATCACCAGCAGCGCGCCGCCTATGGTCCCCCGGGCCGTCTCGAACACGCTGGTGCTCGATGCACTGGCAGCCTGCACACCCTTGACGTTCAACGCGACCAGGGCGGACAGCGCCTTTTCGGCGGCGTCGAACACTTGCCCCGAGTGCCCGTTGCCGAGCTCCAGCGCTTCGTCCGTCCGGTACTGCCTGGACATCAGCAGGATCTTTTCCTGGTCGGCCAGGTAGCCTGACCAGGCGGTCTTGAAGGCGGCCCAGCTTGCCGCGGCATCGCCTTCGGCCGGCAAGGCCTCGAACTCGGTGCGCTGGCTGTCCAGCGTGACCAGCAGCGCCTTCAGGCGCTTGTCCATGCCGAGCTTGACCTCGGCGTCGGCAGACATGACGTGCCTGAGCTCGGCGGCCTTGATGTCGCCGATGAGCTTGTTCATCGACAAGCTCAGGCGCAGGCCGGGTACCCAGCGCGTTTCCATGTCGGTCGAGGTAGCCCTGACGCGGGCGAGTTCGAAGACGGCAAAGGCGGCGAGCGCGACCGTCAGCGCCAGCACGGCGGCGAAGGCAGCCCCCAGGCGCGTGCCGACGCCGAGGTTCTTGAAGTAGTTCACTGTCGAATCTCCAGTTTTCGTCCAAGGGTGCCGGCCGGGCACGTGCAGGCGGATGGCCGTCGGGCGAGGAGACGCTCGCGCCGGTGGCCGCTCACATACCTTGGGTTATCGGCCCGCCGGGCCCGGGCTGAAGCACGTGCTGGCTGCCGGGGGCCCAGCGACGAAGTCGCGACAATGCAGCCAATGAGCGAGACCCAGACTTCACCGGAAGCTGCCGAATACATCCCCTTCGAGGAGTTTCGCAACGGCCTGCCCCACGGACGCTTCCATGTCGTCGTGAACCCCAAGCTGGCGGTGCCGTTCGTGGCCTATCGGACCCATGCCACGCCCCTGGCGCTGGCCATCGTCGGCCCCGGCATCGGGCTGGCGCTGATGGGGCATCCGGCATGGGGGCTGGGCCTGGTGGCCGGCGGCATCCTGCTGCGCCGCGTCGTGCGCCGACAGGCGCCGCGCCTGCTGCTGCACCTGGCCAGCCGCGTGCCGTCGATCTACGAGCAGGCCACCGAGCACGGTGTGATGGAAGTGCGGCGCGCCTGAGCGCCGGTGGGTCTGGCGACGGTTCGGTCAGGCAGCGCTCGGCGCCGCCGGCGCGGCCGCCTCCGAGGTCTGGAAGAAGCCCACGACCTCGGCCAGGCGACCGGCCTGCGCCTTCAGGCTCTCGGCGGCGGCGGCGCTTTGCTCGACCAGTGCGGCGTTCTGTTGCGTCATCTGGTCGAGGCCGCCGACCGCGCCGTTGATGGCGCCGATGCCGCTGCTCTGTTCGACCGCCGTGGCGCTGATCTCGCCGATGATGTCAGACACGCGCTGCACGCTGCCCACGATCTCGGTCATGGTGTTGCCGGCGTCGGCCACCAGGCGTGAGCCGGAGTCGACCTGCTCGACGCTGGCGGCGATCAGGACCTTGATCTGCTTGGCAGCCTCGGCCGAGCGCTGCGCCAGTGAGCGCACTTCGCTGGCCACGACGGCAAAGCCGCGGCCCTGCTCGCCTGCGCGTGCGGCTTCGACCGCGGCGTTCAGCGCCAGGATGTTGGTCTGGAACGCGATGCCGTCGATGGTGCTGGTGATGTCGGCGATCTTGCGGCTGGCGCCGTTGATCCGTTCCATCGTGCTGACGACTTGCGCAACGACCTCGCCGCCGCGGCGCGCCACGCTCGACGCCGAGCCCGCCAACCGCTTGGCCTGCGCCGCGGCTTCCGTGGACTGGTTCACCGTGCCGGTGAGCTGGGCCATCGAACTGGCGGTCTGCTGCAGGTGACCGGCGGCCTGTTCGGTGCGCTGGCTGAGGTCGAGGTTGCCGCCGGCCACCTCGGCGCTGGCGACGCGGATGCTGTCGGCCGACGCGCGCACCTGTCCCACCATCTGCGACAGCGAGGCCTGCATCGAGACGAGCGCCTGCTGCAGGCCCGCCACTTCGTCGCGGCCGCGCACCTCGAGATGACCGGTCAGGTTGCCGCCGGCAATGGCCCGCGCCATTGCCGAGGCGTCGCCGATGGCGCGGCTGAGCGAGCGCGCGATGCGCCAGGCCAGAAGTGCCCCCGCGGCCACGGCCAGCAGGCACGAGGCCAGCAGCACCCATTGGGCATGGCGCACGTGCGCCGCCAGGGTGCCCGTGTCGCGCTCGGAGCGCTGGCCGATCACCGCCTGCAGCTTGTCCAGCGAAGCCTCCATCGCCTTGGCCAGAGGCAGCAGTTCGGCGTCGATGCGGGGGGCGCCTTCACCCAGCAGCAGGTCGTCGCGGATCTGTGCGCGCGTGCCGACGAAGCGTTGGCGGTGCTGGCCGACTTCGGCGACCAGCGCGAGCACGTCGTCGTCGCCTGGTGCGGCGCCGTCGATCATCTGCTGCTGCGCCTTGGCCGCGGCGCTGGCCTCGGCGGCCATGGCCTCGTTCAGGCGCCCCAGCGGCGCTGCCAGGCGCTGGCGCGTGGCGTCGTCGTCGGCGATGGCGGCGTCCAAGCGCGTGGCAAGCAGCGCGCGGTCGAGGTTGCCGCGCACGTTGGCGATCCAGCCCGAGACCACGGTCATGCGAGTGCGGTCCTCGGCCATCTGCGCGTTGGCCGCGGCAATGCGCTGCAGCTGCAGGCCGGTGATGGCGGCGGCGGCCAGCATCAGCAGCAGCGGTGCGGCAAAGGACGCGCCCAGCCTGTGCACAAGCCGCCCTTCGAAGATGCTGGCCATCGACCGGCGAAGGGCCGTCGTGGCAGCCGACATGGTGGCGGTTGCGGACTGCGGCGGTGGGTTCATGGCGTTGCTCCTGTGCATGGCGCCGGCATTCGATGAGCTCACCGGACCCCATTGGGCTTTCGACAGGGCCGGCGCGAACTTGAGGCCCCGCCGCAGCGCCCGGGACCGCTCAATCCGGTGCGTAGGCCTGGAGCAAGGCGGTCGGCCGCCGCGGCACGCGCGCGGCCACCATCGCCGCGCAACACTGGCGCATGACGGCGATGCCGACCTGCCCGGCCGGCACCACCTGCACCGGCGTCGGGATGGACGCGCCACCCTGGCAACCCGCCGGGCGCGGCGCCCTCGGCGTTCACCCGGTCTGGATGCCGGCGGGCACCGGCTGGACCTGCAGCTGGGCCTGCCACTCGGTGCCGGCGCCGAGTTCGTTGGTGTGCTTGCGCAGCAGCGCCGCCTACGGTGTGCCCTGGTGCGCGAAGCGCGAGATCCACGACGGATAGCCGCAGTCCTTCACGCCCTGCTCCTGCAGCGTGCGCAGGTCGGCCAACGGCTTGTGCCGCTGCGGCCCGCAGCAGCCGATGGGCTGCACGCGGCCGGCCTGCGCCGTCAGCGTCACCGTCATGAGGGGCCCACGCGGCCCGTGTCCGTCAGACGACGCGGGTGCGCAATTCGCCGACACCGGCCACGCGGCCCACGAGCGTCTGGCCGCGCCGCACCGGGCCGACGCCGGCCGGCGTGCCGGAGAAGATCAGGTCGCCGGGCTCCAGCGTGAACAGCGTCGACAGGTAGGCGATGGTCTCGGGCACGTTCCAGATCAGCTGCGAGAGGTCGCCGCGCTGCTTCACCTGGCCATCGATCTCGAGCACCACGGCGCCGCTGGTGGGGTGGCCGATGGCCGCTGCCGGCACGACTTCGCCGCAGGGCGCCGAGGCGTCGAAGGCCTTGCCGGTGTCCCAGGGCCGGCCCATCTTCTTGGCCTCGGCCTGCAGGTCGCGGCGCGTCATGTCCAGGCCCACGGCGTAGCCGTAGACATGGACGAGCGCCGCCGCGGCGTCGATGTCCCTGCCGCCGCGCGACAGCGCGACGACGAGCTCGACTTCGTGGTGCACGTCGGACGACAGCGTCGGGTACGGGAAGTCGCCGCCGTCGGCGACGATGGTGCTGGCCGGCTTCATGAAGAAGAAGGGTGGCTCGCGCGACGGGTCGTGGCCCATCTCGCGGGCGTGGTCGGCGTAGTTGCGGCCGACGCAGAAGATGCGGTTGACCGGGAAACGCTGCGTGGTACCGCGCACCGGCAGCGTGTGCAGGGCCGGCGGGGCGATGACGAGGGCGGGAGGGTTGCTCATGGCTGTGGCTGCAGGGTGGGGGATGGGGTCAGGTGGCAGGGGGGGTCAGGCGGCAGGGCGTCAAGTGGCATAGATCAGGTGGCTTTTGCGGCAGGCAGGGCCGCCTCGGCGGTGCCGGCCTGCCGGCGTGACGCGCGGGACGCGCGGGACGCACGGGCCACAACGACCGGGCGATGGAAAGACATCAATCGACAGAAACCGTGCGAGTCGATTATCGGCATCAACCCCGGGGTGACCGCGGCGCGGTTCAGCGCGCGTCGGCACGCTCGCCGGTCTGCAGCCGCCACAGCCACGCACGGGCACCACCGCGCGCGACGAGTAGATCGTGGCTGCCGCTTTCGACGATGCGGCCGGCCTCCGTCACGTGGATGCGCCCGGCGTGGCGGACGGTCGACAGCCGGTGCGCGATGATCAGGCTGCTGCGGCCCACCGCCAGCTTGTCGAGCGAGCGCTGGATGGCGGCCTCGCTATCGTTGGCCACCGCCGAGGTGGCTTCGGCCAGGACGAGGATGGGCGGGTCTTTCAGGATCGCGCGCGCCAGCGCCAGCCGCTGGCCGCCCGAGAGCTTCATGCCGCGCTCGCCCACCGGTGTGTCGTAGCCGTGGCGATGCCCTGCAGGTTGTTGGCCAGCCGCGCCGGCGTCGCGACCGCGGCCTCGCGCATCGCCGCGTAGCGCGGCGCCAGCCGGGCCTGGAACCAGAACGCGCCGTAGGGGATGAAGGGCACCGGGATCAGCGCCCGCGCCGCCAGCTTCCAGGTCAGCGCGAAGAACACCGTGCCCACCATCAGCGTGCCCATGAAGACCTGGATCAAGTTGGACGCGCCGTTGTCGAGAAGACGCTCCATCTGTTGGCCGCGCAGCAGAACGCGGCCAGGCGCACGGCGCGCCGGTAGGCGTGGGCGAAGCCGCAGAGGCGGCGCTGGGGATGCTCGGGCGCGTGGTCGTACGGCAGCGGGCGCGGCAGTGCAAGAGCGTGAGCGTGGCCCCGTCATCGAGGCACGGACTCGGATGTGCGTCGGTCAGCCGCAGCGCGGCCCGACGAGGCGGGCCGCGGCCGACGGCGGGATAAGATGCCGCCGCCCCGGCGCACCCCCTGTGCCCCATGGCCATCCGCTGACTGCATGCCGCCGCCCATGAGCCCTGTCCGTCGCCGGTGCGGTGGCCCGAGCCGCCGCACCCTGTGTTGCGCGGCGGCGCTGCTGTCGCTTGCGCCGCCCGGCATGGCCGCGCCGCCGCCGGCCACGGTGGCCGCCGCGTCCGACCTCAAGTTCGCCGTCGAAGAGGTGGCCGCGCAGTTCGAGAAGCAGACCGGGCAGCGGCTGCGGCTGGTGTTCGGCTCGTCGGGCAACTTGCACGCGCAGATCGTGCAGGGCGCGCCGTTCCACCTCTACATGTCGGCCGACGAGGACTTCGTCTTCAGGCTCGCCGACGCCGGCCTCACGGCCGACCGCGGCCGCCTGTACGCGGTGGGCCGCATCGGCATCCTGGTGCCTGCGGGTTCGCCGCTGCGCGCCGACGGCGAACTCGAGGACCTGGCCGCGGCGCTGCAGGACGGCCGGCTGCGCAAGTTCGCCATCGCCAACCCCGAGCACGCGCCCTACGGCATGCGCGCCCGCGAGGCGCTGCAGCATGCCGGCCTGTGGCCGGCGCTGCAGGGCCGGCTGGTGCTGGGCGAGAACGTCTCGCAGGCGGCGCAGTTCGCGACCTCGGGCGCGGCGCAGGGCGGCATCGTCGCGCAGTCGCTGGCGCTGGCGCCGGCGGTCGCGCAGCGCAGCAGCTTCGGGCTCATCCCCGAGAGCTGGCACCGGCCGCTGCGCCAGCGCATGGTGTTGCTGAAGAACGCGCCGGCGGCGGCCGTGGCCTTCTACGGGCACCTGTCGACGCCGGCCGCCCGGGCCGTGATGCAGCGCCATGGTTTCGCCATGCCCCGGGACTGAGGCCGTGACGATGCACCCGCCCGCCGCCGCCCGCCGCCGCCCGCCGCGGCCCGCCGCGGCCTGACCTTCGAACAGCACTGACCATGGACCGGCACGCATGGACTGGCAAGCGCTGACGCTGTCGCTCGAGCTGGCGGCCTGCACGCTGCTCGTGCTGCTGCCGCCGGGCCTGGCGCTGGGCCGCTGGCTGGCCTACAGCCGCTTTGCCGGCAAGGCCGCGGTCGAGGCCCTGGTGGTGCTGCCGCTGGTGCTGCCGCCCACGGTGCTGGGCTACTACCTGCTGGTGTCGCTGGGCGGCGCGTCGCCGGCCGGGCGCTGGCTGGCCGAGACCTTCGGCCTGCAGCTGACCTTCAACTTCCCCGGCCTGCTGCTGGCCTCGGTGGTGTTCAACATCCCGTTCATCGTGCAGCCGGTGCAGCGCGCGTTCGAGGCCATCCCGCGCGATCTCGGCGAGGCCGCGGCCGTCAGCGGGCTGGGCTTCTGGTCCACCTTCTGGCGTGTCGAGCTGCCGCTGGCCTGGCCCGGCGTGCTGTCGGCGATGGTGCTGACCTTCGTGCACACGCTGGGCGAGTTCGGCGTCGTGCTGATGGTGGGCGGCAGCATCCCTGGCCAGACGCGCACCATCGCCATCTCCATCTACGACCGCGTGCAGGCCTTCGACTTCGCCAGCGCCGACCGCATGGCGCTGCTGCTGCTGCTGTTCTCGCTGGGCGCGGTGGCGGCGTCGTTCTTCGCTTCGGCGCGGCTGGCGGTGCGGCGGTGAGTGCCGGCGCAGGCGCCGCGATTGGCGCAGGCGGCGCACTCGATGTCGAGGTCGAGCAGGCGCTGCCGATGCCGCTGGCCGGCGCCTTCCGCTGCGAGCCCGGCGAGCTGCTGGCGCTGGTGGGCCCGTCGGGCGCCGGCAAGACCTCGATGCTGCGCGTGCTGGCGGGCCTGATGCGGCCGGCGCGCGGCCGCGTCACCGTCGGTGGCCTCACCTGGTGCGACACCGGACGCGGGCTCTTCGTGCCGCCGCGGCACCGCCATGTCGGTCTGGTGTTCCAGCACTACGCGCTGATGCCGCACCTCGACGCGCTGGCCAACGTGGCCCTGTCCATGCTGCACCTTCGGCCGCCCGAGCGCATGGCGCGTGCCCGCCACTGGCTGGACCACGTGCAGCTCACGCCCGCGCAGCAGTCGCGGCGCCCGGCAGGCTTGTCGGGCGGGCAGCAGCAGCGCGTGGCGATGGCGCGCGCGCTGGCGCGCGAACCGCGGCTGCTGCTGCTGGACGAGCCCTTCTCGGCCGTCGACCAGATGAGCCGCCAGGGCCTGTACCGGCTGCTGGCCGACCTGCGGCGCGACCTCGGCATCCCCATCGTGCTGGTGACGCACGAGCTCAACGAGGCCCGCCTGCTGGCCGACCGGCTGGTCGTGATGGACGCCGGACAGGTGCTGCAGCAGGGCGCGCCCAGCGCCATCCACCACGCCCCGCGCAACGCGCGCGTGGCCGACCTGGTGGGCCTGCAGAACCGTTTCCGCGGCATCTGGGAAGGGCCGGCCGAGGCGCCGGGCCAGGGCTGGCTGCGCTGGGTGGGTGAGGGCGCCGCGCCGCCCGACGCGCCGGCGGCGCCACGGCTGCAGGTGCGCGACAAGCGCCGGCTGCCCGAGGGGCAGGCGGTGAGCTGGGTGATCCCCGGTGACGCCATCCGCGTGCAGGCACTGGCGGCGCCGGGGGCGGCCGCGCCCGGCAGCTACGTGGCCACCGTCACCGAGGCCCGCTTCCTGGGCGAGATCACGCTGGCCACGCTGGCGCTCGACGCCATGCCCGGCGCACCGCTGCAGCTGACGCTGGCCGGCCCCGGGCGGCGCAGCCTGCTGACGGGGGCACGCGTCGCGGTGCAGCTCGACCTCGAACTCGTGCACGTGATGCCGGTGCGCAGCGGTGGCGTCTAGAGCGCTGGCCCGCGTGCCCGCCGGGCCCGCGGGCCCTGGTGCGCGCCGCGCGGGCGAGGCGCCGCGCCGGCCGAAGGCGATCTTCCTTGACTTCGCGCGGCGCCGCGTCCGCCGCGCTCTGCAAGAATTTGCCATCAACGCCACCTTGCCTGCGCCGCCGGCCCCTCCGTGAACGGTTCACTGCTCGACGACTTCGAACTCCCCCTGACCGCCGCCCTGCGGGATGGGTTGCGCCTCACCAGCATCGCCGCGCCGGTGCTGGCGCTGGATGCCGTGCACCGGCTGTGGCAGTCGCGGGCGGTCGTGCTGTGGCATCCGCCCGCGGGTCTGCGGGCCGTGGGGGCCGGCGTGGCCGCGACCGTGCGCGTCGACGGGGCGGCCCGATTTGCACGGGCGCGTGGACTTTCGCGCCGCGCGTGGCCGTCGGACACCTCGGGCCACGAGGCGCACGCGCCGCCGCCCCGCCTGTGGGGCGGCTTCGCCTTCGCCCCGGGCGCGGCGGCCCTGGCGCCGTGGACGGCCTTCGGCGACGGCAGTTTCGTGCTGCCGCGCCTGACCTACTGGCTGGACGGCCCGCGTGCCTGGCTGCAGGCGGTGGGGCCCGCCGCCGACGACACGCTGGCACGCGAGCTGGCGGCCGCCCTCGCGCAACTGGTGCAACTCGCCGCCACGGCAGCCGACGCCGAAGACGCGGCCGATGAACCCTATCGCGCACCGCCCGGCACGCAGGCCCCGCTGGACGCCGCGGCCTGGCACCGGCAGGTCGAGGACATCCTGCGCGCCATCGGCGACGCGCGTGTGCGCAAGGTGGTGGCCGCGTCCTGTGCCGAGCTCAGCTTCGGACAGGCGCTGTCGGTGGCCGGCGTGCTGGACAACCTGCACAGCGAGACCGGCCCGGTGTGGCGCTTCGCGATGTCGCGGCAGGGCAGCACCTTCCTCGGCGCGAGCCCGGAGATGCTGGTGCGGCGCCGCGGCGACGTCGTGCAGTCCGAAGCCCTGGCCGGCACGCTGGCCAAGGCGCTTGGCAGCGGCACCGATCTGCTGGCCAGCGCCAAGGACTTGCGCGAACACGCCTTCGTGCGCGACGGCATCGTGCAGGCGCTGGCGCCGCTGTGCGGCGCGCTCGACGCCCCGCGAGCGCCCATGCTGCGCGAGCTCAGCCGCCTGTACCACCTGGCCACGCCCATCGAAGGCCGGCTGGCGCGACCGCTGCATGTGCTCGAGCTGTGCGAGCTGCTGCATCCGACGCCGGCCACCTGCGGCACGCCGCGGGCCGATGCGCTGCGGATGATCGTCGGTGCCGAGGCGCGGCCGCGCGGCTGGTACGCCGGGCCGGTGGGCTGGTTCGACGCCGCCGGCGACGGCGAGTTCATCGTCGCCCTGCGCTGCGGCCTGCTGGCCGGGCGGCACGCCTACGTGCATGCCGGCGCCGGCATCGTCGAAGGCTCGCAGGCCGACAAGGAACTGGCCGAGACGCAGCTCAAGCAGGGCGTGCTGCTGCGCGCGCTGGGCCTGGTGCACGGGTGACCCCGCCGGTGCCCGAGAACCTGCTCGCGCTGTGGTCGCGGCTGCTCTTCGACAGCCTGGCCGCGGCCGGCGTGCGCGACGTGGTCGTCAGCCCCGGCTCGCGCTCGACGCCCTTCGTGCTGGCCGCCGCCGCCGAGCCGCGGCTGCGCCTGCACAGTGCGATCGACGAGCGTGCGGCTGCCTTCTTCGCGCTCGGCCAGGCGCGCGTCACGGGTATGCCCAGCCTGCTGCTGTGCACCTCGGGCAGCGCCGGCGCGCACTACCTGCCGGCGGTGATCGAGGCCGACCAGGCCGGCGTGCCGCTGCTCATCCTGACCGCCGACCGACCGACCGAGTTGCTGCACGTGGCGGCCAACCAGACCATAGACCAGCGCTGGCTGTTCGAAGGTTATGCGCGCCGCGTCGTCGATGTCGGCGCGCCCGACGCCTCGCCCGCCGCACTGCGGGGCCTGCGCCGGCTGGCGGCGCAGGCGGTGGCGCTGGCGCAGGCGCCGCAGCCCGGCGCCGTGCACCTGAACCTGCGCGCGCGCAAGCCGCTCGAGCCGGTGGCGGCGCTCAGCGCGGCCGCGCTGGCACTGGACGCGGCGGTGCGCGCGCTGATGGCGGCGCCGGCGGCGCAGGTCGTCGTGGGCCGCCCGGCCGCCGACGATGCGGCGATGGCCACGCTGGCACAGCGCTGCCTGCGCGCGCGCCGCGGCGTCATCGTCGCCGGCCCGGCGCCGGCGTCGCAGGCGCGGGCCCGCACGGCGGTGGCGCGGCTGCAGCGTGCCACCGGCTTTGCCCTGCTGGCCGAAGGCGCGAGCCAGCTGCGTTTCGCCGGCGCGCAGGGCGTCGATGGCGCGGCGCTGATCGACGGTTTCGACTGGCTCTACCGCCTGCCCGCCGGCGACCGGGAATGGCTGCCCGACCTCGTCATCCAGCTCGGCGCGCCGCCGACCTCGGGTGCCTGGGAGCGCCTGCTCGACCGCCACGGCGAGCTCGAGCGCATCGTCGTCGCGCCGACCGGCTGGCCCGACCCGCACAACAGCGCCGCGGTGCTCGTGCAGGCCGACATCGAGCACACCTGCGACCGGCTGGCCGCGATGCTCGCGCGGGGCCGCGCGCAGGCGAGCGAGGCGCCGGCCTTCACCGCGCTGCTGGCGGCGGCGAACGCGCGCGCCCGGCGCGTGGTGGACGCGCAGCTGCAGGCGCAGGGCGACACGCTGAGCGAGGGCGCCGCGGCGCGCTGCGTTGCCGCCGGGCTGGCGCCGGGCAGCTGGCTGGTGGTCGGCAACAGCCTGCCGATACGGCTGCTCGATGCCTATGCCGGGCCGTGCAAGACCGACCTGCATGTGCTCTCGCAGCGCGGTGCCAGCGGCATCGACGGCCTCGTCTCGGGCGCCGCCGGCGCCGCCACGGTGGCCGCGTCGCCGGTCGTGCTGCTGGTCGGCGACGTGAGCGCGCTGCACGACGTCGGTGGGCTGGCGCTGGCCGCGGCGGCGCGTGTGCCGCTGGTGATCGTCGTCGTCAACAACGACGGCGGCCGCATCTTCGAGCAACTGCCGGTGGCCCGGGTTGCCGATGGCGACACGATGCGCCGCTTCACGACGCCGCACGGCCTGGACTTCGCGGCCGCTGCGCGCCTGTACCGCCACCCCTTCGAGCGCGTGGCGACGCGCCCGGCGCTGCAGCAGGCCCTGGCCGCGGCGCTGGGCCGCAACGGCTGCACGCTGATCGAGGCCCAGGTGCCCGCGCATGGCGCTGCCGAGGACCAGGCGCGCATCGTCGCGGCGCTGGCTGCGCCCGACGCGTGAGGCCGCCGTGAGCCGCCGCTGGGTGCTGCTGCACGGCTACACCGGCAGCCCGGTGGGCTGGGACCTCGTCCACGCCGCGCTCGCCCCGCAGGGCGAGGTGTTGCGGCCGGCGCTGGTCGGGCACGCGCCCGGCACCGGCGCTGCCACGGACTTCGTCGCCGAGGTCGACCGCCTGGCCGCGCTGGCCCGCAACGCCGGGTTCGCAGGCTCGCACCTGTGCGGCTATTCGCTGGGCGGGCGGCTGGCGCTGGGCCTGCTGGCACGCCACCCGGGGCTGTTCGCGCGCGCGACGCTGATCGGTGCCCACCCCGGCTTGCCCGAGAGCAGCGCCGAACGCGCTGCGCGGGCGGCCAGCGACGAAGCCTGGGCGCAGCTCGCCGAACGTGATGCGCCCGGCTTCTTCGCGCGCTGGGCCGCGCAGCCGTTGTTCGCCACCCAGCAGGCCCTGGCGCCGGCGCAGCGCGCCGCGCAGGACCGCCAGCGCGAGGCGCACGACGCCGCGGCCCTGGGCGGCACGCTGCGCGCGCTGTCGCTGGCCCGCATGCCCGACTGGCAGCCCGCGCTGGGCGCGCTCACGCAGCCTGTGCGGTTGATGGCCGGCGGGCTCGACACCAAGTTTTCGGCGCTGGCGCAGCGCATGGCCGCGCAGATCCCGCACGCCACGCTGGACATCGTGGCGGGAGCCGGGCACAACGTCGTGCTCGAGCGCCCGGGCCGCGTCGTCGACGCGCTCATCGGCTGAGCAAGCGCCTGAGCTTCCATCCCATGCGCCCCGAGCTGCTGCAGATCGTGCGCCACGGGGGGGCCGTGCCGGGCCTCGTCGGCGCTGCCGCGGGGCAGACGCGGCGCGATGCGCTGCTGGTGCGCCTGGGCGACGCTGGCGGCTGCACCGGCCAGGGCGAAGCGTCACCGCTGCCGGGCTACTCGCCCGACACGCTCGCCGAATGCGCCGCGCAGTTGCAGGCGGTGAACCTGGGTTTGCTGCCGTCGCTCGACGACAACGGGCCGATCGGCGCCGGGCTGGCGCCGGCCCTGGACGACCTGGGGCTGACGGCGCCGGCCGCGCGCTTCGCGTTCGAGACCGCGCTGCTCGATTGGCTGGGCCAGCGGCGCGGCCAGAGCGTGGCCGTGCTGCTGGGCGGCGCGGCAGCGGCCTCGCGCCGCGTGCCGCTGTCGGCGCTGGTGGCCGACCTGGCCGCGGCGCACGCCGCCCATGCGCGCGGCATCCGCGCCTTCAAGCTCAAGGTTTCGCCGGCCACGCTGGCTGCCGATCTGCGCCTGGCGCAATCGCTGCGCGAGGCCTTTGGCACGGCCGTGGCGCTGCGCCTGGACGGCAACGGTCGTTTCGCGCCAACCGCCGCGCACGAGCTGCTGCGTCGCCTGGCGCCGCTGGCGCCCGAGTTCGTTGAAGAGCCGCTGGCCTGGCCGGCCTTGGCAGCGCTCTCGGATTCGCCCGTGCCGCTGGCCGCCGACGAGTCGCTGGCCGTCGCGGGTGCCTGGCCGGCGCTGGCCGGCGTGTGCCGCGTGCTGGTGCTCAAGCCGACGCTGCTGGGCGGGCTCGGCGCCTGCCTGGCACTGGCCCGCGACGCGGCCGCGCGCGGCCTGGCCACGCTGGTCACGCACACCTTCGACGGGCCGGTGGCGCTGGCCGCTGCGGGCGAACTGGCGGCGGTGCTGCCCGGCGACGTGCGTGCCTGCGGCCTGGACCGCCACAGCGGGCTGCAGGCCTGGCCCGCGCTCGGAGTGCCGCAACTGCACGATGACGCGGTGGCGTCCGCGAACCGTCCGGGCCTGGGTCTGGCGCCGGTGCCGGGGCGCTGAGTTGCGGCGTGCGGGCGCCGGCGAGCCGCCCTGGCGCCGGCCGCAGGCGCGTGCCAGCGCGCCGGGGCTGGCGTAGCCCACCTCCTGCGCCACCTGCTCGACCTGCGGCCCCTGGCGCGGCAGCGTGCGCGCCAGGCCCAGCCGCCAGCCCGGCCATCACGCCGCCATCGACCAGGCGCTGCGCCATGGCGTGGCGCAGCAGCTGGATGACCGGCTCCCGGCCAGGCCGTCGAACACCGCCTCGCCGTGCAGCGGGCCCTGGTGCAGCACGCGGGCACGCGGCTCGGTTCGCCGCAGCAGGGCCCGGCGGCAGTCAGACAAGAGACGAACGGAATTGCAGACGAGACGACGACGCGCTGTTCGTCTCGTCGCTGGCGGCGACCGTGCGCGTTCCCGTCCATCCCCATGCCGGAGCCCCCATGCCGATCCCCCGCCAGCCCGTGCCCCGGCTGCAAGTGCCCACGCTGGCCCACGGCGACTTCTCGCTGCAGGACGACGCCGCGACCCACTTCACCGTCGTCGTCTATCGCGGCCTGCACTGCCCCCTCTGCCTGAAGTAGCTGCTCGAACTGGCGCGGCTGCAGCCCGAGTTCGAGCCGCGCGGCGTCAAGCTCGTGGCCATCGGCAGCGACGTCCGGGAGCGCGCGCTGGCCATGGCCTTCTCGCCCGCGCCGTACGGGCCGGTGAGGCGTCGCGTCTGTACGGTGCGCCACCGCATTGCGCCCTCGGCACGTTCCCAGCTGGGCTTCAGGCAGGTGCCGCTCCTGTACATCGACCCGGCCAGCAGGTAGATGCCGGGGTCGCGTTGCTTCAGGCTGTCGTTCAGGCGCGCGGCGGCACGCGCGCAGTCGGCATGCTCCAGCGCGTTGACGACGTCGGCCAGGGCTTCGGGCTGCGGCTGGCGTCTCCTGCGGCCGCAGCCCGGCGGCGCTGGCCGGCAGCAGCGCCCAGGCCAGTGCGAAGGCCCATGCCGGGCGCAGCAGCGGCGCAAGACGCCGGGGCGCTTCATTGCGGCGCCCACCAGAGCAGGGCTTCGGCTCGCGCGGGCTGCAGGATTCGCGGCGTGCTGCCATGGCTTCGGGCTCCTTCACGCCGGCACCGAGCATGAGTCATCGACTCCAGGGTTCGGCGCGCCGTCGCCGAGCCTGGGTAGCGCCAGCCACGCCTCATGCCGGTCGGCGCGGGCCTGCGGCGCCTTGCGATGCCTCAGCTTGGGGGTGAGTGACCGGTCGGCATCGGGCAGACCCGGATTCGAAGATCGCGGCGTGGCGCCACACTCTTGCGACCCAAGACCAGGGCGGGCTCTGCGTCCCCGCAGTGCAAAGCGCCATCCGAGGAGACATCCCCATGCGTCCATCCCCCATCGCCGTTGCGGCGTGCGCGTTCGCGCTGAGCGCCCTGCTGCTGGCCCCGGCCAGCCACGCCGGATCGCCCGGTCAAGGCAAAGGTCAAGGCCACGGCAACGACCGCGACTACAACGTGCAGGTGCTTCGCACCAGCTACGGCATCCCGCACATCCAGGCCACCGACTGGGGCAGCCTGGGCTATGGCTACGGATTCGCCTTTGCGCAGGACAACGCCTGCGTGCTGGCGCGCGAGGCGCTGGCCGCGCAGGGCCGGCAGGCGCGCCACTTTGGCGCCGGCACCGGCAGCGCCACGCTGGCCGCGGACTGGGTCTACCGCATGGTCAACAGCGACGCCCGCGTCGATGCCGCCTGGGCCAGGCTCGACCGCGACACGCGCGAGCTGCTCACGGGCTACGCCGCCGGCTACAACCGCTACCTGCGCGACACCGCGCCGGCCGCGCTGCCGGCCGATTGCCGCGGCCAGGCCTGGGTGCAGCCGCTCACCGGCAAGGACGCGCTGAAGGTGTTGCGCAAGCTGCTGGTGCGTGCCGGCACCGGCAACTTCGTGGCCTCGCTCGTCGGCGCCACGCCGCCGGCGGCGGTGGCGGCGCTTCGCGACGACGCCCCGCGCGCCGCCCAAGCGCGCCATCCGGCGCTTGCCGACGAAGACGGCGCGGCCGTCGCGACGCTCGACACCGCCGCGCTCGGGCTGCCCGACTTCAGCCCCGAGCGCTTTGGCAGCAACGGCGTCGGCCTGGGCAGCGAGCTCACCGGCGGGCGCGGCGCGCTGCTCGGCAACCCGCACTTCCCGTGGGTCGGCATCGAGCGTTTCTACGCCGTGCACCTGACCATCCCCGGCCGCTACGACGCGATGGGCGGTTCCATCTACGGCTTCCCGCTCGTCAACATCGGCTTCAACAAGCACGTCGCGTGGAGCCACACGGTGTCGACGGCGCGGCGTTTCATCCTGCGCCAGCTGAGCATCGTGCCTTCGTCGCCCACGTCCTATGTGGTCGACGGCC
The DNA here is from genome assembly GCA_013822265.1 of Leptothrix sp. (in: b-proteobacteria). Taxonomy (GTDB): domain Bacteria; phylum Pseudomonadota; class Gammaproteobacteria; order Burkholderiales; family Burkholderiaceae_C; genus Rubrivivax. Next base: position 47,679 of record PNKD01000015.1, read on the forward strand.
AGGTCGTGGCGATGCAGCCCGAGACCGTCAGCGCCGAACTGCTGCTGGGCGATGGCAGCGTGGTGCCGGTGCCGCACACCTTCTGGATGACGCAGTTCGGCCCGGTGCTGGTGCCGGCGAACACGGCAGCGGCGCTGTGGTCGCCCACCAGCGCCTACGCGCTGACCGACGTCAACCTCGAGAACACGCGCGCCTTCACCCAGTACCGCGAGATGGGCCAGGCGCGCAACCTCGACGAGTTCGCGGCCACGTTGCGCCGGCATGTCGGCCTGCCCTGGGTGAACACGATCGCCGCCGACAGCGGCGGCAAGGCCTTCTACGGCGACATCGGCGCCATGCCCAACGTCGGCAACGCCAAGCTCGCGGCCTGCATCCTGCCCGGCCTGGCGCAGGCGCTGGCGGCGTCGCGCATCTACGCGCTCAACGGCGCCACCTCGGCCTGCAACCCCGATACCGACGCCGACGCCCCCGAGCCCGGCATCTTCGGCGCCGGCAACCTGCCCGGGCTGATGCGCCGCGACTACGTGCAGAACTCCAACGACAGCTACTGGCTGGCCAACCCGGCGGCTCGGCTCGAGGGTTACTCGCAGATCATCGGCGCCGACGAGAAGCGGCCGCAGGGCCTGCGCACGCGGCTGGGCATCACGCAGATCCTCGACCGCCAGGCCGGCAGCGACGGCCTGCCCGGCGCCGGCTTCAGCCGCCAGTGGCTGCAGGACGTGCTCTACGCCAACCGCCACCACAGCGCCGAGATCATGCTCGACGGCGTGCTGCAGCTGTGCGCCACGCAGAACCCCGAGGTGCCTATCGGCGGCCAGGTGGTCAACGTCGCCCAGGCCTGCAGCGTGCTGTCGAACTGGGACCGCCGCAACAACACCGCCAGCGTCGGCGCCCACGTGTGGACCGAGCTCTGGCGGCGGCTGAGCGGCCCGCCCACGGCGGGCTCGGGCCTGCCCGCGGTGGGCAGCGCGCTGTTCGCCGTGCCCTTCAGCGCCGCCGACCCGGTGGGCACGCCGCGCGGGCTCAACGCCGTCAACGTCAGCGTGGTGGCGCGCACCATGGGCGAGTTGGCCTACACGGTGAAGTTCTTCGCCGACAACGCCATCCCGCTCGACCGCCCGTGGGGCCAGGTGCACTTCGACACGCGCAACGGGGTGCGCTTGCCCATCCACGGCGGCTTGGGCACCTCGGGCGTCTACAACGCCATCGCACCTGCGGCGCTGGCGCCGGGCGCGGGCTACACGCCGATCGCGCACGGCACGAGCTACGTGCAAGCTGTCACCTTCACGGACAAGGGGCCCGAGGCTCGCGCGGTGGTCACCTACTCGCAGTCCAGCGACCCGGCCAACCCGCACTACGCCGACATGACGGCGCTGTTCTCGAACTACGGCTGGGTGGAACTGCCGTTCGCCGAGGGCGACATCCGGCGCGACCCGAATCTCACCGTGCTGAAGCTGAAAGAGAAGCGCTGACGACCGCGGGCGCGGGGCGCTGCAGGCACACTGCGGCCATGCACGCCCCCACCTCGCCCGCAAGCCCTGTCCGCACCGAAGCCGAGGTCCGCGCCGACCTCGCCGCCGCCTACCGGCTGGCGGCGATCAACGGCTGGGACGACACCGTCTACACCCACCTCTCGGCCAGCGTGCCCGGCGAGCCCGGGCACTACCTCATCAACCGCTTCGGTCTGATGTTCGACGAGGTCAGCGCGTCCAGCCTGGTGAAGGTGGACCTGCGCGGCCGTGTCGTCGACGGCTCGGGCGCGCGTGTCAACCCCAGCGGTTTTGCCATCCACGGCGCGGTGCATGCGGCGCGGCCCGAGCTCGAGTGCGTCATCCACCTGCACTCGCCTTGGGGCGTGGCGCTGGCCATGCTGCCCGGCGGGCTGCAGCCGACCTCGCAGTGGGCCATGCGCCTGCACGGCCGGCTCGGCCGCCACCCCTACGAAGGCCTGGCGCTGGGGGCTGCCGAGCAGCAGCGGCTGGTGGCCGCGCTGGGTGCGCTGGACGGGCTGATCCTCGAGCACCACGGCCCGCTGGTGGTGGGCCGCACGGTGGCCGAGGCCTACATGCTGATGCACTGTGCTCGAGCGCGCCGCGGCGGCGCAGCTGCGCGCCATGGCGGCCCACGGCGGCCGGCTGCCGGGCGTGGACGCGGCGCTGGCGGCGCTCACCTACAGTCAATGGGTGGGCGACGGCAGCGAGCTCGACGGCGACGTCGAGTGGCCCGCGCTGCGCCGCCGCCTCGACCGCGTCGCGCCCGGCTACCGCGACTGAAACCGACCGAACCTCCCACCGCAGCACAAGGACCCCGGCCCATGCCCACCATCCGCGTCGAACTCTTTGCCGGCCGCACGGCCGACCAGAAACGCGCGCTCGCGCAGGCCCTCACCGAGGCCGCCGTGAAGACGCTGGGGGGCTCGCCCGACGGCGTCGATGTCGTCTTCTACGACATCCAGCGCCACGACTGGGCCACCGGCGGCCAGCTCTGGAGCGACAAGGCCCCGCCGCCCAGGCCGGCGGGCTAGAGCCGGCCCGTGAACCTGCCGCACGCCGCCGCGGCAC
>PNKD01000016.1 GCA_013822265.1 Leptothrix sp. (in: b-proteobacteria)
GGTGGTGACCAACGGCACGGCGGTGCTGGGCCTGGGCGACATCGGCCCGCTGGCGAGCAAGCCGGTGATGGAAGGCAAGGCGGTGCTGTTCAAGAAGTTCGCCGGCATCGACGTCTTCGACCTCGAAGTCAACGAACGCAACCTCGACAAGCTGGTCGACGTGATCGCCGCGCTCGAGCCCACCTTCGGCGGCATCAACCTCGAAGACATCAAGGCCCCCGACTGCTTCTACGTCGAACGCAAGCTGCGCGAGCGCATGAAGATCCCGGTCTTCCACGACGACCAGCACGGCACGGCCATCGTCGTGGGCGCCGCGGTGCTGAACGCGCTGAAGGTCGCGGGCAAGCGGATCGACGAGGTCAAGCTCGTCACCAGCGGCGCCGGTGCCGCCGCACTGGCCTGCCTGGGCCTGCTGATGAAGCTGGGCCTGCCGCGCCGCAACATCTGGGTCACCGACCTGGCCGGCGTGGTCTACGAGGGCCGCACCGAACTGATGGACGAGGACAAGCTGCAGTTCGCGCAGCCGACCACCGCGCGCAAGCTGGCCGAAGTGATGGAGGGCGCCGACGTTTTCCTGGGCCTGAGCGCCGGCGGTGTGCTCAAGCCCGCGATGGTGGCGCGCATGGCCAAGGCCCCGGTCATCTTCGCGCTGGCCAACCCGACGCCCGAGATCCGCCCCGACGAAGTGCAGGCGGTGCGCGGTGACGCCATCATCGCCACCGGCCGCTCGGACTACCCGAACCAGGTCAACAACGTGCTGTGCTTCCCGTACATCTTCCGCGGCGCGCTGGACAGCGGCGCGACGACGGTGACCGACGCGATGGAGATCGCGGCCGTGCACGCCATTGCCGACCTCGCGCAGGCCGAGCAGAGCGAGGTCGTGGCCGCGGCCTATGCCGGCGCGACGCTGAGCTTCGGCCCCGAGTACCTGATCCCCAAGCCCTTCGACCACCGGCTGATGATGATGATCGCGCCGGCCGTGGCCAAGGCAGCGCAAGACTCGGGCGTGGCGCTGCGCCCCATCACCGATCTCGACGCCTACCGCGAGAAGCTCAAGAGCTTCGTCTTCGCCTCGGGCACGACGATGAAGCCCATCTTCCAAGCCGCCAAGCGCGCCACGCGCAACCGCGTCGCCTACGCCGAGGGCGAGGAAGAGCGCGTGCTGCGCGCCGTGCAGGTGGTGGTCGACGAGGCCCTGGCCCGGCCGACGCTGATCGGGCGGCCGAAGGTGATCGCGGCGCGCATCGAGAAGTTCGGCCTGCGGCTGAAGGAAGGCCAGGACTACGATGTCGTCAACGTCGAGCAGGACGCGCGCTACCGCGACTTCTGGATGACCTACCACGCGCTCACCGAGCGCAAGGGGGTGTCGGTGCAGATGGCCAAGATCGAGATGCGGCGCCGGCTGACGCTGATCGGCGCCATGCTGCTGCGCAAGGGCGAGGTCGACGGCATGCTCTGCGGCACCTGGGGCACCACGGCGCAGCACCTGCATTACATCGACCAGGTGATTGGCACGCGCCACGGCGGCAGCCCGAGCACGCCGCAAGGCGTGCGGGTCTATGCGTGCATGAACGGGCTCATGCTGCCCGGCCGCCAGGTGTTCCTGGTCGACACCCACGTCAACGCCGACCCGACGGCCGAGGAGTTGTGCGAGATCACGGTGATGGCCGCCGAGGAGATCCAGCGTTTCGGCATTCAGCCCAAGGCGGCGCTGCTGTCGCACTCGAATTTCGGCACCAGCGATCTGCCCAGCGCGGTGAAGATGCGCCGCACGCTGGCCCTGCTGCGCGAGCAGGCGCCCTGGCTGGAAGTCGACGGCGAGATGCACGGCGACGTGGCGCTCGACGCGCTGGCGCGAACCAAGCTCATGCCGCACAGCACGCTGCAGGGCGAGGCGAACCTGCTCGTCTGCCCCAACATCGACGCCGCCAACATCGCCTACAACCTGCTGAAGACGGCCGCAGGCGGCGGCATCGCCGTCGGCCCGGTGCTGCTGGGCGCCGACAAGCCGGTGCATGTATTGACCCCGTCGGCCACCGTGCGGCGCATCGTCAACATGACCGCCCTCACCGTCGCGGAGGCTGAAGCCGGACCTGCGTCAGGCCCTGCGGCCTGACGTACGCCGGCTGAGGAGGCGGGCGCGTCTCGCGCGCCAGCCGCGGCCTGCCGCATGGTCCACCCGGTGTGCACGAATCCGCGCGCCGGGCATACGATCCTGGCCGATGCAGAATGTAAGCACAAACTAACTAACAGTCCCTCTGCCCCAATCTTGGGCAGTGGCTTGAGTTTTTAGGGGGGTTCGGATAGCATTCTGGTTTGCATTTTCAGGGTAAACCCGTGTCCCGGATCGGTCTGGCCTCGTCGAGCGTTGGTCTGCGACGAGCGTTGCACAAGTGGGGGGCTGCCGTCGTGGTGGCCATCGGCTTGGCGACCGGTGGGGCAGCGACGACAGCGTCGGCCCGCACGCCGGACAGCCCGGCCGCCGTGGCCACGGTGGCCCTGGGCAGCTTGCCCGCCGAAGCGCAGGCGGTGCATGGCCTGATCCTGCGCGGGGGGCCGTTCCCCTACCAAAAGGACGGCACCGTATTCGGCAACCGCGAGCGGCTGCTGCCCCAGCACCCGCGTGGCCATTACCGCGAGTACACCGTCAAGACACCGGGCGCGTCGAACCGCGGTGCACGCCGCATCGTCTGCGGCGGCAAACCACCGACGCGACCGCAAGCCTGCTTCTACACCGACGACCATTACGCGAGTTTTCGTCGCATCGCCCCATGAACGTCGACATGTCGATTTCCGAAACCATCAAGCCCATGCCCAGGAGGATCGCGACCATGGAGTTGCAGACCATCCGACCGAACATCGTGCAGGCGATTCGAGCCTATCGTGTCGATGACCTGATGTCGGCGGCCGAAGCCGCCGGCCAGCACTTCCTCTATGCCAACCTGTCCTCGACGCAGTCGAAGCAGGAAGTGCTGGAGGGCATTGCCCAGGCCTTCACCTTTCCGGCCCACTTCGGCAAGAACCTCGATGCGCTGTACGACTGCATGACCGACCTCGTGCACAAGGCCGGCCAGCAGCCGGGCTTTGTCGTCGTGCTCGAGCAGATCCCGGACAACCCGCGCTTCGATCGCGAGGCGCGCGAGCAGCTGCTCGAGGTCTTCCGCGACGCCGCCGAGTACTGGGGCGAACGCCGAATACCGTTTAGGTGTTTCTATTCTTTTCAGTAGCCCGCTCCCAAGAAACAGGGTCATGGGAGCGGGCTACTGAAGTGGCCCCCGCAGCGGTAGTGAAGCCGGCCGTGAAGGTGGTGCCCAAGAACGGCACCAACCCGAACTTCGGCATGAACATGCCGCTGATGAGCAGCGCCTTCGATACAGCGGCGTGGCTCAGCGCAGCCTGAAGAGCCCCCAGGCTCCCGCTGGTCGCCACCCCCCGAGGGGACACTGGCAGCGGCGCGGCGGCGCCGGCTCCGCGCCAGCGATTTGATCAAGGCCAGTGTCGAAGGGCTCCTGACGGAGCCCTTTTTCATCGACGCGCCAGCGCCAAGTACTCGGCCACCGGCACTTCCTCTGCGCGGCGCTGCAGGTCGAAGTCGGTCTGCAGGCCCTGCTGCGTGATCCAGCGGCCCAGCGTGCCGCGCAGGATCTTGCGCCGCTGCGAGAAGGCCACCGCCACCAGCGCGCTCAGCCGGGCGGCATCGATGCTGTCGTCGACCGGCAGCGGCTCCATGCGCACCACCGCCGAGTCGACACGCGGCGGCGGGTCGAAGGCCTCGGGCGGCACGTCGAGCACGCTCTCGATGCGGTAGCGCCACTGCAGCATCACGCTCAGGCGGCCGTAGTCCTTGCTGCCCGGGGCCGCGGCCATGCGCTCGACGACCTCTTTCTGCAGCATGAAGTGCTGGTCCTGCACCACCGCGGTGGCCTCGAGCAGGTGGAACAGGATGGGCGTGCTGATGTTGTAGGGCAGGTTGCCGACCACGCGCAGCTTCTGGCCGGCCGCCGCCGCGAGCGCCTTGAAGTCGACCTGCAGCACGTCGGCCTCGACCACCGTGAGGCCGCCCTGGCGGCGCAGCCTGGCGGCGAGATCGCGGTCGAGCTCGATCACGGTCAGCGCGCCGCAGCGGTCGCGCAGCGCGTAGGTCAGGGCGCCGAGGCCGGGGCCGATCTCGACGAGGGCCTCGCCGGGCCGCGGGTCGATGGCTCTGACGATGCCGTGGATGACGCCGTCGTCGGTCAGGAAATGCTGCCCGAAGCGCTTTCGGGCCAGGTGCGAGCCCCGGCCCGCCGAATACGCCGGGCGGTCCCCCAAAGGAACGCGGGCCGGATTGGGCCGGCCCGGCGCTCGGCCCGAGGTCACTGCGGCGGCTCGCGGTACTCGACGTAGGCGCGCGAGCGCAGTTCCTTCGTCCAGTCGAGGTAGGCCTGCTCGAAACGCTGCTCGCGCATGACGTTGCGCGCCTGCTCGCGCAACAGCTTGGGCTCGAGCAGGTGGTCGCGGCGCTCGAGCACCTGGATCAGGTGCACGCCGAAACGCGACACCACCGGCGCCGACAGGCCGTTCAGCGCCAGCGCGTTCATCGCCTCCTCGAACTCGGGCACCATCACGCCGGGCGAGGCCCAGCCGAGGTCGCCGCCGGCGCTGGCCGAGCCGTCTTCGCTGAACTCGCGCGCGATGTCCTCGAACCTCTTGGCGCCGCTTTCTATCAGCCGCCGGTACTCGCCCAGCCGCCGCGCCGCCACCTCGGCGCTGAGTTGCGGCGAGGTGCGAAGCAGCACGTGGCGCGCGCGCGTCTGGGTGATGCGGCCCAGCACGGCCTCCTTGCGCTCGAGCAGCTTCAGCACGTGGAAACCGGCGCCACTGCGCAGCAGTTCGCTCGTCAGCTCGCCGGGCTTGAGCGACTTGGTGGCCTCGATGAAGACATCGGGCAGGCGCGATGCCGGGCGCAGGCCGATGACGCCGCCGGCCTCGCGGTTGCCGTCTTCCGAGACCTCACGCGCCACGGCCGCGAAGTCCTCGCCCCTGCGCACGCGCGCCAGCGCCAGCTCGGCCACGGCGCGACGGGCGGCCAGCGTGGCGGGGTCGGCGCCCTCGGGCACGGTGACCAGGATATGGGCGATGTTGGTCTCGGCGTCGACGTTGGCCTTGGCGCGCTGCTCGGCCAGGAAGGCGTCGACCTCGTCGTCGCTGAGGCGGATGCGGTTGTTGACCTCGCGCTCGCGCAGCCGCTCGATCATGATCTGGTCGCGCACGTTGGCGCGGAAGCGCGCGTAGTCGGTGCCCTCGGCGCGCAGCCGTTCGCGCAACGTCGGGATCGAGATCTGGTTCTGCGCCGCGACGCTCTGCACGGCGCGGTCGACCTCGTTGTCTTCCACGCGCATGCCGCTCTCGCGCGCCATCGTGATCATCACGCGCTCGTCGATCAGTGCGTCCAGCGCGAGCCGGCGCAGTTCGACCTCGGGCGGCAGCTTGGCGCCGCGCAGTACCTCGGCCTGGGCGCGTTCGATGCGCCGCTCGACCTCGCCGGCAGTGACCAGTTCCTGATTGACGATGACGGCGATGTAGTCGCCGCTGCGCGGCGCGCCGGCGCCCTGGGCCTGGGCGATGGTCCCGCTCAGGGCGGCGGCCAGCACGGCGGCGCCCCGCAAGGTGCGGGCGGCGGCGGGCATGCGGGTGAGAAAGTCAGTCATAAACGGGTGCAGGGGGCCGGTCGGCGGCGGGTGACGCTCCACCACGCTCTTCGCGCAGCAGGCGGTAACCGGGGATATTGTCCTTCAAGACCCTGAGCGGGTTGGAGCCGAGGCGTGACAGGCCCACCAGCTCCAGCTGCAGCATCAACCGCGTGGTGGCTTCGCTGCGGCCCGTGGACAGCCGCTCGGCGACGAAGCGGCCGATCCAGCAGCCCGCGTCGTACTCCAGGCCGAGCACCGAGTCGGTGATGCGGCTGTCCTTCAGGCTGTAGTTGACACGGCCTACCGAGTACCAGCGGCCCCGGCAGCTGTTGTCGTCGCGCTGGGTCGAACCTGCCGAGCGTGTCGCAGAGGCCGCGCCGTAGATCGGCCACTGCCAGCCCAGTTCGACCTGCTCGTTGCGCCCGCGCGCCAGGCGGTAGGTGGCGCTGAGCGTGCGGAACGGGCCCGGCGCGTAGCGCGCGCCGATGATCGAGCGCACCGAGCGCCGCAGGTCGGTGCTGTACTGCATCGCGGCGTCCAGCGTCCAGGCGGGAAAGACGCTGGTGCTGCCCAGCAGCAGGGCGTCGGACAAGCGCTGCTCCAGCGGCGCGCCGTCGACCGTGCCATCGGCATTGGCCGTGACGCGTTGGCCGCGGAACAGCACGCGCTGCACCAGCCCGAGGCGCAGCATCTCGGCGCCGCTGCGGCTGTCGACGAAGCGTGTCGTCACGCCGGCGGTGAGCTGGTTCGCGTCGTTGACGCGGTCGACGCCCGAGAACTGGTTGTCGGTGTAGATCGATATGAAGTTGAAGTCCTTGGCCGCCGCGTCGTAGTTCGGCAGCTGGCTCTGCGCCCGGTAGGGCGTGCGCACGTAGAGCAGCCGCGGCTCCAGCGTCTGCCGCAGCTCGCGGCCGAAGGCCCGGGCCGGGCGCTCGAGTTCGAGGCCCGCGTCGAGGCTGAAGGTGGGGATGACGCGCTGCGCCTGCTGGCCTTGCTGGCGGTAGGCGGCGGCGTTGAGGCTCATGCGCGGCACCAGCCAGCCGCCGGGCTGGCGCCACGGGTGGCTGACATGGCCCAGCAGGTGCAGGCGCTCGCCATCCACGCGGCCGGCACGCGCCTCGGTGCCGCCCGGCAGCGTGAAGCGGTTGTATTCGGTCTGGACGGCGTACTGCCAGCCGCTGCGCTCGCCACCCAGGCGCATGCCGACCTGCGGCGTGCGCTCGTAGGGGGAGACGACGATCTGGTCACTGCCCTGCAGCACCTGCCATTTCAGCGCGCGGGCGTAGAACAGGCCTTCGCCCCGCGCGGCGGTGAACGGGTGCTCGACAGCCAGGCGCAGCGGCAGCAGCCGCGGCGTGAGGCTGCGCCCGGCATTCGGGAAGTCCTTCCACCACTCGTCGTCCGAGACCCGCACCAGCTCGGCGCGGTAGCGCGTGCCGCTGCCGAACTGGCCCAGCTGCGACCACTGCAGCGCTTCGCGCGACCGTTTGGCCAGACGGTCGTCGGGCAGCCAGTCCAGCGCCACTGCCCCCTCGTAGGCGGGCTGCAGGTAGCGGAACTCGCTGTCGAGCCCGAAGCCGCGGCGCGTGATGACGCGCGGCGTCAGCGTTGCGTCGCGCTGCGGCGCGATGTTCCAGTACCAGGGCATCGAGAGTTCGATGCCGCTGCGGTTGTCGGTGTTGAACGACGGCGGCAACCACCCCGACTTGCGGGCGTCGGACAGCGGAAAGCTCAACGCCGGCAGCGCCAGGATGGGCACGCCCAGGAAGCGCAGCACCGCGCCTTCCGCCAGGCCCTCGTTGCGCTCGAGGTCGAGGCTGACGCTGTCGGTGCGCAGCAGCCAGGCCGGCTCTTCGGGGCCGTCGCGCGGGCAGCTGGTGTACTCGGCGCGCGTCGCCCGGGAGCGGGCGCTGTCGAGGAAGTCCAGGCGCTCGGCGCGCCCGCCCGCGCCGAGCTCGAAGAACTCGAATCGCGGCTCCAGGAAGAAGCCCTCGAAGCGCTGCACCTGCAGTTGCAGCTGCGGGCCGGTGTAGCGCGCCGCGCCTCGGGTGATGCTGACGCTGCCGCTGGCGGTGGCGAGATCCTGCGCGGCGTCGTAGGCCAGGCGGTCGGCCTTGACGACGGTGTTGCCGCGGCGGAACTCGACGTGGCCTTCGGCCAGCGTCTCCAGATCGGGCTGGCTGCGCAGGCGGTCGGCCTGCAGCACGGCGGGCAGCTGGCGCGAAGACTCGCCGCGGGGCAGCGGTTGCAGGCTGCGGCTGGGCTGCAGCGCGGGCGCCGACGCCGCGACGCTGGCGGCCGCGGGCTGCGCGCGTACTGCGGCCGCGCCGGCCAGCAGGCCTGCCGCCAGGGCCAGCGGGGTGATTCGCATCGGAAACAAGGGCGGTCTGCGACGCCGACGGGGCGAGGGCGGATTCGTAGAATTCATTATCCATGAGGGGCGGGCGCAGGCCGGCCTCGCCCGGGCTGCGCCCCTTGTCGCCCCATCGCCCCACTTCAGGCCGCCGCGTGAATCCACCGTCCTCGTTGCCCGATGCCATTTCGGCGCTGCTGCGCTTCCAGGCCAGCACGCCGGCCGACGGCCTGCCGCCCTATGGCGCCGATCGCCTGCTCGCCGAACTCGAGCTGTTTGCCGCCTGGTGCGTGCAGCGCGAGTCGGGTCGCCCATGGGACGCGGCCGATCAGGCCTTGTGGGCGCGGGTGAGCGCGCAGCTCGTGGGCAGCGCCCAGGCGCAGCCCCGCATCGCGGTGCGTGCGCCGCGGCCGCCGGCCGCCGGCCCTGGTGGCGCCGAGTTGCTGGCCGGGCCGATCACCCTGGAGATCGCCGCGCTGCTGCGAGACGGTGGTGCGGCCGAGGACGAGGCCGCCGAGCTCGACCTCGCCATACGCTGGTGGGAGGGCGCCCGCCGTGAGAGCCTGCCGGTGGACGCCGACTTCGGCGAGTGCTGGCGAGCACTGGAGTGGATGGGCCTGCTGCGCCAGCTGACGCTGCTGGGCCAGGCCTGCCGTGCGCGGCAGGAAGAAGCCGCGAACGGCGCGGCCGTCGAACCCAACCCGGCGCACGGCGCGAACGTGGCCAGTTTGCTGGCCGCCGCGAGCAAGGTGGCTTTGCGCTACGGGCCGCTGAAACCGCTGCTGCGCCTGCTGCAGCCGCTGCAGGGCGAGACCGTGGGCGCGGGCTACACCTTCTGACGCGCCGACGCGCTGCTCCGTGCACCGGCCCGGCGCAGTGGCCGGCCAGCCGCGACAATGCGCTGCTCCCCCACTTGCCCACCCCTCCGATGCCCGGCCCCGGCATGCGGTGGCCGCTCGCCGATGTTCAGCTTCTTCGAAACCCGTCTGCGGCCCACCGCGCGGCCCGGCAGCGCCCCACCCGCCGGGCTGCTGGCCTTCTACTGGCACTACGTGCAGCAGGCGCGCGGCCTGTTCGCGGCGATGTTCGTCAGCGGGCTGGCGGTCGCCTTGATCGACACGCTGATCCCGGTCTTCATCGGCCGGCTCGTGCGCCTGATGGAAGCCACCGACCGCGCCGCGGCGCTGGCCGACGCCCTGCCCATGCTGATCGGCATGGGCGTGCTGATCCTCGTCGGCCGCCCGCTGGCGCTGATGGCCGACAGCCTGGTGCGCAACAACGCCGTGGTGCCCGGCGTCACCAGCCTGATCCGCTGGCAGAGCCACTGGCACGTGGTGCGCCAGAGCTGGCCCTTCTTCCAGAACGACTTCGCCGGGCGCATCGCCAACCGCGTGATGCAGACCAGCAACGCGCTGCGCGACTGCGTCGTGAGCTCCATCCGCGCCGTCTGGTACATCCTCGTCTACGGCCTGAGCGCGCTGCTGCTGATGAGCCTGGCCGACTGGCGCCTGGCCATCCCCACCGTGCTGTGGTTCGGCGGCTATGTGTTCTTCCTGCGCCACTTCGTGCCGAAGATGCGCGACCTGGCCAAGGCCAGCAGCGAACTGCGCAGCATGGTCATGGGGCGCGTGGTCGACAGCTACACCAACATCCTCACGGTGAAGCTGTTCGCGCGCTCCAAGGACGAAGACGAGTACGTGCGCGAGGTCATCGACGAGCACACCGGCGCGATCCAGGCGCACATGCGCCTCATCACCACCTTCATGACCACGCTGTCGGCGCTCAACGCGCTGCTGCTGGTGGGCACGGCGGCCATCGGCATCACGCTGTGGGGGCAGGGGCACATCGATGCCGGCACGGTGGCCACCGCGCTGCCGCTGGCCTGGACCATCGCCAACGTCGCCGGCTGGGTGAGCTGGGAGGTGACGGGCATCTTCGAGAACATCGGCGTCGTGCAGGAAGGCATGCAGACCATCGCCGTGCCGCACGGCATGAGCGACGCCCCGGCGGCGCGCGAGCTGGCGGTGCCCGCCGCGCCTGCGGGCGGCGAGGTGCGCTTCGAGCACGTCACCTTCACCTACGGCCGCAGCGACGGCAAGCGCGTGCTCGACGACCTCGACCTCGTCATCCGCCCGGGCGAGCGGGTGGGCCTGATCGGCCGCAGCGGTGCGGGCAAGAGCACGCTGGTCAACCTGCTGCTGCGATTCCACGACCTGGAGACGGGCAGCCTGCGCATCGACGGCCACGACGTGCGCGAGCTGACGCAGGAGAGCCTGCGCGCGGCCATCGGCATGGTCACGCAGGACACCTCGCTGCTGCACCGGTCGATCGCCGCCAACATCGGCTACGGCCGGCCGGGGGCGACGCGGGACGAGATTGTCGCCGCGGCGAAGAAGGCGCAGGCCCACGAGTTCATCCTCGGCCTGCAGGACTGGCAGGGCCGCAGCGGCTACGAGGCCCATGTCGGCGAGCGTGGCGTCAAGCTCTCGGGCGGCCAGCGCCAGCGCATCGCCATCGCCCGCGTGGTGCTGAAGGACGCGCCCATCCTCGTGCTGGACGAAGCCACCAGCGCGCTCGACAGCGAGGTCGAGATCGCCATCCAGACCCAGCTGCTGGGGCTGATGCAGGGCAAGACGGTGATCGCCATCGCGCACCGCCTGAGCACCATCGCGCGCATGGACCGCCTGATCGTGCTCGAGCAGGGCCGCATCGTCGAGCAGGGCACGCACGCCGAGCTGCTGGCGCGGCGTGGCCACTACGCCAAGCTGTGGGCGCACCAGAGCGGCGGCTTCCTGGCCGAAGACCTGAGCGACGAAGAGGCCGAGGCCTGACCACGGACAATCGCGGCGACGCTGCCGCCCGCGCCACGACGACATGGAATACGCCGCCTTCCTCATCGACTTCATCCTGCATGTCGACCGCCACCTGTCCGAGTTCGTCACGGCCTACGGCGCCTGGGTCTACGCGCTGCTGTTCCTGATCATCTTCGTCGAGACCGGGTTGGTGGTGATGCCCTTCCTGCCCGGCGATTCATTGCTCTTCGTGGTCGGCGCGCTGTGCGGCGTGGGGCTGATGAGCCTGCCGCTGGCGATGCTGCTGCTCACCGTGGCGGCGATCCTGGGCGACCAGACGAACTACTCGGTAGGCCGCTACTTCGGCCCCAAGGTCTTCGGCTGGCAGAACTCGCGCTGGTTCAACCGCGACGCCTTCGACCGCACGCACGCGTTCTACGAGGAGTACGGCGGCATCACCATCGTGATCGCGCGCTTCATGCCCTTCCTGCGCACCTTCGCGCCCTTCGTCGCCGGCGTGGCCGAGATGACGCGCAGCAAGTTCACGGCCTACAACGTCGGTGGTGCCGTGCTCTGGGTGTGCGGCGTTTCGCTGGCCGGCTACCTGTTCGGCAACCTGCCCTGGGTGCAGAAGAACCTGTCGATGATCATCTGGGCCATGATCCTGGTGCCCGGCCTGATCGTGCTGTTCGGCGCCTGGAAGGCCGGCCGCCAGAAGGCATCGCGCCGCGCGGCCTGAGCGCGCCGGCGGCGGCGTTCAGGGGCAGGCGGCAATCACCTGCGCCACCGACGCCGTGAGCTTCTTGCCGTAGGGCACGTGCAGGAACTCGTTCGGCCCGTGGGCGTTGCTCTTGGGGCCCAGCACGCCGCAGACCATCATCTGCGCCTTCGGGAAGCCCTGCTGCAGCATGCTCATCAGCGGGATGGTGCCGCCCTGGCCGATGTAGCCCACGGGCGCGCCGAAGTGCGCATTCGAGGCCGAGTTCATCGCGTTCTCGAGCCAGGGCGCGAGTTCGGGCGCGTTCCAGCCCGTGGCGCCCAGCGCGCCGGCGCGGCCATCGGCGTGGAAGGTGACCTTGGCGTTGTAGGGCGCGTTGTCCTCCAGCAGCGCCTTCAGCGCCAGGCTGGCCTCGTTGCCGTCGATCAGCGGTGGCAGGCGCAGCGAGAGTTTGAACGCCGTATACGGACGCAGCACGTTGCCGGCGTCCTTCAGCTCCGGGAATCCGTCGGCGCCGGTGACGCTGAGCGTGGGCCGCCAGGTGCGGTTGAGCAGGCCTTGCACCGGGTCCGTCGTGGTCGGCAGCGTGGCGCCGCCGTCAGCGCCGCACGACCAGGGCATGCGCTTCCAGACCTCGTCGCCCAGGATGGCCGCGGTGGCGCGCGCCTGGGCCAGGCGCGATGCCGGCAGTTCGCAGTGAAAGCTCTCGGGCAGCAGGCGGCCGGTCTTGCTGTCCTCCAGCCGGTCGAGCACCTGGCGCAGGATGCGGAAGGTCGACGGCACCAGGCCCGACGCATCGCCGCTGTGGATGCCTTCGGTCAGCACCTCGACCTTCAGCACGCCGCTGACCATGCCGCGCAGGCTGGTCGTCAGCCACAGCTGGTCGTAGTTGCCGGCGCCGCTGTCCAGGCACACCACCAGGCCCACCTGGCCCAGCCGCGGGCGCAGCGCGTCGATGTAGGCCGGCAGGTCGTAGCTGCCGCTTTCTTCGCAGCTTTCGACGACGCCGACGCAGCGCGGGTGCGGCAGGCCCTGTGCCTGCAGCGCCTCCAGCGCGGTGATGGCGGCGTAGACGGCGTAGCCGTCGTCGGCGCCGCCACGGCCGTAGAGCAGGCCGTTTTCGTACTTCGGCGTCCACGGCCCCAGGTCGCGGCGCCAGCCGTTGAACTCGGGCTGCTTGTCGAGGTGGCCATAGAGCAGCACGGTGTCCTGCGACGCGCCCTCGGGGCGGCCGCTGGCGGGCAGCTCGAAGAAGATGACCGGCGTGCGGCCCTCGATGCGCACCACCTCGAGCTTCAGGCCCGGCAGCTTGCGGCCCTCGACCCATGCCGCGGCGTCGCGCACGACACGGTCGACGTGGCCGTTTTTTGCCCAGTCGGCGTCGAACATCGGGCTCTTGGCCGGCACGCCAATGTAGTCGGTGAGCGCGGGCACGATGCGGCTGTCCCAGGCCTCGTCGGCAAAGGCGGCGAGGGCCGACACGGCAGCGGCTTCGACGGGGCGGGTGGGGGCGTTCATGGGCAGGCTCCGCGGGGCATCCAGGGGTGTGTGCGCGAGTTCAGGGCGGTGCCGCCGTCAGGCCTGCGGCATGCAGAAGACGTTCAGCTTGTTGCCGTCGGGGTCGCGGAAATAGCCGCAGTAGAAGCCGCCGCCCCTGGGGCCGGCCGCACCCTCGTCGACGGCTCCCAGGTCCAGGGCGCGACGGTGCAGCGCGTCGACCTGTTCCGGCCGCTGCATCACCAACGCCACCATCGTGCCGTTGCCCGCCGTGGCCGCCTGGCCGTCGAAGGGGGTCATCAGCGCCAGGGACGGCTGGGTCATGCTGAGCCCCCAGCCGATGCCGCGCGGCGACTCCCAGAGGCGCTTGGCGCCGATCTCGGCCAGCAGTGCGTCGTAGAAGGCCGCGGCGCGCGGCAGGTCGTTGGTGCCCAGGGTCACGTAGCCGATCATGTGTTTCTCCGGTGGCGGGGCGGGCCAGTGTAGGGGTCTTCGCGGCGCTCATGTTGCCGGGCCAGCGTCCGAAATACAGGGTGACCACCCCGGCGCCATGCGCGTTCGGTCGAGCACTCCTTCCCGCAAGCTGGATCCGCCATGAACTTCAACAATCGCCTCTTTGTCTGTGCGGTCGCGCCGGCCGTGCTGTTCATCGCCGCCTTGTCGGTGGGGCTGTGGGGCCTGGCGCGCACGCAGGCCGAGTTCGACCGCTACTCGACCTCGGAGCAGGCGGTGGCGAACGGGCTGTCCGAGATGTACGCCCAGGGCCTGCAGATGGGCCAGGCGTTGCGCAACATCGTTCTCGACCCGGGCAATGCCAAGGCCTACGAGAACATCACCGCAGCCGAGGCCGCGTTCGACCGTGCCCACGAAGAGGCGGCCAAGGCTGCGCGGGGCACGGCACTTGCTGCCGCGCTGGAGGCGACGAAGCCGCTGCGCGAGACCCAGGCGGCCAAGCAAAAGATCGTGCTGGAACTTGTCAAGACGGACCCGGCCGCGGCGATCAAAGCGCTCACGAGCGATGAGACACCGGCCTGGCGCGCCCTGCGTGCCAAGCTGCTGGAGCAGGTTGCGGCGGCGCGCCGGCTGGCTGAAGAGACGCATGCCGCGACGCAGGCGCGGGGCCGCCAGATGACGCTGCTGTCGGCGCTGCTGGCGCTGGTGGCCCTCGCCGTTGCCGGCGTGATGCTCTGGGTGCTGCGCCGCACGGTCGACCGCGAAATCGGCGCCGACCCGGCAGACGTCTGCGAGGCGCTGCGTCGCATCGCCCAGGGCGACCTCGGCGACACGGCCGTGGCCTCGGGCAACCCCCAGGGCCTGATGGCCGAACTGCAGCGCACCAAGGCGCGACTGCACGACCTGGTCTCGCGGCTGCGCGGCAGCACCGACAGCATCCACACCGCGAGCCAGGAGATCGCCGCCGGCAACCTCGACCTGAGCCGGCGCACCGAGCAGGCCGCAGCGAGCCTGCAGCAGACGGCGTCGTCGATGGAGCAGCTGGCCGGCACCGTCCGCCAGACCGCCGATTCGGCGCATCAGGCCAATCAGCTTGCGGTCTCGGCCGCCGACGTGGCCCGGCGCGGCGGCGACGTGGTCTCGAAGGTGGTCTCGACGATGGGCGAGATCAACGCCAGCTCGAAGAAGATCGCCGACATCATCGGCGTCATCGACGGCATCGCGTTCCAGACCAACATCCTGGCGCTGAACGCGGCGGTCGAGGCGGCGCGGGCCGGCGAGCAGGGGCGCGGCTTCGCGGTCGTCGCGAGCGAGGTGCGCAGCCTTGCCCAGCGCAGCGCCACCGCGGCCAAGGAGATCAAGACCTTGATCGGCAACTCGGTGGATCAGGTCGAGGGGGGCGCGACGCTGGTGTCGCAGGCCGGCTCCACCATGTCCGAGATCGTCGCCTCGGTGCAGCGCGTGGCCGATATCGTCGGCGAGATCACGGCCGCGGCGTCCGAGCAGTCCACCGGCATCGGGCAGGTCAACAGCGCGATCACGCAACTGGACCAGATGACGCAGCAGAACGCGGCGCTCGTCGAGGAGTCGGCGGCGGCGGCCGATTCGCTGAAGGGCCAGGGCCTGCAACTGGCCGACGTGGTCGGCACCTTCAGGCTCGGCGCGGTGGCCTGACGGCGCGATGACCGCGGGGGCCGCCGCGCTCAGAGATTGAAGTCGTAGTCGATGATCAGCGGCGCGTGGTCGGAGAAGCGCTGCTCGAGGTAGATGTGCTCGCGCCTCGCCTTGGCTGCGATGCCGGGCGTGGCCAGGTGATAGTCGAGCCGCCAGCCCACGTTGTTGGCCCAGGCCTGGCCGCGGTTGCTCCACCAGGTGTATTGCTCGGGGTGGGGGTTGAGCCGGCGGAACACGTCGACCAGTCCGCCTTCGGTGAGCAGCCGCGTCATCCAGTCGCGCTCTTCGGGCAGGAAGCCGCTGTTCTTCTGGTTGCTGCGCCAGTTCTTCAGGTCGATGGCCTGGTGGGCGATGTTGACGTCGCCCACGAGGACGAACTCGCGCTCGGCCTTCAGGCGCATCAGGTGCGGATACATCTGCGCCAGGAAACGGAACTTGGCGGCCTGTCTGTCCTCGCCGCTGCTGCCGCTGGGGAAGTAGCAGCTGACGACGCTGAACTTGCGCCTGGGCGTGTCGTAGCGGGCCTCGACCCAGCGGCCTTCGGCGTCGAACTCGTCGCTGCCGAAGCCGGTGATGACGGCGCTGGGCGCCTTCTTGACGAACAGGCCCACGCCCGAGTAGCCCTTCTTCTCGGCGCAATGGAAGTGGCCCTGCAGGCCGGCCACGGTGTCGAGCGTGCCCCGCATGTCGGCGGCCTGGGCCTTGAGCTCCTGCACGCCCATACAATCCGCAGCCGCATCTTGGGCCCAGGCCGCGAAGCCTTTCGTGGCTGCCGAACGGATGCCGTTCAGGTTCAGAGAGATCAGTCGAAGACCCAAGGATCCGTCCCTTCCCAAGACCATGCAAAACGCTGTCGACCCCGCGCTGGCCCAGGAGTTCGTGAGCTTCGCGGTGCAGGCCGGCGTGCTGCGTTTCGGTGAGTTCAAGACCAAGGCGGGGCGGCTCTCGCCCTACTTCTTCAACGCCGGCCTGTTCGATGACGGCGCCAAACTGGGGCGCCTGGCGGAATTCTATGCACGCCGGCTGCTCACCGATGGCGCGCAGCGCATCGAGTTCGACATGATCTTCGGGCCCGCCTACAAGGGCATCACCCTGGCCGCCGCGCTGGCCGTGGAACTGGCGCGCCGCGGCCGCAACGTGCCCTACGCCTACAACCGCAAGGAAGCCAAGGACCACGGCGAAGGCGGCTCACTGGTCGGCGCCAGGGTGGCCGGGCGCGTTCTCATCGTCGATGACGTCATTTCCGCGGGCACTTCGGTGCGCGAATCGATTGCCATGATCGGCGCCGCCGGCGGCCAGCCCTGCGGCGTGGTCATCGCCCTGGACCGCCAGGAGCGCGCCACCGAAGGCGGCCGCGACGTGCCCTGGAGCGCGGTGCAGTACGTGGCGCGCGAATTGCAGCTGAGCGTGGCGGCCATTGCGACACTGGACGACCTGCTCGTGTATCTGAGCCACACTGCGGATCCTTCCCTGGCGGCCTTTGCCGCGCCGGTGCAAGCCTACCGCGACCGTTACGGAGTGTGAGTTGCTGAACTGGTTCCGTCCTCGTCCGATGCTGCACCGCTGGGGGCCCGCGGCGGCGCTGTTGGGTGCCGTGGCCGTCGCCTGGGCGCAGACCCCCGCCCGTCCGGCGACGGGCATCTTCACCTGCATCGACGACAAGGGGCGCCGCCTGACCGCCGACCGCCCGATCGCCGAGTGCAGCGGCAGGGAGCAGCAGGTGCTGAACCGCGACGGCTCGCTGCGCACCGTGCTGCCGCCCACGTTGACCGCGGACGAGCGCGCCGAAAAGGAAGCCCGCGACCGCGCCGAGCGCGAGGCCAAGGCCGCCGCGGCCGATGCCGTGCGCCGTGACCGCAACCTGCTGGCGCGATTCCCGAGCGAAGAGGCGCACAACCGGGCGCGCGAGGCGGCGCTGGATACCGTGCGCCTGGCCATCAGGGCCACCGAGAGCCGGCTGCGCTCGCTGGCGGCCGAACGCAAGCCCTTGCGCGACGAGACCGAGTTCTACCAGGGCCGCACGCTGCCGCCCAAGCTCAAGGCCGCCATCGACGCCAACGACGCCGCCGTCGAGGCCCAGCGCGCATCGCAGGCCTCGCAGACCGTCGAACTCGAGCGCATCAACAAGCTCTACGACGCCGAACTCGAGCGCCTGCGCAGGCTGTGGTCGGGCGCGCCGGCGGGGTCGCTGGGGCCGTTGCCGGGCACGCCGGCACCCGGCGCCACCCGGCCTGCGTCACGCTGAAACGGGCATCGCGGCCGCTCGCGGCGCTCAGCCCGCCGATCCGAGCCGCTGGCGCAGCAGTTCACCGGCCTGCGCCGGATTGGCTTTGCCCTTGCTGGCCTTCATCACCTGGCCGACCAGTGCGTTGAAGGCCTTGTCCTTGCCGGCGCGGAATTCCTCGACCGACTTCGCATTGGCGGCAATCACCTCGTCGACGATGGCCAGCAGCGCGCTGCTGTCGTTCATCTGCTTGAGGCCCTGTTCGGCGATGACGGCGTCGACATCGCCATGCCCGCCCGACCACAGCAGCTCGAAGACCTGGCGCGCGCCGCTGTTGGAGACGGTGGCATCGGCGACGCGCCGGATCAACGCCGCCAGCGTGGCCGGAGCCAGGCTCGCGGTTTCGATGCTGCGGCCTTCGGCATTCAGGCGCTTGCTCACCTCGCCCATCAGCCAGTTGGCGGCCAGTTTCGCGCCGACGGCCCGACCAGGGCCGACCCCGTGGCCCACGCAGCCGTCGCGCACCGCCTCGTAGTAGCGCGCGAAGGGCAGGCTCTGCGTCATCAGCGCGGCGTCGTCGGGCGACAGCCCGTCGTCGCGCTGCAGGCGCCCGGCCATCGCCGCGGGCAACTCGGGCATCGCCGCCTGCACCTCGGCCACCCACCGCGGCGCGATCACCAGCGGCGGCAGGTCGGGGTCGGGGAAGTAGCGGTAGTCGTGTGCGTCTTCCTTGCTGCGCATGGCGCGCGTCTCACCCGTGTCGGGGTTGAACAGCACGGTGGCCTGCTCGATGGCCAGGCCGTCCTCGACGCGGTCGATCTGCCACCGCACCTCGAAGTCGATGGCCTGCTGCAGGAAGCGGAAGCTGTTCAGGTTCTTGATCTCGCGCCGCGTGCCCAGCGCCTCGCCGGGCTTGCGCACGCTGACGTTGGCGTCGCAGCGGAAGCTGCCTTCCTGCATGTTGCCGTCGCAGATGCCCAGCCACACCACCAGCGCGTGCAGCGCCTTGGCGTACTCCACGGCCTCGGCGCTGCTGCGCATGTCGGGCTCGCTGACGATCTCGAGCAGCGGCGTGCCGGCGCGGTTGAGGTCGATGCCGGTCTGGCCGTGGTAATCCTCGTGCAGGCTCTTGCCGGCGTCTTCCTCGAGGTGGGCGCGGGTCAGGCGCACGGCGCGCGGCTGGCCGGCGAGCACGAACTCGATGCGTCCGCCCTGCACCACCGGGATCTCGTACTGGCTGATCTGGTAGCCCTTGGGCAGGTCGGGGTAGAAGTAGTTCTTGCGCGCGAAGATCGACAGCGGCGCCACCTTGGCCTGCACCGCGAGGCCGAAGCGGATGGCGCGCTCGACCGCGCCGCGGTTCATCACCGGCAGCGTGCCTGGCAGCGCCAGGTCGACCGCGCAGGCCTGGGTGTTGGGCGCGGCGCCGAAGGCCGTCGAGGCGCCACTGAAGATCTTGCTCTGCGTCGAGAGCTGGGCGTGGGTTTCGAGGCCGATGACGACCTCGTAGCCGCGGGTCAGGGCGGGCGCGATCACAGCTGGGGCTCCTCGCCGGCATCGGGCCTTGCCCGGGACGGCGAAGCCCCCCCCGGGGGTGGCGACCGGAGGGCGCCTGGGGGCTCGCGTTCGTGCCAGTCGGTGGCCTGCTGCAGGGCATGCGCGGCGTGCAGCAGCGTGCCTTCGTCGAAGTAGTTGCCGATGAGCTGCAGGCCCACAGGCATGTCGTGCGCGCCGAAACCTGCGGGCACGCTCATGCCCGGCAGCCCGGCCAGGCTGGCGGGCAAGGTGAAGATGTCGGCCAGGTAGGCCTTGACCGGGTCGTCGCCCTGTTCACCCAGCTTCCAGGCCACGGTAGGCGCCACCGGGCCGGCGATCAGGTCGCAGGCCTTGAAACAGGTCTGGAAGTCGTCGGCGATCATGCGCCGCAGCTTCTGCGCCTGCAGGTAGTAGGCGTCGTAGTAGCCGTGGCTCAGCACGTAGGTGCCGATCATGATGCGGCGCTGCACCTCGGGCCCGAAACCCTGGCTGCGCGTCTTCTTGTACATGTCCATCAGGTCGGCGTACTGCTCGGCGCGATGGCCGAACTTCACGCCGTCGAAGCGCCCCAGGTTGCTGCTGGCCTCGGCCGGCGCGATCAGGTAGTAGACGGGGATCGACAGCTCGGTGCGCGGCAGGCTGACGTCGACCAGCGTGGCGCCGAGTTTTTCCAGCTCGGCCAGTGCGGCGCGCACGGCGCCGTCGACGTCGGCGGCCAGCGCGGCCGGGAAGAATTCCTTCGGCAGGCCGACGCGCAGGCCCTGCAGCGGGCGCGCTGCCGTGGCGCCTTCGCGCGGGCGCCGCATCTGGGCATGGAAGTCCTGCGGCGGGCGCATTGCGCTGGTGGCGTCGCGTTCGTCGAAGCCGCTCATCGCCGACAGCAGCAGCGCGCAGTCTTCGGCGCTGCGCGCCATCGGGCCGGCCTGGTCGAGGCTGCTGGCGAAGGCGATCATGCCGTAGCGGCTGCACACGCCATAGGTGGGCTTGATGCCGCTGATACCGGTGAAACTGGCCGGCTGGCGGATCGAGCCGCCGGTGTCGGTGCCGGTGCTGGCCGGCACCAGGCGCGCTGCCACCGCGGCGGCGCTGCCGCCCGAACTGCCGCCGGGCACACGGCCGCGGTCCCAGGGGTTGCGCACCGGGCCGTAGGCCGAGTTCTCGTTGGCCGAACCCATCGCGAACTCGTCGCAGTTGAGCTTGCCCAGGGTGACGGTGCCCGCCGCTGCCAGCCGCGCCACCACGGTGGCGTCGAAGGGGCTGGCGTAGCCCTGCAGCATCTTCGAGCCCGCGGTGGAGGGCAGCCCGGTGCGCTCGAAGTCGGTGACGAAGATGTCCTTGTGGGCGATGGGCACGCCCGTCAACGGGCCGGCCCTGCCGGCGGCCAGGGCCGCGTCGGCGGCGCCCGCGGCGGCCAGTGCGGCGCCGGCGTGGGTGCACAGGAAGGCGCCCAGCTCGGCGTGCTGCGGCAGGCGGTCCAGCAGCGCCTGCGTGAGCTCGACGCTGGAGACCGAGCGCGCGGCCAGCGCCCGACCCAGCGCGGCCACGCCCAAGGTGTGCAACGGGGCGTTCACTGGACTGCCCTGCGCGCTGCGCGCTTGGGCATGAGCGCTGGGGAGCCGGTCGGCGCGCTCATTCGATCACCTTGGGCACGAGGAAGAGGCCGTCTTCCACGGCCGGCGCGCTGCGCTGGTTGGCCTGGCGCCTGTCGGTCTCGGTGACGAGGTCGTCACGCAGCCGCAACTCGACCGCCTGCACCGCCGACAGCGGCGTGTACAGCGGCTCGACGCCGCGCGTGTCGACGGCGCTCATCTGCTCGACGATGCCGAAGAAGCCGTTGAGCTGCTCGAGCATCAGCGCTTGCTGCGGCGCCGAGAGTTCCAGCCGCGCCAGGTGGGCGATGCGGCTCACGTCCTGCAGGGTCAGGGCCATCGTGGTGAGGGTGATGCTGGGGTCGGTTGAGCGGGTTGCCGGCGGGGCGTGGCGCTGCTGAAAAAAGCAGCGCCTTACCTGGGTCGCGGCGGATGAATACGTTATTATCTCTGGTTACTTGCAAGCCCTTTGGCCAGGCGCCCTGACAGCTTATCGTCAGCGTGCGCCGCTTCCGGCGGCCCGAGGGCAAGCGCCCGAACACTCCAACACCTCGTGCACGCGCTCGTGCCTGTCGAGCCGCGGTTCCGGCCCCCGAAGCCTGTCGTCAAGGGCCTGTCTGCCCACGGTCATCACCGCCCGCCCCGCCGCATTCCAAGCCCGCCGCGCGTCACGCCCCCATCTTCCTGCCCATGTTTGCTGCATCCCTGCGCCGCTACTTCTCCACCGACCTGGCCATCGACCTCGGCACCGCCAACACGCTGATCTACGTGCGCGGCAAGGGCATCGTGCTCGACGAGCCCTCGGTGGTCGCCATCCGCCATGAAGGCGGCCCGCAAGGCAAGAAGACCATCCAGGCCGTCGGCAAGGAGGCCAAGGCCATGCTGGGCAAGGTGCCCGGCAACATCGAGGCCATCCGCCCGATGAAAGACGGTGTCATCGCCGACTTCACGGTCACCGAGCAGATGCTCAAGCAGTTCATCAAGATGGTGCACCCGCGATCGGTGCTGCGGCCCAGCCCGCGCATCATCATCTGCGTGCCCTGCGGCAGCACCCAGGTCGAGCGCCGCGCCATCCGCGAGAGCGCGCTGGGCGCCGGCGCTTCCGACGTCTACCTGATCGAGGAGCCCATGGCCGCGGCCATCGGCGCCGGCCTGCCGGTGAGCGAGGCCTCGGGCTCGATGGTCGTCGACATCGGCGGCGGCACCACCGAGGTCGGCGTCATCAGCCTGGGCGGCATGGTCTACAAGGGCAGCATCCGCGTCGGCGGCGACAAGTTCGACGAGTCCATCATCAACTACATCCGCCGCAACTACGGCATGCTGATCGGCGAGCCCACCGCCGAGGCGATCAAGAAAAACATCGGCAGCGCCTTCCCCGGCAGCGAAGTCAAGGAGATGGAAGTCAAGGGCCGCAACCTCAGCGAGGGCGTGCCGCGCAGCTTCACGATCTCGTCCAACGAGATCCTCGAAGCCCTGACCGACCCGCTGAACCAGATGGTCAGCGCGGTGAAGAACGCGCTCGAGCAGACGCCGCCCGAACTGGGCGCCGACATCGCCGAGCGCGGCATGATGCTCACCGGCGGCGGCGCCTTGCTGCGCGACCTCGACCGCCTGCTGGCCGAGGAAACCGGCCTGCCGGTGCTGGTGGCCGAAGACCCGCTGACCTGCGTCGTGCGCGGCTGCGGCATGGCACTCGAGCGCATGGAGCGCCTGGGCTCCATCTTTACCTCCGAGTAAATGCCAGCCCCCGCCGCTGCGCGTCTGCCCCCCGCGGGGGCTTGACCCGCCGGGACGCCGCGCCATGCCCTTGGCAACGCTAGACCGCACGCCGCCGCCCTTCTTCCGCCAGGGCCCTTCGGCGCTGACCAAGCTGGTCTTCTTCTCGGCGCTGGCGCTGTTCCTGATGGTCGCCGACACGCGGTTCAAGGTCGTCGAGCCCTTGCGTGCGGCGCTGGCCGTGGTGCTGCTGCCGGCGCAGCGTGTGCTGTCCGTGCCCGTGGAGATGTGGCAAGGCGGCGACGACTACCTGCGCGGCCTGCGCAGCGCACAGGAGGCCGAGCGCAGGGCTGCGCTGCGCGTGGCGGCACAGGCCGAACGCGCGCTGCGCACGGAGCAGTTGGCGCAGGAGAACACGCGCCTGCGCGCGCTGCTCGAACTGCGCGCGGCCACCACCGTGCGCTCTGCGCCGGCCGAGGTCCTCTACGAAGCCGCCGACCCCTACTCGCGCAAGGTCTTCATCGACCGCGGTGCGGCGCAGGGCATGCAGCCGGGCTGGCCGGTGATCAACGAGGCCGGCGTGCTGGGGCAGGTGACACGCACCTACACGCTGACCTCCGAAGTGACGCTGCTGGCCGACAAGGACGCCGCCATTCCGGTGCTGAACCAGCGCACGCAGCAGCGCGGCGCGGCCTTCGGCGGCGCGGCCGGCGGCGGCATGGAGCTGCGCTACGCGTCGGCCAACGCCGACGTCAAGGTGGGCGACGTGCTGCACACCAGCGGCCTCGACGGTGTCTACCCGCCCGGCCTGCCGGTGGCCCGGGTGACGGGCGTCGAGCGCCGCGTCGAGTCGGGCTTCGCGCGCATCCAGCTGCAGCCCGTGGCCGAGCCCGACGGCGTGCGCCACGTGCTGGTGCTGGAGCCCGTGGCGGCGCAGCTGCCGCCACGGCCTGCACCGGCGGAGGCCGCGGTCGTGCGCAGCGAGAGGCAACTCAAGGCGCCGAAGCGGGGGGCCGCGCCATGATCATGCGCCACATGGGAGCCGCGCCATGATCATGCCGCGGGGGGCCAACCAGCTGCTGCTGCCGGTCAATCCGTTCTTCATCGCGCTGTCGCTGGCCTTGGCGCTGGGCTTCAACTTGCTGCCGGTGGGGCGTCAGCCGGCCATGCCCGATGTGCTGGCGCTGGCGCTGGTGTTCTGGAACGTGCACCAGCCGCGTCGCGTGGGTGTGGGCGTCGCCTTCGTCTTCGGCCTGCTGATGGACGTGCACCAGGGGGCATTGCTGGGCCAGCACGCCCTGTCCTACACGCTGCTGAGCTTTGCCGCCATCACCATCCACCGCCGGCTGCTGTGGTTCGGCGTCGTCGACCAGGCGCTGCATGTGTTGCCGGTGTTCATTGCCGCGCACGGCGTGGCGCTGGCCGTGCGCATGACGGCCGGCGGCATGTTCCCGGGCTGGGGCCTGCTGCTCGCACCCGTGTTCGAGGCGCTGCTGTGGCCCTTGGCCTCGCTGCTGCTGCTGGCACCGCAGCGGCGGGCGCCCGATCCGGATCAGAATCGCCCGCTATGACCGTGCTGCGTGACGTCGAGGAAGAGGTCGGCCGCTTCCGCGGCCGCCTGCTTGCCGCGGCGGCCTTCGTGTTGATCGCGTTCCTGTTGTTGGCGGCGCGGCTGGTCTATCTGCAGGTCATACGCCACGAGGAACTGGCCACCCAGGCCGAAGCCAACCGCATCGCCGTGGTGCCCATCGTGCCCAACCGCGGCATCATCGTCGACCGCAACGGCGTCGTGCTGGCCACCAGCTACTCGGCCTACACGCTGGAGATCTCGCCCCGCCAGGTCCGCGGCAACGGCCGCGACGCGGCGGCCGAACTCGACACGCTGATCGACGACCTGGCCACCGTCGTCAACATCGAGACGCGCGACCGGCGGCGTTTCAAGCGCCTGCAGGACGAGATGAAGGGCGCCGAGTGGCTGCCCATCCGCACCCGACTCAACGACGAGGAGGTGGCGCGTTTCATGGCGCAGCGCTTCCGCTTCGCCGGCGTCGACGTCAAGGCGCGGCTGTTCCGCAACTACCCGCTGGGCGAGACGGCCAGCCACCTGCTGGGCTACATCGGCCGCATCAACCAGGCCGAGAAGCAGGCCATGGAGGACTGGGACGAGGCCGAGCAGGGCAACTACAAGGGCACCGAGTACATCGGCAAGCTGGGCCTGGAGCAGAGCTACGAGAAGGTGTTGCACGGCACGACCGGTTTCGAAGAGGTCGAGACCAGCGCCGGTGGCCGCGCCGTGCGGCGCCTGAGCAGCCGCCCGCCGACGCCCGGCGACAAGCTGGTGCTGGCCATCGACATCAAGTTGCAGGCGCTGGTCGAAGAGCTTTTCGGCAACCGCCGCGGCGCCCTGGTGGCGCTCGACCCGCGCAACGGCGAGGTGCTGGCGCTGGTCAGCAAGCCGACCTTCGACCCCAACCTCTTCGTCGACGGCATCGACACCGAGAGCTGGCGCGAGCTCAACGAGAGCATCGACAAGCCGCTGCTGAACCGGGCACTGCGCGGCACCTACCCGCCAGGCAGCACCTTCAAGCCCTTCATGGCGATGGCGGCGCTGAACACCGGCAAGCGAGCGGCGAGCACGGTGATCAATGATGGCGGCACCTTCCAGTTCGGCAACCACACCTTCCGCAGCCACGGCGACACCGGCCTGGGGCCCGTGGACATGCACCGCAGCATCGTCAAGAGCAGCAACGTCTACTACTACTCGCTGGCCAACGAGATGGGCGTCGACCTGATGCACGTGCAGCTCGAGCCCTTCGGCTTCGGCGTCAAGACCGGCATCGACATCGAGAACGAGGTCGCCGGCGTGCTGCCGTCCACCACCTGGAAGCGGCGCTACTACAAGAAACCCGAGCAGCAGCGCTGGTACGCCGGCGAGACCATCTCGCTGGGCATCGGCCAGGGCTACAACAACTTCACCATGCTGCAACTGGCCAGCGCCACGGCCACGTTGGTCAGCGGCGGCCAGCGCTTCAAGCCGCGGCTGGTGCGCGAGGTCGAGAACGTCATCACGGCCGAGCGCCAGCGCGTGGCCGGCGACGCCTTGCCGCCGCTGGCGCTTGAGCGCGAGCACGTGCAGATCATCCGCCGCGCGCTGGCGGGGGTGACGGTGGAAGGCACGTCGGTACGGTCCTTCCTCGGCGCGCCCTACCAGAGCGGCGGCAAGACCGGCACGGCGCAGGCCGTGGGCGTGCGCCAGAACGAGAAGTACAACGCGGCCAAGATGGAAGAGCACAAGCGCGACCACGCCCTGTACATGGCGGCTGCGCCCATCGACAACCCGACCGTCGCGCTGGCCGTGGTGGTGGAAAACGCCGGCTTCGGCAGCGACAGCGCCGCGCCCATCGCGCGCCGCGTCTTCGACTACCTGCTGCTGGGCCAGTACCCCAGCGAGGAAGACCTCGCCGGCGTGCGCGAGGGCCGCGTCGTGACGCCCATCGGCAAGCCGCGCCGGGCCGAGGACGTGCCGCTGCCGGGGCAGTCGCTGGCGCCCGCGGCCGCCGCCTCGTCGACCGTGACGGCCGCAGCCTCTTTGACCGTAACGGCCGCGACCACGTCGCCCCCTCTTCAGCGTGTCGCGGCAGCGCCGGCTGCCCCTGGCGGTCGATGAGCGTCACCTTCGAGCGCGCGTCGCCGTGGCCCTGGCTGCGCCGCGTCTTCGGCGGCTTCGACGGCCCGCTGTTCGTTGCCGTGCTGCTGCTGGCCGCCGTGGGCCTGGTGGCCATGTACTCGGCCGGCTACGACCACGGCACGCGTTTTGTCGACCACGGCCGCAACATGCTGCTGGCGCTGGCCGTGCTGTTCGTCGTCTCGCAGGTGCCGCCGCAGAAGCTGCAGCAACTGGCCGTGCCGCTGTACGTGCTGGGCCTGGCGCTGCTGGTGGCCACGGCGGTGTTCGGCATCACGCGCAAGGGCGCCACGCGCTGGCTGGCGCTGGGCCCGCTGGTGATCCAGCCCAGCGAGATCATGAAGATCGCGATGCCGCTGATGCTGGCCTGGTGGTTCCAGAAGCGGGAAGGCCAGTTGGGCGTGCCCGACTTCGTCGTTGCGGCGCTGCTGCTGCTGGTGCCGGTGGGGCTGGTGATGAAGCAGCCCGACCTGGGTACCTCGCTGCTGGTGCTGGCCGGGGGCCTGTACGTGATGTTCTTCGCCGGGCTCAGCTGGCGTCTGGTGGTGCCGGTGCTGGTGCTCGGCGCCAGCGGCCTCGTGGCCATCGTGGCTGCGGGCGATGCGCTGTGCCAGCCCGGCGTCGACTGGCACGTGCTGCGCGAGTACCAACGCCAGCGCGTCTGCACGCTGCTCGACCCCATGCGCGACCCGCTGGGCAAGGGCTTTCACATCATCCAGGGCATGATCGCCATCGGCTCCGGCGGCCTCGGGGGCAAGGGTTTCATGCAGGGCACGCAGACCCACCTCGAGTTCATTCCCGAGCGCACCACCGACTTCATCTTCGCCGCCTTCAGCGAGGAGTTCGGCCTCGCCGGCGTGCTGCTGCTGCTCGTCGGCTTCACCTTCCTGATCTTTCGCGGCCTGGTCATCGCCTCCGAGGCGCCGACCGTGTTCACGCGGCTGCTGGCAGGTGCGGTGACGATGGGCTTCTTCACCTACGCCTTCGTCAACATGGGCATGGTCAGCGGCATCCTGCCGGTGGTCGGCGTGCCGCTGCCGTTCGTGAGTTACGGCGGCACGGCGATGGTCTCGCTGGGGCTGGGTTTGGGCATATTGATGGCGGTGGCGCGCAGCCGCCGGTTGATGCAGAGCTAGAAGCGAGGGCGGGCCGGGCATCGGCCGCGCGGGCCGGGCAGTGCCTCAGCCCGCCGTCGTCGCGGCCGCCCCCACGGCCACCGGCACGGCCGAGCGCGCCGTGACGAGCGGAAAGCGCACCGTGAACAACGCCCCCGGCGTGGCGCCCGGCGGCAGGCTGGCGCGCGGCCGCACGTCGCTGACCGTGACCTCGGCACCGTGGCGCAGCGCCACCTCGGCGACGATGGCCAGGCCCAGGCCGCTGCCATCGACCTGAGTCTCCAGCGCGCGGTAGAAGGGCCGGAACACGGCCTCGCGCTCGGCCGGCGCGATGCCCGGGCCGGTGTCTTCCACCTGCAGCACCACCACCTGGCCGAAGGGGTCGGGCACCACGCGCGCCGTCACGGTGCCGCCCTGCGGCGTGTACTGCAGCGCGTTGTCGACAAGGTTGCGCACCATCTCGCTCAGCAGCACGGGTTCGGCGCGCAGCCGTGTCAACTCTTGATGGCCCGGGATGTCGGGGCCTTCGTAGCCGAGGTCGATGCGGCGCTCGATCGCGCGCGGCACGAAGTCGCGCACCACGGCGCGCGTCACGGCGGCCAGGTCGACCATCTGATGGCGCGCGGCCTGGCCGTTGTCCTCGGCGCGCGCCATCGACAGCAGCTGGTTGACCATGTGCGCCGCGCGCTGCGTCGACAAGCCGATCTGCCGCAGCGTGTGTTTCATCGATGCCGGGTCGCCGCGCCCGCTGTCGACCTCGCGCGCTGCCAGCTCGGCCTGCATGCGCAGCCCGGCCAGTGGCGTCTTGAGCTGGTGCGCGGCGTCGGCCAGGAAGTGGCGCTGCGTGGCGATGGTCTTGTCCAGCCGCTGCAGCAGGTCGTTGATGGCGCGCACCAGCGGCGCCACCTCGTCGGGCACGTCGCCGTCGGGGATGGCCGACAGGTCGGTGCTCTCGCGCTTGCGGATGCGCTGCTGCAGTTCGGCCAGTGGCCGGATGCCGCGCGCCAGCGCGAACCACACCAGCACCACCGCCAGCGGCAGGATGACGAACTGCGGCAGGATCACGCCCTTGATGATCTCGGTGGCGAGCTGCGAGCGCTTGCCCAGCGTCTCGGCCACCTGTACCAGGGCCTCGCTGCGTTCGCTGCCGGGTGGCGGCGGCAGCCACAGGTAGGCCACGCGCACGGGTTCCTCGCCGACGATGTCGTCGCGAAAGCGCACCACGCCGTCGCCCTGGGCTTCCTCGAAGGGCACTGCGAGCGCGGTCTCGCCGGCCAGCAGCTCGCCGCGCTCACCCAGCACCTGGTAGTAGCTGCGGTCTTCGTCGTCGTCGCGCTTGAGTGTGGCCGCGGCGCGTTCGAGTTCGGCGCGCACGCCGCCCACGGGCAGGTCGGCAGTGGATGTCTGCACCGTGGCCTGGCGCGCCAGCGCACGCACGGCGTCGGCGAGTTCGCGGTCGTAGGGGCGGGCGGCGATGGACTGGGCGACGACCCAGGTCAGCCCCAGGCTCATCGGCCACAGCAGCAGCAGCGGCGCGAGCATCCAGTCGAGGATCTCGCCGAACAGCGAACGCTGTCCGTGAACCTGGCGCGGTTCGGTCAAGGTGGGTGTCGCTCGGGCAGCCGGGTCACGCCGCGATCTTCTCCAGGCAGTAACCCAGCCCGCGCACGGTGGCGATGCGCACCGGCCCCTGCTCGATCTTCTTGCGCAGGCGGTGGATGTAGACCTCGATGGCGTTGTTGCTCACTTCGTCGCCCCACTCGCACAGCCGTTCGACGAGCTGGTCCTTGCTGACCAGCCGCCCGGCACGCTGCAGCAGCACCTCCAGCAGGCTGAGTTCGCGCGCCGACAACTCGATCATCTGGTCGTTCAGGTAGGCCACGCGGCCGGTGGCATCGAAGGTCAGTGGGCCGTGCTTGAGCACGCTGCTGGCGGTGCCCAGGCCGCGCCGCGTCAGCGCGCGAACACGGGCTTCCAGCTCCTGCAGCGAGAAGGGCTTGGCCATGTAGTCGTCGGCGCCCAGGTCCAGGCCCTTGACCCGCTGCTCGACGCTGTCTGCCGCGGTGAGGATGAGCACCGGCACGCTGCTGCCACGGGCGCGCATCTTCTTCAGCACCTCGAAGCCGTGCATGCGGGGCAGGCCGAGGTCGAGGATGACGAGGTCGAACTCGTGGGCCGCCACGGCGGCGTCGGCCTCGCTGCCGCTGTTGACCTGGTCCACGGCGTAGCCGGCGGCACGCAGCGAACGCAGCAGGCCGTCGGCAAGCACCTGGTCGTCTTCGGCAATGAGGATGCGCATGGACCTGTCTCCTGCGGGGCCTGGGGCGGCGCCCCGGTCGTTCTTGCTCTGCGGCCATTTTGGCAGCCCGCCCAAGGCGACCGCCGGGCTGTCGATGGTGCCGGCCCCCCGCCCGAGGGGCCCCAAGGAGTTACCCCAAAGGGACTGTACGAATATCCAGCTTTGTGCTCATAATCTGCCCAACCAAGGAGATTTCAGCATGGACGCACCCGTGAAGGCCCTCAACACCGAAAAGGCCAAGGCCCTGCAGGCCGCACTCGCCCAGATCGAGAAGCAGTTCGGCAAGGGTTCCATCATGCGCCTGGGTGAAGGCGAGGTCATCGAGGACATCCAGGTCGTCTCCACCGGCTCGCTGGGCCTGGACATCGCGCTCGGCGTCGGCGGCCTGCCGCGCGGCCGCGTGGTCGAGATCTACGGTCCCGAGAGCTCGGGCAAGACCACGCTGACGCTGCAGGTCATCGCCGAGATGCAGAAGCTGGCCGGCACCTGCGCCTTCATCGACGCCGAGCACGCGCTGGACATCCAGTACGCGCAGAAGCTGGGCGTCAACCTGCAGGAACTGCTGATCAGCCAGCCCGACACCGGCGAGCAGGCGCTCGAGATCGTCGACGCGCTGGTGCGCAGCGGCAGCGTCGACCTCGTCGTCATCGACTCGGTGGCGGCGCTCACGCCCAAGGCCGAACTCGAAGGCGAGATGGGCGACAGCCTGCCCGGCCTGCAGGCGCGGCTGATGAGCCAGGCGCTGCGCAAGCTCACGGCCACGATCAAGAAGACCAACACCATGGTCATCTTCATCAACCAGATCCGCATGAAGATCGGTGTCATGTTCGGCAACCCTGAGACCACCACCGGCGGCAACGCGTTGAAGTTCTACTCGTCCGTCCGCCTGGACATCCGCCGCACCGGCAACATCAAGAAGGGCGAAGAGATCATCGGCAGCGAGACCAAGGTCAAGGTCGTCAAGAACAAGGTCAGCCCGCCCTTCAAGGTGGCCGAGTTCGACATCCTCTACGGCGAAGGCATCAGCCGCGAAGGCGAGATCATCGACATGGGCGTCGAGGCGCGTGTGCTCGAGAAGAGCGGCTCCTGGTACGCCTACAACGGCGAAAAGATCGGCCAGGGCAAGGACAACGCGCGCGAGTTCCTGCGCGAGAACCCCGACATCAAGCGCGAGATCGAGAACAAGGTGCGCGAGCACATGGGCATCCCGCTGATGGCGGCCGGCGTCGCGGCCGCCGAGTAGCCTGGCGAGCAACGTGGCCGCGCGCCATCGGGTTGAGGCCTGGGCTTGGCCAGCCTGTCGGTAAAGGGCCGCGCGTTGCGCCACCTCGCGCAGCGTGAGCACTCCCGGGCCGAACTAGAGCGCAAGCTGGCCCGCGTGGTCGAAGACACCGCGGATGTGCCTGCGCAGGCGCAGATCGCCGCGGCGCTGGACGACTTGTCCGCCCAAGGCCTGCTCAGTGAGGCGCGCGTGGCCGCGTCGGTGCTTCTCGGCCAGGGCCGGCGCTATGGCGTGCACCGCCTGAAGCAGACCATGCAGGCCAAGGGGCTGGCGCCGGAACTCGTGGCGCAGACGCTGCAACAGGCCCGCGCGACCGAATACGAGCGTGCCCGAGAAGTCTGGCGTCGCCGCTTCGGCAGCCCGCCGGCCGACGCGGCCGAGCGCGCCCGGCAGATTCGCTTCCTTGCCGGGCGCGGTTTCGACGGCGATGTCATCCATCGCGTCGTGCGCGGCGGCGAAGAAGACTGACGGCCCGGCCGGCGGCAGCCACCGGGGTCGCTCCACTCGCCCGGGCCTGTAAGGGTCTGCTGCAGAGCAGCATGTTAGATTCGCCGCCGCGTTGCGCCTCGCCGCGCCCCACCCCCTCCCCCAGCGATGACCCTCCCGCCCGCGGCATCCCGACGCCAGCTCAAGCACCGCCGCCAGATCGACGTGCAGGTGTTCGCGCGCGACGACGGCCTGTGGGAGGTCGACGCCCTGCTCACCGACGTCAAGACCCGCGTCGTCCATCTGGCCTCGGGCGATCGGCCCGCGGGCGCGCCGCTGCACGAGCTGCTGCTGCGCCTGGTGGTCGACACCCGCTTCGACATCGTCCAGGCCGGTGCCGAGACGCGTTGGTCACCCTATGGGCAGCATTGCGCAGGACACGGCGCCGTCTACGGCAGCCTGGTCGGCCTGAACCTGATGCAGAACTTCCGCCGGGCATTGCGCGAACGCGTGGGCGGCGTGCTCGGTTGCACCCACATCACCGAACTCGCCCAGGTGCTGCCGACGGCCGTCGTGCAGGCCTTCGCCGGCGATGTCATCGACACCCGGGGCACCGCCGACGGTGCCACCCAGCCCTTCCAGATCGACCGCTGCCATGCCTTGCGCAGCGACGGCCCGGTGGTGCGTGAACACCACCCGCGCTGGTACCGGCCGGCCGCGGCGATGTCCAACTTGATCCCATCCGACTGAACGTACGAGCGAAGGAGCCCACCCGATGAAGATCCACGAATACCAGGCCAAGGAGCTGCTCCGGGCCCACGGCGTGCCGGTGCCGCGCGGCTACCCGGCCTTCACCGTGCGCGAGGCGCAGGAGGCTGCACAGAAGCTCGGTGGCTCGGTGTGGGTCGTGAAGGCGCAGATCCACGCCGGCGGCCGCGGCAAG
Organism: Leptothrix sp. (in: b-proteobacteria); assembly: GCA_013822265.1. Classification (GTDB taxonomy): domain Bacteria; phylum Pseudomonadota; class Gammaproteobacteria; order Burkholderiales; family Burkholderiaceae_C; genus Rubrivivax. The sequence goes on from PNKD01000016.1 coordinate 31,975, forward strand.
GGCGGCGGCGTCAAGCTCGCGCGCACCCCGGCCGAGGTCGAAACGCTGGCCGACCAGATCCTCGGCATGCAGTTGAAGACGCACCAGACCGGCCCTGCGGGCCAGAAGGTGCGCCGCCTGCTCGTCGAAGAAGGCGCGGACATCAAGAAGGAGTACTACGTCGCCGCGCTGACCGACCGCGCGACGCAGAAGGTCGCCATGATGGGCAGCAGCGAAGGCGGCATGGACATCGAGGAGGTGGCCCACAGCACGCCCGAGAAGATCCTCAAGGTCTTCATCGACCCGCTCGTGGGCATGACCAATGCTCAGGCGCTGGAGCTCGCGCGCGGCATCGGCGTGCCCGAGGCCAGCCAGGCCCAGGCCGTGGACGTGCTGAAGAAGCTCTACGCCTGCTACATGGACACCGACGCTTCCCTGGCCGAGATCAACCCGCTGATCCTCGAAGGCAACGGCAACATCAAGGCGCTGGACGCCAAGTTCAACTTCGACAGCAACGCGCTGTTCCGCCACCCCGAGATCGTGGCCTACCGCGACCTCGACGAGGAAGACCCGGCCGAGATCGAGGCCAGCAAGTTCGACCTGAGCTACATCAGCCTCGACGGCAATATCGGCTGCCTGGTCAACGGCGCCGGCCTGGCGATGGCGACCATGGACACCATCAAGCTCTTCGGTGGCGAGCCGGCCAACTTCCTCGACGTCGGCGGCGGTGCCACGGCCGAGAAGGTCACCGAGGCCTTCAAGATCATGCTGAAGAACGAGAACGTCAAAGGCATCCTCGTCAACATCTTCGGCGGCATCATGAAGTGCGACACCATCGCCGAAGGCGTGATCGCCGCCTGCAGGGCCGTGCACCTGTCGATCCCGCTGGTGGTGCGCATGAAGGGCACCAACGAGGACATGGGCAAGAAGATGCTGGCCGAAAGCGGGCTGCCCATCATCAGCGCCGACACCATGGCCGAAGCCGCGACGAAGATCGTCGCCGCCGTCAAGTAAGCGCTAAGGACGAAAGAACATGAGCATCCTGATCAACAAGGACACCAAGGTCATCACCCAGGGCATCACGGGCAAGACCGGGCAGTTCCACACCCGCGGCTGCGTCGCCTACGCCAACGGCAAGAACTGCTTCGTTGCCGGCGTCAACCCGAAGAAGGCCGGCGAGGACTTCGAGGGCATCCCGATCTACGCCGGCGTCAGGGACGCGGTGGACGCCACCGGCGCCACCGTCAGCGTGATCTACGTGCCGCCCGCCGGCGCGGCCGCGGCCATCTGGGAGGCCGTGGAGGCCGAGCTCGACCTGGCCATCTGCATCACCGAAGGCATCCCCGTCAGGGACATGCTGGAAGTGCGCAACAAGATGGCGCGCAAGGAAGCCGCCGGCGGCAAGAAGACGCTGCTGCTGGGCCCCAACTGCCCCGGCCTGATCACGCCCGACGAGATCAAGATCGGCATCATGCCCGGACACATCCACCGCAAGGGCCGCATCGGCGTCGTCTCGCGCTCGGGCACCCTGACTTACGAGGCCGTGGCCCAGCTGACCGAGATCGGCCTGGGTCAGAGCAGCGCGGTCGGCATCGGCGGCGACCCCATCAACGGGCTCAAGCACATCGACGTGATGAGGCTCTTCAATGACGATCCCGATACCGATGCGGTGATCATGATCGGCGAGATCGGCGGCCCCGATGAGGCCGAGGCCGCACGCTGGTGCCAGGCGAACATGAACAAGCCCATCGTCGGCTTCATCGCCGGCGTCACCGCCCCGGCGGGCAAGCGCATGGGCCATGCCGGCGCGCTCATCAGCGGCGGCGCCGACACGGCCGACGCCAAGCTGGCCATCATGGAAGAATGCGGCTTCAAGGTGACACGCAACCCTTCGGAAATGGGCCGCCTGCTCAAGGCGCTGCTCTGAAGGAGGCGCAACGCCGCAATTGCGGCGGCGGCGCACCTGGTGGCCACCCTGCGGTGGCCACGTCCGTTTCTGGGCGCCCGGCCAGCGCGCCCGGCATCGGTAATCCCCGCAATCGTGCGCCCACGCACGCCACTACACTGGGCGCGAACCGCCCCTTCCACAGCCCCTACAAGAAACGTCGCTACCCTCATGGACCAGTTCATGCACGTCGAGTTCTGGATCGCCGTCGGCCAGATCATCATGATCGACATCCTGCTTGGCGGCGACAACGCGGTGGTCATCGCGCTGGCTTGCCGCAAGCTGCCGCCGGCCCAGCGTACCCAGGGCATCCTGTGGGGCACCGTCGGAGCGATCGTGCTGCGTGTCGTGCTGATCTTCTTCGCCCTCACGCTGCTGGCCATTCCTTACCTGAAGATCGTCGGCGCCGTGCTGCTGATCTGGATCGGCGTCAAGCTGCTGGCGCCTGACGACGAAGACGGCCACGGCGACATCGCGTCGTCCGACAAGCTCTGGGCGGCCGTGAAGACCGTGATCGTGGCCGACCTGGTGATGAGTGTCGACAACGTCATCGCCATCGCCGGCGCTGCCGAAAGCGCCGGCGGCGACCACAAGATGCCGCTCGTCGTCTTCGGCCTGCTGGTGTCCATACCGATCATCGTCTGGGGCAGCCAGATGGTGCTCAAGTTGATGGACCGCTTCCCCGCCATCATCACCATCGGCGGCATGCTGCTGGGCTGGATCGCGGGCACCATGGCGGTTACCGACCCCGCAGTGCTGGGATTCGTGCCGACCTGGCCGGTAGAGAAGGCAGGCGCGAGCGCGGAAGTCGTCTCTGCGGTGCGCTACGGCGCGGGCATTTTTGGCGCCTTGCTGGTGCTGGCCCTCGGCGTGCTGATCAAGCGGCGCAAGGTGGCCACCGCGAGCTGAGCCCCGCGCGATGCAGGACGGCTGGCACATCGGGCAGACGGTGGCCGGCTACCGCCTGCAGCGGGTGCTTGGCCGAGGCGCGCACAGCGAGGTTCACCTCGCGCTGGCCCCGGGCGACGACCGGCCGGTTGCCCTGAAGGTCGTGGCGCTGCCCACGGGCCATGCGGCAGCGGCGTGGCGTGACAGCTTCCTCGCCGCTGCCCGCACGGCGGCGCGGTTGCAGCACCCGGACATCGTTGCCGTGCTCGACGCCGGAGTGGACGGCCGGCTGGCCTGGCTGGCTATGGAACTCGTCCCGGGCAGCGACCTGACGCGATACACGCAGCCCAATCGCCTGCTGCCGGAGCGCCTGGTGCTGGACCTGGCCATCCGCATGGCGCGGGCCATGGACCACGCCCATGCGCAGGGGGTGATTCACCGCGACCTGAAGCCCGCGAACGTGCTGGTGCATCTGCCTGGACAGATCGTCAAGCTGGCCGACTTCGGCATCGCCCGCGCGCCCGACGCCGCGCAGACGGCCACCGGCATCGTGCCGGGCACGCCGGCGTACATGGCGCCCGAACTGCTCGCCGGCGGCTTGCCCTCCAGCAGCACGGACTTCTATGCCTTCGGCGTGATGCTGTTCCAGTTGCTCAGCGGGCGGCTGCCCCACGAGTCGGCGTCGATGGGCGAGTTGCTGCGGCAGGTGGCGCACACGCCGGCCCCCGACCTGCGCAGCGTGGTCCCGCGAACCCACCCACCCGTGGCGGCGCTGGTGGCCGGCCTGCTGGCCAAGAAGTCAAGCCAGCGCCCGCCTGACGGTGCGGCCTTGCTGCGGGCGCTGCAAGAGGCCGCCATGCAACCTTCCGAACATCCGGCAGGCCCCGCCACGCCCGTGCGGAAAGGCCGTGGTTCCGATGCACAATCCGCCACCCGTTCACTCCACGCCCCGCCGCCTGCCCCTGTGCCCATGACGATCGAGATCCATGCTGCGGTGGACCCCGGCCGGGCGCGCAGCAACAACGAGGACTCGGTAGCCACCGACCCCGGGGTGGCGCTGGCCGTGCTGGCCGACGGCATGGGCGGCTACAACGCCGGCGAAGTGGCCAGCAACATGGCCACCACGTTCATCCAGGCTGAACTCGGCCGCTGGCTGCGCGAAGCCAGCAAGCAGGCCAGCGATGCCGAGGTGCGACGTGCGATGGACATCTGCGTCGACAACGCCAACCGCGCCATCTTCAACGCCGCCAACAGCAACCCGCAGTACGCCGGGATGGGCACCACCCTGGTCGTGGCGGTTTTCAGGGACGACCGCGTGCTGCTGGGCCACGTCGGCGACTCACGCTGCTACCGCCTGCGCAGCGGCCGGCTGCAGCAGATCACGCGCGACCATTCGCTGTTGCAAGAGCAGATCGACGCCGGCCTCATCACGCCCGCGCAGGCCGCGTTCTCGGCGAACAAGAACCTCGTCACACGGGCCGTCGGCGTCGAAGACGCGGTGATGCTCGAGACCCACCATCACGACGTCGAGCCTGGCGACCTGTTCCTGATGTGCTCGGACGGCTTGTCCGACATGCTCGACGACGGCACCATCGCGCAGGTGTTGCAGGCGCACGACTCGCTCGAAACAACCAGTCGTGCGCTCATCGACGCGGCCAATGACGCGGGTGGAAAGGATAATATCTCCGTCATCCTGGTCCGCGCCTCCGGCGGCGCGGGCGCGCCGGCGTGGTCCTGGTGGCCATTCAAGCGATGAGGCAGCACCCGCTGCCCCAGGCAGAACAGGGGCGCCGCAGGGCGCCATTGCCGTTGCGGCCGGCAGCGGATTGAATCGAGGGCAGGCATGGGCAAGCTGGTGGTTTCGCTCGACGGTGTGGTCATCAAGGAAGTCCAGATCACGAAGGACAAGACCACGCTCGGCCGCCGTCCCTACAACGACATCGTCATCGACAACCTGGCGGTGAGCGGCGAGCACGCCGTGCTGCAGATGGTGGGTGCCGACGTCTTCATCGAAGACCTCAACAGCACCAACGGCACCTACATCAACGGCAAGGCCATCAAGAAGCAGCTGCTCACGCACAACGACACCGTCGAGATCGGCAAGTACAAGATCAAGTTCCTGGTCGACGAGTCGGGCGAGTACGAGAAGACCATGATCATGCGGCCGGGCAGCAGCGCGCCGCCGATGCACGCGCCCAGCCCCACCACCTCGGCCAGCCCGGCCTACGCCACGGCCGCGCACTCGGGCTTCGGCGGCCTGGGCAGCCCGGCGCCGGCTGCGGCGGCCGTGCCGCCGGCATCGATCAAGGTGCTCAACGGCGCGGCGGCAGGGCGCGAGGTCACGCTGACCAAGGTCGTCACCACCGTCGGCAAGCCCGGCGTGCAGGTGGCCTCCATCACCAAGCGCCCGAACGGGTACGCCTTCGCCCACGTCGAAGGGGCCGCGCGGCCCAGCATCAACGGCGTTGCTCTCGTTGGCGACTCGGTGCCGCTGCGCAACGGCGACGTCATCGAGCTGGCCGGCACGCAGATGCAGTTCATCTGCCGATAGACCGGACGCTGGCGCGCCGTTCTATCTCGCCGCGTTCGACCGGACGCTGGCGCGCCGGTCAACGCGGCGGGGGCATGACCTGACGGTCGTGATGGGGTTCACGAAGCGGGCGGGGTGACGGGCCGGCCGGGTCGCAAAAGCGTCACCTTGCCTTGCCGGGCGGCCCCGGCGCGATCAGCATCCGCGTCTCTCCCGCCCTTCGGCGGACCTTTGGCCCGCCATCCCATGCAGATTCGCGTTCTCGGCTGTTCCGGTTCCATCGCCGCGGGCAACCGAACCACTTCCTTCCTGCTCGACCACGACGTGCTCATCGATGCCGGCACCGGCGTCGGCGACCTCACGCTGGACGAAATGGTGGCCATCGACCACATCCTGGTCACCCACTCGCATCTCGACCACGTGCTGTCCATCGGGCTGCTGGCCGACAGCGTGACACGCCGCCGCCGCGCCGCCGCGCGGCCCCCGGTGGTGATCCATGCGCTGCCCGCCACCATCGCGGCGCTGCGGCTGCACGTCTTCAACGGCGTCATCTGGCCCGACTTCTCCCGCCTGCCCGACATCCACAACCCGGTGCTGCGATTCGAGCCCGTCGAGGTCGGGCAGGTGCTGGCGCTGGGCGCGCGGCGCATCGAGGTGCTGCCCGCCAGCCACACCGTGCCGGCGGTCGGTTATGCCGTGCTCGGGGGGCAGGGCGCCTGGGTGTTCACCGGCGACACGGGGCCCAACACGGCACTCTGGCAGCGCCTGCAGGATCTGCCGGTCGCGGCCCTGGTCATCGAGACAGCCTTCCGTGACGACGAGCACGCGCTGGCCACCATCAGCCAGCATCTTTGCCCGTCGCAGCTGCAGCAGCAGCTGGCGCGGCTGCAGGCGCCGGCCGATGTCTTCATCACCCACATCAAGCCGGGTGAGGTCGAGACCGTGATGGCCGAGATCGGTGCCCAGGTCACCCGGCACCGCATCGCGGCGCTGCGTACCGGGCAGGTGATGACGCTGGCCGATTGACGCGAAGGGTGGTTGACAGAATTTGTCAGTTCCGGCGGCAGGCGGCCCAGGGCAAGGCCAAATCTGCGACCAAATGCGTCGCATCGCGTGCGGTAAATCACGAAAAGACGATCGAATCGGCCTGGCACGGGCCCTGCGTTCATGGGGGTGTCCTCCACCCCACCTTCCACCTGCCTCCAGGAGTTTCGAGCATGAAGCGCGTTCAACAAGGTTTCACCCTCATCGAACTGATGATCGTCGTGGCGATCATCGGCATCCTGGCTGCCGTGGCGCTGCCGGCATATCAGGACTACACAAAGCGCGCGAAGATGTCCGAAGTGGTCTTGGCCGCATCCGCTTGCCGCACGACCATCACGGAGGTCTACCAGTCGGCGACTTCGTCGGTGCCGACCGCCGGCAACTGGGGCTGTGAGAGCGCTTCGCCGTCCAGCAAGTACGTGAACAGCATCGCGACGAGCAACACGGGTGTCATTACCGTGACCCCGCAGAACTTGAGTGGCGTCACCACAACCGTCGTGCTGACGCCTTACTCGAACGACACCACCGCCATGGCCGGAGACGCCGATGCCGGCAAGGCCGTGTTCAAGTGGATCTGCGCACCCGGAACCCCCGCCCAGGCCAAGTTCTTGCCGGGTTCGTGCCGCGGCAGCTAATGATCGGTGATTCAGTGACAGAAGGGCGACCAGAGGGTCGCCCTTCTCTCTTGCGTTGGCGGTGAAGAGCCTCTTGGCGCGTCTCTGCGGTGATTGACGAAGTCTGCGTACCAATGCCATGACGAGCGGCCCTCAAACGGCAGCAGGACACTCGACAGGTTCCCTGACCGATCTTCCCCTGTCCGGCGTAGTGCTGGCGACCCTGCCGCTGGCCTGGTTGCTCCCCAACCATTACTACCCGTGGTCGTCGGCATGGCAGGACGCCATGGCGTTGTTCATGCTGGTGACTGCGGCGTTGATCCATCGCCGCGCCGTGCGGCTGCCGGCACCTTGGGGCCTGGCGATCGGCGTGGCACTGCTGTCGATCGCAGTGCAGTGGCTGACCGGTTTGATTCTGTTCGGCGGCGATGCGCTGATGGCGATGCTGTATCTGGCGGCGTTGACGCTGGCGCTGGCGATGGGAGCGTCGTTGGTCGACGAAGTGAGGCCAGGGCAGATCGGCTCGCTCGACGCCTTCGCAGTGGGGATGGTCCTGTGTGCCGTCTTATCTGTCGCCACTGCGCTCGTGCAATGGACGGCGACCTATGCGTTGGGCATCTACGTAGCCGATCTTCCGCCCGGCGCGCGTCCGTTCGGCAATGTGGGGCAGGCCAACCAGTTGTGCACGCTGCTGTTCCTAGGGCTGTGCGGCCTCGGTCTTCTGCGCGAGGGCGGGCGCATTGGCGCCGCCGGCTTCTGGCTGGGGGCGTGCTTCTTGATCTTTGGCATGGCCATGACGGCCTCACGTACCGGCTGGCTGCAAGTAGGCCTGCTGGTGCTCCTGGTCTCGGTCCATCAGTGGCGCTCCGCCTCGCGCGTAAAGCCCTGGCATACGCTGGGTCTCGCGATCATCTTTGTCGGTATGACGGTGTCGTGGCCATGGCTGAACGAATCGCTACTTCTGGTCGGTGGGCGCAGCGTTGTGTCTGGCCTGGATGGTGGTTCACGCGTGCCGCTATGGTGGGCGATGGTCGATGCGCTTTGGCGTGAACCGTGGACAGGGTATGGCTGGCAGCAGATCATCGTGGCGCAGCAGGCCGTGGCCAGCGATCACCCCTTCATCGGCTACCCCTTCGAGCACAGCCACAACGTCGTGCTGGACTTGTTGCTGTGGGCGGGCATTCCACTTGGTGTATTGATCGTGGCCCTGGTCGGTAGCGCGTTGCTGCGCCAGGTCAGAAAAGCGCGAGACGTCCGGGTCACTTGGTTGATGGCGGGAATTGGTGGTGTGGTGGCACACGCCATGGTTGAACTGCCCCATGAGTACGCCTATCTGTTGTTGCCGATGGGGCTTGCCGCCGGTGCGGCCCATGCCCTTTCCCCGGCGGGGCGCAGTTGGGCCGTTCCCGTCCCGCTATTGCGTTTCGCCGCCGCGACAATGGCTCTGTTGCTCGGCGCCGTGGGCGCTGAGTACCTGCGGGCCGAGCAGGCATACCGTCTGATGCGGTTGGAGGCGGCGAAAATTGGTGTCTATGGTCTTACTACGCCGCCGCCTGAGCTGCCACTTCTGACGCAACTGGGAGCCTTCATGCGCTTCGTGCACTCGGAAGCTCGGCCAAACATGACCCCGGCCGAACTAGCGTCCATGCGTGAGGTTTCAGCGCGCTTCGCCTATCCCCCGGTCATGTTTCGGTACGCGCTCGCGGCGGGCCTCAACGGCCAGCCGGCCGAGGCCGAAACCACCCTCGTTCGCCTTTGCCGCATGCAGCGGCCCGAGCGCTGCTCCGAGGCACGCGAAGGCTGGCAGGCGGCACGAAGCCGGTATCGCCAACTGGCAGCACTCGCCTTTCCGGAATCGTCAATCCGCACTCCAGACAGTGCACTCGCGCCGCAGCCTGCGCATTGAGCGCGCGACGAGCGCTGCCGCGTTGGCGGTACGCGTAAGGGTGAGACGCCGCGATTTATCGATGTCCCGTCGTCAGACTCTCTTTGGCTGTTGGCTACCGACGGCCGGAGTTCAGTCGGAGGGCGCTGCGCACTGAACTGCGCGACTTCCCTATCTATGACTGGCGCGGGCATACGGCCCGGTTGGCGGCGCGCGGGTTGATCGGTGCCGGTACGGTGAGGGCTATCGCGCGGCCGCGGTGGTTCGGGTGCAGTCTACAGCCCACCCTGACCTTCACGCGGACAGACTCAGTCCACCTACCCAGGTGCGTAGACTCGGAGTTGTCTTGGCACATGCCTACGACATACTGCCGATGGCTTCCCCGTCCCTTGCCAGTGGCGAAGTGCCCGCACCGTTCTGGGAAGTCGAAGTGCCCTTGCTCGCCGCATCCCGGGCTGCCAGCAGAGCGGCCCTGAACTTCCGGCCCGACGCCGCAAGTCAGGCACGTATCTCGCCGAGCCTTCATGCATGCGACGGAACCGGAGCAACGCTTGAACGGGGCTCGCAACCGGGGGCCTGACGGTTATGCAGTACGTCCTAGCCGGCACACAATGCGCGCCACCCATGCCGAATAGCGCACCCATCTCGCTTTCCCAGCGCCCGTTGTCCGACTCCCGCACCCCAATCGCGGTTGCCGCGGCGGCCGTGCCCTCCCTCCTCACCTGTAACCTCAGCCCTACCCCAGCTACCTCAACCATGCTCTGGTCTTCGCCGTCTGGGCCGGCTTCGTGATGGTCTCGCTGCCGGCCCACCCTGGCCGCCGCCCGTGGACCGTGTGAACGCCGGTGTCGCAGGCATCTCGCCGGACTGCCGTGCCTTGGCCACGGCACTGAGGCGGCAGCCTGCGCTGGCGCCGAAGCGACCGCAGAAGTCCCTGTAAATCTCGCCATAAATCTCGCCATAATTGGCGATGGTTCGCCCCGTCAACACCGCTGCAAGGAACGCTATACAAAGGGAACTTTGCAGGGGGCCCCGCGGTGCCACCGGCCTGGCCGCAGCGCTGAAAATCTCGCCACGAACAACGCTGCGCCTGCTCGCCGAGCTGGGTGACGCCACCGTTTCGTCGGGCCAGGCGCAGCGCCGCCGCTACGCCGCACGCCGGCCCTTGCGTGGTGTGGCTGAGGCCCTGCCGGTGTTCGCGCTCGATGAGGCAGGGCGGGTCACCGAGGCCGCGGCCTTGCACCCCATCCAGCCGCAGGGTTGCCTGTTTCCGCTGCCTGCGCTGGGTTGGCCCGTCGATGACGACAGCCGCGACGGCTGGTGGGGCGGCCTGCCCTACCCGCTGTACGACATGCAGCCGCAAGGCTTCCTGGGCCGGGCTTTCGCGCGCGCCAGCCATGCCGATCTGGAAGTGCCAGCCGACCCCGACGAGTGGGGCGATGACGACGTGCTGCACGTGCTGGCGCGGCGCGGCGAAGACTGCAGCGGGCACCTGATCGTTGGCGCCGCCTCGCTGCGCCGGCACCAGCAGCAGCGCTTGCAGGCGTCCGAGCCCCTGGTCGAGGCCCAAATCGCGCCCGCGTATGTCGCGGCTGCCACACTGGCCGCGTCCCAGGGCCTTGCCGGCAGCTCTGCCGGCGGCGCATTCCCGAAGTTCACGGCCCGCCGCGCCCTGGCCGGTGCCGCCACCGCCGAGGTGATCGTCAAGTTCTCGGGTGTCGCGAATGCGCCCGCGACGCGGCGCTGGGCCGACCTGCTGGTCTGCGAACACCTGGCCTTGCAGCGTGTGCAAGCCCTCGGTGCGTCGGGCGCTGCGGCCACACGTCTGGTGCAGGCCGGCGGGCGAACCTTTCTGGAGTCAGAGCGCTTCGACCGCGTCGGCGCCTGGGGCCGGCGTCCGCTGGTCAGCCTGCGGGCACTGAGCGGTCACTTGCTGGGCCTGTCCAGCCAGGACTGGCGGCAACATGCGGCCCGGCTGGTGGCGCGCGGGCTGATCGATGCGCGCACGGTGGACGACATCACGCGGCTGTGGTGGTTCGGCCGGCTGATCGCGAACAACGACATGCACCTGGGCAATCTCAGTTTTCACCCGCAGGCAGGGCGCCTGCGGCTGGCGCCTGCCTACGACATGCTGCCCATGGCCTTCACGCCCTTGCCCGGTGGCGAAGTACCTGAGCCGCGATGGAACTTCGAACTGCCCCTACCTGCCGAGCGCGCCGCATGGCTGGCGGCCGGCGATGCGGCAATGGCGTTCTGGGCCGACGCCGCCGGTGATGCGCGCATCTCGCCGGGCTTTCGCGCTCGGGCCGCCGAACTCGGGCAGCTGCTGAACGTGTCGCGCAAGCAGGCGTGAAGCGTGTCCCCCCTGACCAGCCACTTCAGGCCGGCACTCCCTTCGCCACGTACCGCACGCCAAGCAGGTTCTCGAAGTCAGCATCCTGGGTCCACAGCACCGCGTCGAAGTGGCGCGCCGTGGCCAGCATGATGCTGTCGGCCATCGGCAGCTTCAGCTCATGTGAGAGTTTCGCGGCCGACATCGCCAGCGACTCGTCCAGCACCACCACCCGCCCCAACTGCATCAGCGCCGATGCCTGCAGTGCCGCCGCTTCGTCGCGCTGCGAGAGCACGCGCTTGAAAACTTCGAATATCGAGATGGCGGGCACGATCAGCGTGTCAGCGTCGGCGAGCGGCTGGGCGAAGAAGTCGACGTTGGTCCCGTTGGCGAAGTACTCCAGCCAGCCGCTCGAGTCCACCACGTTCACGTACGGTCGCCTTCGCGCTCGACGCTGCTGTTGATGCCGGTGAGGAAGCCCCGTGCTTGTACCAACGAGCGCACAGGCATCAGCTCCACACGATTTCCGTAGCGCATGACATGCAGTTTTTGTCCCGGCTGCAAGTCCATGGCTTCTCGAATTGACTTGGGTATGACGACTTGAAACTTTGGGGAGACGGAAACGGTTTCCATGACGCATGTTTAAGCATCGATGGAAAATCGTAGCACATCTGCCCGATTGGCCGCTGTTGCCGCGGGCACCGCCATAGACACCCGCCGATCCCGACCATGTCGCGCCCCCCGCCGGGCCAAGCATCGGCCCTGCACGGACCTGGCACACAATGCGCGGCTGCCAAGCCTCTCAACCGCACCCATCTTGCCGCCCCAGCGCCTGTTGTCCGACCCGCGCGCCCTCATCGCGATCGCCGCCGCGGCCGGGCCGTCGCTGCTCGCCTACAACCTCAGCCCCTCCCCCACCTACCTCAACCAGGCCCTGGCCTTCGCCCTCTGGGCCGGCTTCGTGATGGTCTCGCTGCCGGCCCGACCCGGCCGCGGGCCGTGGGCGGTGTGGGTGGCGCTGGCCGTGCTGGCTGCCGCTGCACTGTGGTCATGGGGCCCCGGGGCCCTGCCGGCGAGCCTGGCGCTGTCGGCGCTGGGCACGTTGTTCGCCGCGGCCGTGCTACTGGCCGGCGGCGCCGGCGCGCGTGCGCGGCCCGACGCCGAAGCGCTCTTCATCGCCTTCTGCTGGGCCTGGGTGATCGCCGGCGTGCTGAACATCGCCGTGGCGCTGGTGCAGGTGTTCTGGCCCGGCCTTCCCGACGGCTCGTGGCTCGCCGCCTCGGGCATCCCGGGCCGCGCGGTGGGCAACCTGCGCCAGCCCAACCACCTCAGCAGCCTGCTGCTGTGGCACTGCATCGCCGTCGTCGCCCTGCTGGAACTGGGGCGGCTCAAGCGCGGCGCGGCCGGCATGCTGCTGGCGGCCGCCGTGTTCGCCGTGGTGCTGACGGCGTCGCGAACCGGCGTCGTCAGCGTGCTGGTGCTGGCGCTCTGGGGGCTGCTGGACCGGCGGCTGTCGCGCCCGGCGCGGCTGCTGTTGCTGGCCACGCCGCTGGCCTACCTGCTGTCATGGCTGGCGATGGCGCAATGGGCCGCGCTGACCCAGCACGCCTTCGGCGGCGCGCAGCGCCTGGCCGAGAGCGACATCAGCAGCTCACGCGTCGCCATCTGGCGCGACACGCTCGCGCTCATCGCGCAGCAGCCCTGGGCGGGCGTGGGCTTCGGCGAGTTCAACCTCGCCTGGACGTTGACGCCACTGCCGCAGCGGCCGGTGGCCTTCTTCGACCACACCCACAACCTGCCGCTGCAGCTGGCGGTGGAGCTGGGGCTGCCGCTGGCCGCGCTGGTGATGGGGCTGCTGCTGTGGGCGCTGTGGCGCGGCCTGCGCCTGGCCTGGGCCGCGCCGGCCGGGTTGGGCGTGGCGCAGCGCAGCGCGATGCTGATGGTGCTGATGATCGGCCTGCACAGCCTGGTGGAGTACCCGCTCTGGTACGGCTACTTCCTGCTGCCGGCGGCCTGGGCCTGGGGTTTTGCGCTGCAGCCGGCGCCGCAGTCGGCGGCACAGCCGCGGGCAGCCGAGCCCAGCCCGCCGCCGTCCCACGCCGTCGGCGCGGTGGCCCTGCTGGTGGCCGTGGGGGCGGCGCTGTCGGTGCTGGACTACCTGCGCGTGGCCACCATCTTCGCCGCCACGCCGGGCGCGCCGCCGCTGGAGCAGCGCATCGCCGAAGGCCAGCGCAGCGTGTTTTTCGCCCACCATGCCGACTACGCCGCCGTGACTTCGGGCCCGTCGCGCCCCGAAGAGGCTCGCGCCTTCGACCGTGTCACGCACTACCTGCTCGACACGCGGTTGATGATGGCCTGGGCGCAGTCGCTGGCAGCGCGCGGCGAGCTCGACGCGGCGCGCCACGTGGCGGCGCGCCTGCGCGAGTTCCGCAAGGCCGACGCGGCAGAATTCTTCGCGCCCTGCGAGCCCGGGGGCGGTGGGGGCGCGGCGGCTGCCGCCTCGGGCGTCTCGGCCGCCGGCACGGCCGCTTCGGCGGCGACACCGCTGCCGGCAGGCCGGCCGTTCCAGTGCGAAGCGCCAGCGCGGGCGCTAGGCTGGCGCGAGTTCGCCGCCAGCGGCTTCTAGGCGATCAGGCTCTGGGCAATCAGGCGGCCGTGTCGGGTCCGGCGTGCCCGGCGTGCCACTCGCCGCTCTTGCCGCCGCGCTTTTCCAGCACCCGGATGTTGCCCATCACCATGCCGCGGTCGGCGGCCTTGAGCATGTCGTAGACGGTCAGCAGGCCCACCTGCACGGCGGTCAGCGCCTCCATCTCGACGCCGGTGCGGCCCAGCGTCTCGACCTGCGCCGTGCAGTGCACGCTGTGCGTGGCCGCGTCGAGTTCGAAGTCCACCGCCACGCGCGTGATGGGCAGCGGGTGGCACAGCGGGATCAGGTCCGACGTGCGCTTGGCGCCCTGGATGGCGGCGATGCGCGCGATGCCGATGACGTCGCCCTTCTTCGCCGTACCGCCGGCCACCAGCGCGAAGGTCTCGGGCCGCATGCGGATGCTGCCGCCGGCGCGCGCCACGCGGTGCGTCTCGGCCTTGGCGGCCACGTCGACCATGTGCGCCTGGCCCTGGGCGTCGAAGTGGGTCAGCGGGGTCGGGTTCATGGGCGGTTCACGATCAGCAACATGGCGCTGTCATGATAGCCAGAGGGAACGCCGGCGCCGGCCGCGGCTCCAAGTTCCACATTTCTCGACTTCGACTGCCGCCCGCAGTGACCCGCTTGAGCACTCTCACCCCGACGCCGCACCCCCGCCGCACCGGCCTGCCGCCCTGGCGGCGCGGCCTCGCCGGCACCCTGGCCGCGTTGATGCTGGTGCCTGGGTGGTCAGCGCCCGCCGCGGCGCAGGTGCGGCTGCCGGCGCTGGGCGAGTCGGCCTCGCAAGACCTCAGCGTCGGCGCCGAACGCCGCCTGGGCGACCAGATCATGCGCGAGGCCCGGCGCGACCCGGCCTACTACGACGACCCCGTGCTGCTGGAGTACCTGCACTCGATCTGGAACCCGCTGGTGGCCGCGGCGCGCAAGATCGGCCACATCGACCCCGACACCGACCACCTCTTCGCGTGGGAGAGCTTTCTCGTCAAGGACCGCAGCGTCAACGCCTTCGCGCTGCCCGGCGGTTTCGTCGGCGCCCATCTCGGGCTCATCGCCGTCGCCACCACGCGCGACCAGCTCGCCGCGGTGATGGCGCACGAGCTCTCGCACGTCACGCAGCGCCACATCGCGCGTGGCATCGCGCCGCAGCAGCAGGCCTCGATGGTGGCGCTGGCCACGCTGCTGCTGGGCATCATCGCGGCCAGCCGCACCAACAACGCCGACGTCGCCAACGCCGCCATCATGGGCGGGCAGGGCGCGGCCATCCAGTCGCAGCTCAACTTCTCGCGCGACATGGAGCGCGAGGCCGACCGCATCGGCTACGGTGTGCTCGGCGCCGCGGGCTTCGCGCCGGCCGGGCAGTCGGCGATGTTCGACAAGATGGAGATCGCCAACCGGCTCAACGACAGCGGCGGATTCCCCTACCTGCGCACCCACCCGCTGACGGTCGACCGCATCGCCGAGGCGCGCAACCGCACGCTGCTCGGCGACAACCGGCCCAGCGACCCCACGCTGCATCACACGTTGATGCAGATGCGCGCGCGCGTGCTGATGGACGACAGCGTCACGGCACTGCGGCGGCTGGGCGGCGCGACCTCGTCGCCGGTGCTCGCCGACCGCGTGGCGGCGCTCTATGGCGGCGCGCTGGCGGCGTCGCTCACCCGTGACCACGCGCGTGCCGAACGCCAGGTGGCGCTGGCGCTGCAACTCGCCGCCGGCAGCACGCCGCGCGAGCCCGCGGCCGAGCGCGTGCTGCGCCTGCTGCAGGCCCAGGTGCTGCTGGCCGCCGAAGACGCCGGCGCCGCGCTGCAGGTGCTGGACACGCTGCAGCCCGCGCCCACCGAGCGCCCGCCCCTGCTGCTGCGTGCCCAGGCCGCGCTGGCGCTGCAGCGCGGCGCGCCCGAGGCCGCCGCGGCACCGCTGCGCCGCAGCACCGAGAGCCTGCAGACTTGGCTCGCCGAGCAGCCGCAGGACGCCACGGCGTGGGAGCTGCTGGCCGCCACCAGCGACGCGCTGGGCCTGAAGCTGCGCGCCATGCGCGCCGGTGCCGAGGCGCGTGCCGTGCTGGGCGACCTCACGGGGGCCATCGACCGCCTGCGCGTCGCGCAGGCCCAGGCGCGCGGCCCGGGCGGGCAGGACTTCATCGAAGCCTCGGTGATCGACGCGCGGCTGCGCCAGGTCACCGCGCAGCGGCGCCATCTGACGCTGGAGATGCGAGGCGAGGGCCATCGCCCAGGGCCGGGCGAAGAGCCGCAGCACTAGGCCTGTCGCCGCGCCTGTTGCGGTGCTGCCGTGCCGTGCTTCAGGCCGGCCCGCCGTTGAACAGGCGCTCGACTGCGACGTCGATGACCATGCCGCACAGGCTGTAGAGCAGCGAGCCGATCAGCGCCGCGCCGAAGCTGGCGACGTTGAATCCCTCCAGCACACTGGCCGACGCATAGAACATCAGCGCGTTGATGACGAAGAGGAACAGGCCCAGCGTCAACAGCGTCACCGGCAGCGTCAGCAGCACGAGCAGCGGACGCACCAGCGTGTTGAAAAGGCCCAGCACCAGCGCGGCCACCATGGCCGACCAGAAGCTGGCCACCTGCACCCCGCTGTACAGGTTGGCCACCAGCAACAAGGCGGCCGCCAGCAGCATCCAGCGCACGATGATCTTCATGGCCGCAGCATAACGTGACGCAAAGCGTGGCGAGAAAGCCGCTCTTACCTATGAAAACGCCTTCTCAGTGCCCCTCGCACGCAGTAGCATCGCGCCTGCACGTTTCCCAGGAAAGACAAGTCCGCGACAGAACATCGTCTGCGAGGCTTGCGCGGTAAGCGGCATCCCTCATCCACTGATGGAGAACATCCAAATGGCAACTGCGAAAAAAGCTCCCGCGAAGAAGGCCGCTCCGGCCAAGAAGGCGGCCCCGGCGAAGAAGGCGGCTCCGGCCAAGAAGGCGGCGCCCGCGAAGAAGGCCGCCCCGGCCAAGAAGGCGGCTCCGGCCAAGAAGGCGGCGCCCGCGAAGAAGGCCGCCCCGGCCAAGAAGCGCACGCCCAGCGCGGCCTTCATGAAGCCGCTGACCCCCAGCGCGGCGTTGGCGGCCATCATCGGCGACAAGGCCCTGCCGCGTACCGATGTGACCAAGAAGATCTGGGAGTACATCAAGAAGAACGGCCT
>PNKD01000017.1 GCA_013822265.1 Leptothrix sp. (in: b-proteobacteria)
CTCTTCCGATCTCCCACCAGCAGCTTGATGCGCAGGAAGTGCGCCACCAGCTGACGCTGCAGCAGGCGGCTGGCCCACGAGCCCAGGCCCATCGCGAACAGGTAGGTGCCGATGACGGTGGAGAACTGCAGCACCGAATCGCCGAGCAGGTAGCTGGCCAGCGCGCCGGCGGCGAGTTCGTAGACCAGGCCGCAGGCCGCGACGACGAACACCGAGACCAGCAGCGCCAGCTCGGCGGGGCTGATGCGGGCGGTGCCGGCGCCCGCCGGGCCGGGATCGGCTGCGGGCTCGGCAGGGGGTTGAGACGGGGCGATGGCGGGCACGGCGGGAGCCTAACGCAGCGACGCCGGGTCGCCGGTGCGACAGGCCGCCGCGCGGTGCTGGCGACAATGCGCGCCATGGGAACGCTCTATCTCGTGCGCCACGGCCAGGCCAGCTTCGGCGCCGCCGACTACGACCAGCTGAGCGCGCTGGGCACGCGCCAGTGCCGGGCGCTGGGCCAGTGGTTCGCCGGCCGCGGCATCACCTTCGAGGGCGTGCTGCGCGGCACGCTGCGGCGGCACGAACAGTCGCTGGCGGCCATCGCTGCGGGCTTGGCCGCCGACGCCGGGCCGGCCGCGCTGCCCGAGGCGCTCGTCTGGCCGGGGCTGAACGAATACGACCCCGAGGCGCTGATCCGTTGCGTGCACGCCGGCCCGCTGGCCAGGCCCGACAGCCCCGAGGCCTACCGCGCCCACTTCCGTCTGCTGCGCCAGGCGCTGACACGCTGGATGGCGGGCCAGGCCACGCCCGAAGGCATGCCGAGCTGGGCGCAGTTCGCCGCCGGCGTGGCCGCCGCGCTGGACCACGTGCGCCGCGCGCACCACGGCCCCGTGCTGCTGGTGAGCAGCGGCGGGCCCATCGCCACCGCCGTGCATCAGGTGCTGGGCACGCCGGCCGAGGCGGTGGTCGAGATGAACATGCGCATCCGCAACAGCGCGCTGACCGAGTTCGCCTTCACGCCGAAGCGGCACATGCTGCTGAGCTTCAACCACCTGCCGCACCTGGACCACAGCGAGCGGCGAGGCTGGGAAACCTACGCCTGATCAGCCCACCGCCGCGGCCACGATCATGCCGATGGCGATGCACATCGCGCCCACCACGATGGCCAGCGCCATGTTCTTCTTCTCGATGATCTCGGCCCACAGGTCGTAGGGCGTGAGCTTGTCGACGATCACGAAGCACAGCCAGAACACGGCCACGCCGACCAGCGCGTAGAGCACCGAGCCGAAGAAGACGGCCGGCTTGAGCCATTCGATACCCATCATGTCAGTGCTCCTTGAGCGTTATTACCTGTGCAGAGTCCATTACCAAGCTTCCCGCCACGGAACCGGCTTCGCCGGGCCGTAGGCGGAGCGGCCCCCCCCCGGGGGGGGGCGCAGGCCGCGGCTCCCGGTCCGCCTGCGCGGACTGGGACGGCCAAGCAAGCAACCCCTCTGGCGTGGCGTGGAGCGCGGGCGAGCTTGGGGGCTCATTTATGTCCACCGCCGCCACTGGACCAGCCGCCGAAGCTGCCGCCGCCCGAGCGCACGCCGCTGCTGCCCGAGCCGCGGTTGCGCGCGCACTGCTGGTACTCGGCGCTGGCCTCGCCGAAGGTGGCTTTGACGTCGCTGCACTCGTCGCCGCCGCATTGCGACATCACGATGACGGCGAACATCACGATCAGGAGGATGACCAGCGCCCGCGGCACGCCCGCGGCCTTGAAGCTGGTGGGCGCGACGTCGCGCTGCAGCCGCGGCGGCGCCAGCGCAAAGGCGGCCGCCACCACCGCGGCGGGCAGCGTCCGGCCGGCCGACCAGGTCACCTCGCCCGCCGTCTGCTCGCGCGACAGGCGCTTGTCGGCGCCGCCGCCGCTGCCCTCGTAGTCGGTGACCTGCGCGCGTTCGTCGCGCTGCACGCGCCAGTAGAACTCGCCCTGCACCCAGGTCACCTTGGCGGCGTAGGTCCAGCGCTGGCGGTAGTCCACGCCGTCCCAGCGCGCCGTCTCGCCGCGCACGGCGGGCGCGCCGGTGATGGGGCGCACCCAGCTCCAGCCGTCGTCGGTGTCGACGAGGAAGGCGAAGCCCGCCGTGGCGTTGTAGAGCAGGTACTCGCGCCAGAAGCTGGTCTCGTCCTCGCCGGGCTCGGGGATGTCGCAGCGCACGAGGTAGCCCACCACCTGCCACGGCAGCCGCGGCCCGCCCAACGCCAGCGGGCCGGCCTTGCCCAGCGGGATCTGCGGCTCGGCGCCATCGTGGTCGGCGTTGTTCTGCTGGTAGTGCGCCAGGTCGCCGCCCACGCCCTGGCTGATGTCGACCACGGCGGCGCAGTTCGTGCACACCAGGCTTTGCGTGGCGGCCAGCTTGGCCTCGAGCGCGGTGCCGCAGTTCGGGCACTCGACGCCGCGCGCGCCCAGCGTCTTTTCGCCGACCTCCCTCAGGCCCTGCAGCGCCAGCGCGGACAGCGCCACGCCGCGGCCCACCGACCAGCCCGGGCGCTGGGGGTCGATGTCGTCGAGCGTGGCCACCTCGCCGGCGCTGTTGCGCAGGTCGACGACGGTGAACTCGCCTTGCAGCCGGGGCGGCGCCGGCAGTTCGCCCTGCGCGGCAATGAGCCTCGCGCGCACGACCGAGGCGACGTCCCAGGCGCGGCCGTCGGCCAGCACGCGCGTGCCGGCGCGCAGCCCGTCGGGCGCCGGCGCATCTGCCGGCCGCGGGGCGTCGAAGGCGATGACGTAGGCGCCGTTGTCTTCGCTCAGCCACGCGCTGCGGCCGTTGTCGAAGAGCGCGTGCCATTCGTTCCAGGTGCCCCCGCCATAGCCGTATTGCAGACGGCCGACCAGGGTGAAGGCCACGCCCTGGCGTTCGCCGCGCACGCCCAGCTGCAGCGGGCTGTGGTCGTCGAAGAGTTCGGCGCTGACGCCGATGCGGCGCAGCGCCTCGCCGTCGCGCACCAGCGTGCTGCGGCAGAAGCTGCACACCGCGCTGGCCGACGCGGCCGATGTGAACTCGACCGGCGCGCCGCAGTTCGGGCACGCCGCGCGGTAAGCCCGCTGCGGTGAGGTGGCCAACTCAGGCCCGGCTCAGCGACACGGGCCTAGACGAGCTTCTTCAGCAGCTCGGCCTTCTTGGCCGCGAACTCGTCCTCGGTGAGGATGCCCTTGGCCTTCAGGTCGGCCAGCTTCTCCAGTGTCGCCATCACTTCGTCGGGTTTGATGCCCGCCGCGGCGGCAGCGCCGGCCGCCTGCGCCGCCGCCGCACCGCCGCCCTGCAGGCCCTGGCTGAGCTGCTGCGCCATCACCTGGCCCAGCGCGACACCGGCGCCCAGGCCCATCGCGTCGCCCACCACGCCGCCACCGCCGCCACCGCCGCCGGCCCCGGCGGCACCCTCGGCGAACTTGGGGATCGCCTGCGCCGTCTGGTACTGCATGAACTTGCCCATGTCGCCACCGACCATGCCCATGCCGATCTTCTGGTCGAGGATCTTCTGCAGCTCTTCGGGCAGGCTGACGTTTTGCACCGTCACGCTGGCCAGCACGAGGCCGAGCTTGATGAACTCGGGCGCGGTGGCTTCCTGCAGCTGCTTGGCGAACTCGATCTGGTTGGCCGCCAGGTCGAGGAAGGGCACGCCGCTGCCCGCCACGGCGTCGCTGATGTGCTGCAGCATCAGCCCGCGCAGCTGGCCGTCGAGATCGTCGACGGTGTAGCGGTCGCGCGTGCCGCTGATGGCGGTGTGGAAGAGCTTGGGGTCGGCGATCGCGTAGGCGTAGTTGCCGAAGGCGCGCAGCCGCACGGCGCCGAAGTCCTTGTCGCGGATGGTCACGGGCTGCGTCGTGCCCCAGCGGCGGTCGAGCTGCTGGCGCGTGCTGAAGAAGTAGACGTCGCTCTTGAACGGGCTCTGGAACAGCTTGTCCCAGTTCTGCAGGTAGGTCAGCACCGGCAGCGTCTGCGTCGTCAGCTTGTGCATGCCGGGGCCGAAGACGTCGGCCACCTTGCCTTCGTTGACGAAGACGGCCATCTGGCTCTCGCGCACGGTGAGCGAGCCGCCGTACTGGATTTCGTTGCCGGCCATCGGGTAGCGCCAGGCCAGCGTGCCGTCGCCGGTCTCCGTCCACTCCAGGATGTCGATGAACTGTTTCTTGATGAAATCCATCAGCGCCATGGCAAACCTCCTGGGGACGTGGTGCGGCGAATAATAAGCGGGGGTGCCGGCATGGGCACGCGGCCCGGGGACGAACGGCGAATGACGACGACGGCTTGCGAGATGGCGGTGGTGGGCGCCGGCCCGGTAGGGCTGGCGCTGGCGCTGCACGCGGCGCAGGCGCTGCCGCAGGCGCGCATCACGGTGTTCGACGCGCGCCCGCCGGAGCGCGACGTCGCCGCCGACCCGCGCACGCTGGCGCTCAGCCTGGGCAGCGTGCAGTTCCTGCAGCGTCTGGGCGCCTGGGCGGGCACGGCGGCGCAGGCCATCACCGAGATCCACGTCTCGCAGCAGCCGCCGAGCTGGGGCGACGCCGAGGTGCGCCTGGGCGCCGCCGAGTTCGGTGTGCCGCAACTCGGCGCGGTGCTCGGCTACGGTGCGCTGCTGGCGCCGCTGCAGGCCGCCTGGCTGGCGTGCGCGCAGCAGCAGCCGCAGCGGTTGCACACGCGCTTTGGCACGCCGGTGGCGGCGCTGAAGGCCGGCGGCGACGGCGTCGAGGTCGATGCCGGCATCGCCGAGCGTTTCGACCTCGCCGTGGTGGCCGAAGGCGGGGTCTTCGGCGAGAACACCTCCGGCGCGCAGGGGCCGGCCCTGGCGCGCCGCGCGCTGAACAGCGACTACGGCCAGACCGCCTGGGTCGGCACGGCGACGCTGCAGGGCGCCACGCCCGGCATGGCGTTCGAGCGTTTCACGCGCCACGGCCCGGCGGCGCTGCTGCCGCTGCCGCCGCAGCCCGACGGCCGCGCCCGCGCCGCGCTGGTGTGGTGCGTAGCCGCTGCCGCCGACCCGGTGCGCGAGCTGAGCCCGGCGCAGCGGCTGGCAGTGCTGAACACTCTCTTCCCGGCCGCGGCCGGCCGGCTCGTCGGGCTCTCGCCGCTGAAGGACTTTGCGCTCGGGCTCAAGGCCGAACGCACGCTGGTCAGCGGGCGCATCGTGCGCATCGGCAACGCCGCGCAGACCCTGCACCCCGTCGCCGGCCAGGGCCTGAACCTGGGCCTGCGCGATGCCCACGAACTGGTGGCCGCCCTGCGCCGCGCAACCGACCTCGACAGCGCGCTGCGGCGCGTGGAGCGGGCGCGCGCGCCCGACCGCTGGAGCGTGATAGTCGCCACCGACTTCCTGGCCCGCAGCTTCACCTGGCAACTGCCCGGCGCCGCCACGGCGCGCGGCCTGGGCCTGGCGGCGCTGCAGGCGCTGCCGCCGGTGAAGGGCTGGCTGGCGCGCCGGATGATGTTCGGGGGGCGTTGACAGGGGGCATCGGCGCCGGGTCCACGGCTCGACGGGCGCTCAGTGCCGCGCTGCGCCCACCAGCCCCATGTCGGCGCTGCTCATCAAGTCTTCGATGTCGGTCAGTATCAGCCTGCGCTCGACGTCACCACTCTTGACGCAGCCCATGCCCATGATGGGGCAGGCAGCCACCGATCCGGCCGTCTCGGGCGCAGCCTTGATGCTGTCGGCGCTCAGCGCCAGTACGTCGGACACCGAGTCGACCACCGCACCAACCACGCGGCCGCGCACGGCACGCACGATCACCACGGTGAAGTCGGTGTACGCCGCCGACTCGCAGGTCAGCTTCAGACGCAGGTCAACGATGGGCACGATGACACCACGCAGGTTGATCACGCCCTTGATGAAGTGCGGCGCGTTCGCAATGCGCGTGGGCGCCTCGTAACTGCGGATTGCCCGCACCTGCAGGATGTCGATGCCGTATTCCTCGCCTCCGAGACGGAAGCTGAGGAACTGGCCGGGCATGGCAGTCACCCCACGCGTGGCCGGCATTGCGGGCGTCGTGGCTGCGACAGGCGCCACGATGTTTCGCTCTTCGACGACCACGGTCACTTGGGGATCCTCGGGCTGGGGACGGGTCGGGTGCCGCGAACCGCACTCAGAACGAGGACCAGCCGTCGGTACCCGTCTTGGCGGGTGTGCTGTCGCGCCCGCTCGATGCCGAGCCCCGCGCGGGTTTGGCAGCAGGGTCGGCCTTGAAGGCCGGGCGAATGACGTTCTTGGCCCGGGCCGGGCTGCGACGATCTCCGCGAGACGCCTCCGCCGCGGGCGCCACCGGGCGGGCCGCTGGCACACGGGCCCCCAGGCCCGACAGCTTGAACACCGCCACAGCCTCCACCAGATGCTGCGCCTGTGCCTTCAGACTCTCTGCCGCCGCGGCGCTCTCTTCGACCAGCGCCGCGTTCTGCTGCGTGGCCTGGTCCATCTGCCCCACCGCCTCGCCAACCTGCGACACACCGGTACTCTGTTCCACGCTGGCGGAGCTGATCTCGCCCATGATGGTGGTCACGCGATTGATGCTGCTGACCACTTCGGCCATCGTCGCGCCGGCCTTGTCCACGAGAACGGAGCCCTGCTCGACACGCTCGACGCCGGCGGAGATCAATGACTTGATCTCCTTGGCCGCTTCGGCCGAGCGGCCGGCGAGGCTGCGCACCTCGGAGGCCACGACCGCAAAGCCGCGCCCCTGCTCACCCGCACGCGCGGCTTCGACAGCCGCGTTCAGTGCGAGGATGTTCGTCTGAAAGGCGATGCCATCGATGACGCTGATGATGTCGGCGATCCTCTTCGAACTGTCGTTGATGCCCTTCATCGTTTCGACCACCTGGCTTACGACGTCGCCTCCCTGCCCCGCCACGGTGGACGCCCTGTTCGCCAGTTGATTGGCCTCGCGGGCGTTCTCAGCGTTCTGCTTGACCGTCGCGCCGAGTTGTTCCATCGACGCTGCAGTTTCCTCCAGGGCGCTTGCCGTCTGCTCGGTGCGCGCGCTCAGGTCGTTGTTGCCCGCGGCAATCTCGCTGCTGGCCAGATGCACGCCTTGCGTCTGCAGGCTGACGTCGTCCACCAGCGAGCGCAGGTTCAGCGCCGACTGGTTCACCGCGCGCAACAACATGCCGATCTCGTCGACGCGGTTCAGCGTCACGTTTCGTTCGGGGCTGCCGGACGCCGCAGCTTGCGCCACGCGCAGGACGGTCTCCAGCGGTGACGCAACTTGCGCGCGCAGCCAGAGGCAGTTGACCAGAGCCGCCGTCGCGGCAGCCCCGCCAACGATGCCCAGCGCGCCCCCCGACAGGCCCGCCAATGCGCTGACACCCACGACGATGCCGACGCTGGCCAGGCTGCCTGCGCCGATACGCCAGCCCACGGAAGCCGTCTGCAGCACCGACGCCCAGCGCATCATGCCGGTGCGGATGAGAATGCCCTTGTAGATCGCCCGATCCTGGGCCCGTCCCTCGCGAATCTCTCGGTAGAGGTTTTCGGCGGCCTGTACCTCGTCGCGCGTCGGCTTGGTGCGCACCGACATGTAGCCCACGAGCTGATTGTTTCGACGTACCGGCGCCGCGTTGGCGCGCACCCAGTAGTGATCGCCGTTCTTGCGCCGGTTCTTGACCAGGGCCGACCACGACTGACCCTCCTTCAGCGTCTGCCACATGTCGGCGAAGGCCTCTTTGGGCATGTCGGGGTGCCGCACCATGTTGTGAGGCTGACCGATGATCTCGGCACGCTCGAACCCGCTGACGGCGATGAAGGCCGCGTTGGCGTAGGTGATGTGGCTCTGCGTGTCGGTGAGCGACATCAGGGTCGCATCGTCAGCGTAGTCGTACTCGTGTTGCGAGACCGGTTGGTTGTTGCGCATGCCTTGCTCCTTCTCTTTCGCGGGCCAGCGATAGGACCGGCATCGACCGGTCCTATGGGTTCTTTCCGAACGATGTCGTGAACATCGGCCAGTCACCGGTGGAAATCGCCCCCCGTCGGTGGGCACTTCTCACGTGATTGGGGACCTTGGAGTGCGTTTTGGCGTCAGGGCGGCCGTTGGCCAGGGGCCGCGCTTCGCCGCGACCCGCTCCATGCCGCCGCCCCCAGGCCTGCTGAACCCCGCACGGTCATCTGCCGCCGCCTTCACCACGGCTGAGACGCGGGGCCGGACTCGATTGACCGAGACCGGTCGATGGGCCGCCGCCCGGGTGGGTCCGCCCGTCAGCCTGCCCGTGAACGGGCTGGCCGGGCCCTCAGGATCGCCGCGTCAAGCCCACCGCGGTTCAGTGTTCGCCCAGGTGCAGCTTGTAGGTGGCGCCGTTCGAGAACGTGCAGTCGCCGGTGCCCTGGTAGGGCGTCGTCATCTGGTACTCGCAGGACATGAAGGTTCCCTTGGTCCCGAAGGCGCTGGCGACACCGCGCCGGTCTTCGTTGGACACGCGCGTGGCTTCGCCCACCAGCACGTCGCCCAGGTAGTTCACGGTGAACCGGCCCTTGCCTGTCATCAGGTTGGTGACCACGCCCGTCACGATGCCTGTCTGCGTGGCCAGCTCGTTGACCGGGTAGAGCCTTGCGCTGAGCACCGCGGGCATCGAACCCGCAGGGCCTGCGCCGGGTGCCGCGGCCGGCGGCATGGGCACCACCACGCCCGCCGGCGGCAGCGGATAGTGCTCGTAGATGACCCTGCCGTCGGGGCTCTGGACGGGGACCACGTAGCAGCCGGAAAGCGTGGCCGCGACCGCCGCCATCATCACGGGTCGGATTGTTCTCATCGACCACTCCTCGCGAAGAGGACTTCGTGGAACGCCCGCGATGCCTCTCCGTCAGGGCCAGTCTAGAAACCGGGCGCAGGCTGCCGTTGACTGCACGCAATGCGGCGACCCGTGCTGGCCGTCGAGCCGCCGCTCGATGTCGCGTGGCCGCGCACCTACAAGCGCCGATGCGCCAGCGCCGGCAACTGCTGCCGCACCTGCGCGATGTGCGCCGGGTCGAGTTCGGCCAGCACCACGCCCTCGCCTTCGGGGCGCACCGCGATGACCTCGCCCCAGGGCCCGACCACCATGCTGTGGCCCCAGGTGCGGCGGCCGTTCTCGTGCAGGCCGCCCTGCGCCGGGGCCAGCACGTAACACTGGTTCTCGACCGCGCGCGCGCGCAGCAGCAGCTCCCAGTGCGCCTGGCCGGTGGTGTGGGTGAAGGCCGATGGCACCAGCAGCAGGTCGCAGGGCGGCGTCATCAGCGCACGATAGAGCTCGGGAAAGCGCAGGTCGTAGCACACGCTCAGGCCCACGCGCAGCGGCCGGCCGCCGGGCAGCGGGCCGCTGGCGTCGGCCAGCTCCAGTGCCACCGGCTGGCCGCCGGCGCACAGCGTGCGGCCCTCGTCGTAGCTCTCGCGCCCGTTGTCGTAGGCGAAGAGGTGGATCTTGTCGTAGTGGCCGGCCTCGCGACCGTCGGGGCCGTAGACGGCGCAGCGGTTGAGAACACGCTCGCCGCCATCGGCCGCGCCGGCCTTCACCGGCAGCGTGCCGCCCACGAGCCACAGGCCGTGGCGCGCCGCCGTCTCGGCCAGGAACTGCTGTATCGGCCCCGCGCCCGCGCCCGCGCCCTCGGCCAGCGCCAGCTTGTCGCTGTCGCGGTGGCCCAGCAGGCAGAAATACTCGGGCAGCGCCACCAGCCGCGCGCCGGCCGCGGCGGCGGCGGCGACGAGGCGGGCAGCGGCCTCGCGGTTGCGGGGCCAGTCGGGCGTGCTGACCATCTGAACGGCGGCAATCTTCATGCGCCCATTTTGCGACCGCACGGTCACCAAACCCCCCCGACACAGTAGGCCTTGACGAAGGGACGACACTGCCGCCCCGGCAGCCGCGCCGTACGGACGCAATACAGAATGCGGCGCCGATAGAGGACGTCTTCCGGAGGGATATCGATGCACACCGCCCCAGCGGATGCAGCGCACAGCCGTTTCGTGCAGCGCATCCGCCGCCGCTACGCCGACGCGCTGGCCCTGCTGCCGCCCGGCGCGCCCGACGCCGCGGCCATCACCGCGCTGGTGCGGGCACTGCAGCAGGGCGGGCGCGACCTGCCCGGCGCCATGCGCGTGGCGCGCCACCTGGTCATCGAGCGCCTGGCCGTGCTCGACGTCGAGCAGGCCGCGCCGTTGGACGTGGTCACCGCCACCATGACCACGCTGGCCGAGGCAGCGCTGGAACTGGCGCTGGCCCAGGCCCATGCCGAGGCCGACGAGCGCCACGGCCCGGCGCTGGCCGCCGACGGCCGGCCGCAGCAGCTGTGGATCGTCGGCATGGGCAAGCTGGGCGCGCGCGAGCTCAATGTCTCGTCCGACATCGACCTCATCTACGTCTACGAAGACGAGGGCCAGACCGCGGGGCCCAGGCCGGTGAGCTTCCACGAGTACTTCACCTTCGTCGCCAAGCGCCTGTACGCGCTGATCGGCGAGACCACCGACGACGGCTTCGTCTTCCGCGTCGACCTCATGCTGCGCCCCAACGGCAGCGCCGGCCCGCCGGTGGTCAGCCTGGGCATGCTGGAGGAGTACCTGCAGGTGCAGGGCCGCGAGTGGGAGCGTTTCGCCTGGCTCAAGAGCCGCGTGGTGGCGCCGCGCGAGGCCGTCACCGGCGGCCGTGCGTTGGCGCTGCGCTCGCTGGTCATGCCCTTCGTCTACCGGCGCTACCTCGACTACGGCGTCTTCGAGGGCCTGCGCCAACTGCACCGCAAGGTGCGCGACGAGGCCCAGCGCCGCGCCGCGGGCCGCCCCGAGCGCGCCAACGACGTCAAGCTCTCGCGCGGCGGCATCCGCGAGATCGAGTTCATCGTGCAGCTGATGCTCGTCGTGCGTGGCGGCAACTTCCCCGAGATCCGCACGCGCAGCACGGTGCGTGCACTCGACAAGCTGGTGAGCGGCGGGCTGATGAAGGGCGAGACGGCGCAGAAGCTGGCGCAGGCCTATGTCTTCCTGCGCCAGGTCGAGCACCGCATCCAGTACCTGGACGACCAGCAGACCCACCTGCTGCCCACCGACGACGGCGACCTCGGCTGGATCGCGCGCAGCCTGGGGCTGGCCTGCCGCGGGCCCGAGAGCTGCGCGCTGCTCGACCGCCTGCTCGAGGTACGCGAACTGGTGGCCGCCGAGTTCGACGAGCTGCTGCGCGAGGGCCAGAACGGCAACGCGAACAACAGCGGCAAGTGCAAGGGCGGCTGCGGGCCCAAGCCGGCGGCCATCGACAGCGAGACCCTGCTCGAGGGCCTGCCACCCGAGCTGGCCGAGCGCGTGCGCCCGTGGGCGCAGCAGCCGCGCGTGCAGGCGCTGCGCGACGAAAGCCGGCTGCGCCTGGGCCGGCTGATGCAGAAGACCGGCCAGGCGCTGCGCGACGGCCAGTGCACGGCCGCCGCGGCGCTGCGCTTCGTCGACTGGGTCGAACCGCTGCTGCGCCGCGAGAGCTACCTGGCGCTGCTGGTCGAGCGCGCCGAGGTGCACAAGCGGTTGCTGCGCCTGCTGGGCGAGGCGCGCTGGCCCATGCGCTACCTCATGCGCCACCCCGGCGTCATCGACGAGCTGGCCGACGAGCGCCTGCTGCACCTGCGCTTCGACCGCGAGGCTTTCACTGCCGAGCTCGACCAGCGCCTGGCGGCCTGGCAGCGCGCCGGTGAGGACGATGAAGAGCAGCTGCTCGACACGCTGCGCCACGCCCACCACGCCGAGGTCTTCCGCACGCTGGTGCGCGATGTCGGCGGCGAGCTCACCGTGGAGCAGGTCGCTGACGACCTCTCGGCGCTGGCCGACGCCGTGCTCGACATCGCGCTGCGCTGGTCTTGGTCGCGCTTCAAGCAGCGCCACCGCGAGGTGCCGGCGCTGGCCGTCATCGCCTACGGCAAGCTCGGCGGGCTCGAGCTGGGCTACGGCGGCGACCTCGATGTCGTCTTCGTCTACGACGACAGCGATGAATCGGTGCCCCAGGCCGCTGCTGCGCAGCGTCCGCCCTCCGAGGGGAGCCAGGCAGCTTCGGACGGCCGTGCGCTGCCTGACGACAAGCAGCGCGCCCAGGAGGTCTACGCCGCCTTCGTGCGCCGCCTCATCACCTGGCTGACGCTGCGTACCTCGGCCGGCGAGCTGTTCGACATCGACACCGCGCTGCGGCCCAACGGCAACTCGGGGCTGCTGGTCACCTCGATCAGCAGCTTCGAGGCCTACCAGGCCGGCCGTGGCAGCAACACCGCGTGGACCTGGGAACACCAGGCGCTGACGCGCGCGCGCTGGTGCGCCGGTGCGCGCAGTGTCGCGGCGCGATTCGAGGCCACGCGCCGCGCCGTGCTGACGGCGCCGCGCGACGCCGCGGCGCTGCGCGACGAGGTCAGCGCCATGCGCGCCAAGCTGCGCGCGGCGCGGCCCGTGCCGGCCGGCCGCTTCGACGTCAAGCACAGCCCGGGCGGCATGATGGACGTCGAGTTCGCGGTGCAGTACCTGGTGCTGGCGCACAGCGGCAGCCACCCTCCGCTGCAGGACAACAAGGGCAACATCGCGCTGCTGCAGCGCGCCGAGAGCGAAGGGCTGCTGCCCGCCGGCGTCGGCACGGCCGCCGCTGATGCCTACCGTGAACTGCGCCGCGCCCAGCACCGCGCGCGGCTGGACGAAGCGACGACCCAGTTCGAAGCCGAGGCCCTGGCCGCCCAGCGCGAAGCCGTGCTGGCGCTGTGGCGCACGGTCTTCGGTTGAGCCGGCCCGGCCACGCCTGGGCCGGCCTGGCGGCGGGGCTTGCCGCCGCCGCGCTGCTGGGCTGGTGGCTGCCGGCGCCGCTGCTGGACTGGCAGCCCGCGCTGGTGCGGCACGAACCGTGGCGCGCCTTCAGCGCCGCCTTCGTGCACTGGAGCGACACGCATCTGGCGGCCAACCTCGCCGGCACGGCGGTGCTGGCCGCGCTGGGCCTGGCCGGTCGCCTGCCCGCGCGGGCCACGCTGGCCTGGCTGCTGGCCTGGCCGCTGACCCACCTGGGCCTGGCCGTGATGCCGACGCTGACGCATTACGGCGGCCTGTCGGGCGTGCTGCACGCCGGCGTGGCGGTCGCCGCGACCTGGCTGGTCGCCACCGCGGCCGGCACACGCCGGCGCATCGGCGCGGCCATCGCCGTCGGGCTGTTGCTCAAGCTGCTGCTGGAAGAGCCCTGGGGTGCGCCGCTGCGCGCCGGCAGCGGCTGGGACATCGCCACCGCACCGCTGGCCCATGCCACCGGCGCGCTGGCCGGGCTGCTGTGCGCGGCCGTGGTGCTGGCCTGGCCGCGGCGCCCGGTTGTACGGGCGGACACACGGCCAGACACCCCGCCATGAGCGAGGGCCGCCGCAGCGAGCTCGACGACCCGGCGGTGCTGCTGTTGCTGGTCTGCAGCGCGCTGTGGGGGCTGGGGCAGGTAGCGGCCAAGGTGGAGCTGGCCGAGATGCCGCCGCTGTGGCCGCTGGCGGTCTCGGGCCTGGCGCTGGGCGCCGCGTCGTGGCTGCATGGCGAGGCCTGGCCGGCGCACTGGGGCGCGCTGTCGCTGGGAGCGCTGGCCTCCAGACCGTGGTCACCAGCTTCGCCAGCTACCTGGCGCGGTTCTGGCTGCTGCGCCACTACCCGGCCACGCGCATCCCCGTGTTTTTGCTGCTGACGCCGTTGTTCGGCCTGCTCGCCGGCGTGGCGCTGTCGGCCAGCAGCGCCGAATCGCCGGCCAGCACGCCAACGGCGGCGGTAGCGAGGGTGCTGCCGATGAGCTCGACCGCGCCGACGCCCCAGCCCGCGGCCATGAGGTCCGGCGACAGTGCCTGGCCGGTGCTGGTGACGGCGCTGTTGCGCACGACCGCGTCGCGCGCGGCCCGCGGCGTCACCCCCGTGTGCAAGCTGGGCAGGCTGGCGCGGATGGGGGTCTTGCTGGACGGCTTGTTCTCGGTGACCTCGATGCGCGTGAGCCTGCCTTCGGCGACACGCCTGCGAGCGGCGCTCTCCCGCGGCCTAGGCGCGTGGTCCCACCCGCGTCCGGCGGGCCGTGCGGCGAGGGCTGACTCTGGACTTGAGTGGCGTCGGGCGGCGTCCGTCGACCGGGTGACGGGCGCCAAACCGGCGGCGAGCGAGGGTTTGCCTCGCGCTGCGGCCGCCGCCGTCAGGCCGGGCGCGCCTGCGCCGCCTGCGCCGCCAGCGCGGCGGTGACCTGCTTGCGATAGCGGTTCAGCTCCTGCACGTTCGCGAAGCTGCGCTCCATCAGCAGGCTCATGTTGTGCAGGATGCGCTCGACGACCTTGCCTTCCCAGGCGTCGTCGAACCGGATCTGCTGGTCCAGCCAGGCGTGCAGCCAGTCGGGGTCGGGCATGCGGCTTTGGATGGTGTCGCGCGGGAACAGCCGCTCGTTGACGTGCAGGTTGGTCGGGTGCAGCGCCTGGGCGGTGCGGCGGGCGCTGGCCATCAGCACGCCGATCTTGGCGAATGCCGCGCGCGCCTCGTCGCCGAAACGGGTCAGCGCGCGTTTCATGTAGCGCAGGTAGGCGCCGCCGTGGCGTGCTTCGTCGCGTGCCAGGGTCTCGTAGATGGCCTTGATGACGGGCTCGCTGTGCCATTCGGCGGCACGGCGATACCAGTGGTTGAGGCGGATCTCGCCGCAGAAGTGCAGCATCAGCGTTTCCAGCGCCGGCGCGGGGTCGAACTCGAAGCGCACGGCGTGCAGTTCGTCTTCGCTGGGCACGAGCTCGGGACGGAAGCGGCGCAGGTACTCCATCAACACCAGGCTGTGCTTCTGCTCTTCGAAGAACCACACGCTCATGAACGCGCTGAAGTCGCTGTCGTCACGGTTGTCGCGCAGGAACATCTCGGTGGCCGGCAGCGCCGCCCACTCGGTGATGGCGTTCATCTTGACCGTCCGCGCCTGCTCTTCGGTCAGCAGGCTGGCGTCGAAGCGGGCCCAGGGGATGTCGGTTTCCATGTTCCAGCGCACGGCTTCCAGTTGTCTGAAGAGCTCGGGGTAGACCATGGTTTGCGCGGCTTGCATGTCGGCCATTCTAGGAAGCCCCCTCGGCCGCCGTCATCGGGGATTCATCATCGGCAGGCAGCGCCGAAGCGGCCAGGCGCCAGCGGTGAAGCTGGGCTTGCAGCTCGCCAAGTTGGGCCAGCGCCAGCACCCGCGGCACGCCGCGCCGGTGCAGCACGGGCGCGCCGCCACCGACCCAGACCTGCACCCCCGGGGGCAGCTTGGCCGCCAGTTCGGACAAGCCGTCGACGACCGGGTTGGGGCTCATGCACCCGGTGAAGCTCAAGGCCACGATGTCGGCACGATAGGCCCGCGCGGCCAGCACAGTGTCCCAGACCGGGGTCTGCAGTCCCATCGACGTGCACTGACAGCCGTCCAGCGCAAACATGGCCTCGGCCATCAGCAGGCCCAGGCCATGCGGCTCGCCAGGGAAGGTACTGAGCAGCACGCGGGGCCGCGCCGCGGCACCGGCCGCGGGCAGTGCGGCAATGGCCTGCCGCAGCACGGTCTGCAGGACCTCGGTGAAGACATGTTCTTCGAAGACCTCGATCTGGCCGCGCATCCACGCGTCGCCGACGGCGGCGCTCAATGGTGCCGCCACCTCGAGCACGAAGCGCGACACCCCGACACGCGCCTGCAGGCGCGTCAGTTCGCTGCGCAGGCCGGTGACGTCGTGGCTGCGGATGAGTGCCAGGCGGTCGTGCACGTCGGCGGCGCCGAGCAGCGCGACGGCTGCGCTTCGCGGCTGGTCGACCGTCTGGTCGGCCAGCGACTGCAGCGCCTCCATCGGCAGCACCACGATACGGCCGGGGCGATGGCCGGCATCGAGCAGGCGCTTGACGATGCGCAGCTTCTCGACCTCGGCCAGCGTGTAACTGCGCTCGCCCTGAAAGTCGCGCCCCGGCGTCGGGAAACCATAGCGCCGTTCCCAGACGCGCAGGGTGTCCTTGCTGAGGCCCGTGTCGCGCTCGACGGCGGCGATCGACAGGGAGATGCGGGTGGCAGGCGAGGCGTTTTCCATGGCGTCATCGGGCCGGGGACAGGCCCAGACTCAAAGCATTGTGTCCTGGACATCTACGGTGTTTACGGTCCAGCATACGGCAGCGCCTCGGGTAGTCAGACAGTTTGACATGGACAATTTTGCGGCATTCCAGCCGTTCAGGCCCATTACCGCAAGTCCGCAATGGACATGGGCAGCACGGCTTGCAGGATCAAAACCGTTTAGTCACAATGCGACTGTTTGGTTTTTCAACAAGGCCGGTCGCCAGACAGGCGGCGCCTTCGGGTTGATGACAGGGGCAGGAATGAACACTCGCAGGCGGGCGGCTGCCCGGCAACGACGGCGTCACGCAACTTTACGGAGCGCCGCAGAAGAGCGCGGAACTTTCCGCGCGGATCGCTTTCTCAGCAGGACGTTCAGCATCGTGTCGCGGCTGAACAGGATGCCGGTTCCTCTGTTGTGCGGATCTCGGGCGCCAAGCCTGACGGCCACTCCGAAACGTCTCTCCTCCTCCCTCCTCTCTCCCTCCTTCGTTTCGGGGCGCCGCACAGCAGTCTTTACAGCCCGGGGCACCGCCGAGCGCGGTGCCCCGCCCGTTTCAGCCGAGGGCGCGCGATGAAGCGCGTGGCCGTGGTCGGCTCAGGCATCACGGGCCTGGCCGCAGCCTACCGGCTGGCGCGAGACGCGCGCGTCACGCTGTTCGAAGCCGGCAGTTGGTTCGGCG
Organism: Leptothrix sp. (in: b-proteobacteria); assembly: GCA_013822265.1. GTDB lineage: Bacteria > Pseudomonadota > Gammaproteobacteria > Burkholderiales > Burkholderiaceae_C > Rubrivivax. The sequence continues at coordinate 16,703 of PNKD01000017.1, forward strand.
GCCACACGCACACGGTGGACGTCACGCTGCAGGGCCGCACGCACGGCGTCGACACCGGCTTCCTGGTCTTCAACCACCGCACCTATCCGAACCTGGCCCGGTTGTTCGACGAGCTGAAGGTGCCGACCACGGCCTCGGACATGTCGTTCTCGGTCCAGGTGAGGCAGGACGGGCTGGAGTGGAGCGGCAACAACCTCGACACCGTCTTCGCGCAGCGCCGCAACCTGCTGCGGCCACGCTTCCTGCGCATGCTGGCCGACATCGCGCGCTTCAACCGGCTGGCCACGACCCTGGCCGAGCGCGGCGCCGAAACCGAGCTGGCGATGCCGACAGCCGACTTCCTGGACGCCCACCGCTTCGGCGCGGCGTTTCGCGACTGGTATTTCCTGCCCATGATCGGCTGCATCTGGAGCTGCCCCACCGACCAGATGCTGCGCTTCCCGATCGCCACCATGATCCGTTTCTGCCACAACCACGGCCTCCTCCAGGTGAGCGGCCGGCCGCAGTGGCACACCGTGACCGGCGGCGCCAGGAACTACGTCAGCCGGCTGCTGAAGGGCATCGCCGATGCACGGTTGAATACGCCCGTGCGCAGCGTGCGGCGCCACGCCGGCGGCGTCCACGTGGCCACCGACGGCGGCAGCGAGACCTTCGACGACGTGCTGCTGGCCTGCCACAGCAACCAGAGCCTGGCGCTGCTGGCCGATGCCAGCGCCGAAGAGCGCGCGGTGCTGGGCGCGATCCGCTACCACGCCAACCGCGCCGTGCTGCACACCGACGCCGGCGTGCTGCCGCAGCGCCGGTCGGCCTGGGCGGCCTGGAACTACGCCGGCGCCGCCGAAGCCGGCCGCGAGCAGGCGGGCGTCTGCCTGCACTACCTCATCAACCGCCTGCAGCCGCTGCCCTGGCAGCAACCGGTGCTGGTGTCGCTGAACCCCGACCCGGCGCGAGCGCCGGCGCCCGAACAGGTGCTGCAGGGCTTCGACTACAGCCACCCGCTGTTCGACGCTGCCGCCATCGCGGCACAGCGCCGGCTGCCTGCGCTGCAGGGTCGCGGCGGCGTCTGGTTCGGCGGCGCCTGGACGCGCTACGGCTTCCACGAGGACGGCCTGATGTCGGCGCTGGACATGGTCTCGCAGGTGCAGCGCTCGTGGCAGCACGCGGCAGAGCCGCTGGCGGCATGAACACGATGCCGTCGCCGCGCTCGCACGCGGGCGCGCCCGCCACGCCGGCGACACCCGCGGCGCCGATGCTGGGCCTGGGCGCGGTGCGCCATCGCCGCCTGCGGCCGGCGGCCAACGCCTTCGCCTACCCCACCTGCTTCCTGCTGCTGCCGATGCGCAGCCTGCGCCGGCTGCCCGACGCCGGCCTGGCGCGCAACCGTCGCGGCCTGCTCAGCTTCCACGACCGCGATCACGGCGACGGCCGCGCCGACGCGCTGGGCTGGCTCGAGGACCTGCTCGCCGCCGAGGGCGTGGCCGACGCCGACGGCGAGGTCTGGCTGCACACCAGCCCGCGGGTGCTGGGCTTCGTCTTCAACCCGGTGAGCTTCTGGTACTGCCATCGCGCCGACGGCACGCTGGCGGCCATCGTCGCCGAGGTCAACAACACCTTCGGTGAACGCCACTGCTACCTGCTGGCCGGCGCCGGGCTCGCCTGGGGCCGCGAACTCAGGGCCCGCAAGGTCTTCCACGTCTCGCCCTTCTGCGCCGTGCAGGGCAGCTACCGCTTTCGCTTCATGCGCACCGCCAGCCGGCTGGTGGCGCGCATCGACCACGACGACGCCGAGGGCGCGCTGCTGCAGACCAGCGTCAGCGGTGAGCTGCAGCCGCTGACCCCGGCGAGCGCGCGCGCCGCGTTTTTCGGCGCACCGCTGATGACGCTGGGCGTGGTCGCCCGCATCCACTGGCAGGCGCTGCGGCTGTGGCTCAAGCGCGTGCCCTTCCATGGCAAGCCGGCGCCGCCGCAACGTTTCGTCTCGCGATGAGGCGCCGCACCGGCATCCGGCCACCGCCCGATCGCGTGTCCACCGCCACCCCTGCTCAGTGAAGCGTCGGACATGAACCCTCGATCCGCGTCCACCACGACGCCCGTCGCCAGCCTGCCCGCGTCTGCACCGGCCGCGGCCCGGGCCGTCTTTCGCCTGCTCAAGGCCCTGCGGGTGGGCACGCTGGACCTGCAGTTGCCCGACGGTTCGCAGGCCCGCTTCGGCAAGGCCGAAGTGCAGGGCGGCCCGCGCGCCGCGCTGCGGCTGCACGACTGGAGCGTGTGCGCGGCGGCGCTGAAGGGCGGCGACATCGGCTTTGCCGAGAGCTACATCGCCGGCCACTGGACGACGCCCGACCTGGCGGCGCTGCTCAAGCTGCTGATCGCCAACCGCGACGCCGTCGATGCGGTGATCTATGGCACCTGGTGGGGCCGGCTGGCCTACCGCGTCAAGCACCTGCTGAACCGCAATTCGCGCCGCGGTTCGGCCAGGAACATCCACGCCCACTACGACATCGGCAACCCGTTCTACCGCCTGTGGCTGGACGAGACCATGAACTACAGCAGCGCGTTGTTCGAGGGCGACTTCGACCAGCCCATGCACGAGGCGCAGCACGCCAAGGTGCGGCGCGCGCTGCGCGAGTGCGGCGTGCAGCCCGGGCAGCGCGTGCTGGAGATCGGCTGCGGCTGGGGCGCGCTGGCCGAGTGCGCGGCGGGCGAGTTCGGCGCCCAGGTCACCGGCGTCACGCTGTCGACCGAACAGCTCGAATTTGCGCGCGAGCGCATGCAGCGCCACGGCGTGGCCGACCGCGTCGATCTGCGCCTGCAGGACTACCGCGACATCGGCGACGAGCCCTTCGATGCGATCGCGTCGATAGAGATGTTCGAGGCCGTGGGCCGCGAGTACTGGGACAGCTTCTTCGGCACGCTGCGCGAGCGCCTCAAGCCCGGTGGCCACGCCTGCATACAGACCATCACCATCCGCGACGACCTGTTCGAGCGCTACCTGCGCGGTACCGACTTCATCCAGCAGTACATCTTTCCCGGCGGCCTGCTGCCCAGCCCGCAAGCCTTTCGCGCCGAGGCCACCAGGGCCGGGCTCGAGGTGGTGAACGAGTGCGCCTTCGGCCCCGACTATGCCGAGACGCTGCGCCGCTGGCGCGCGGCCTTCCTGCACCACGATCCGCAGGTGCGCAAGCTCGGCTTCGACCAGCGCTTCATGCACATCTGGGAGTTCTACCTGGCCTATTGCGAGGCGGCGTTCGACACCGGCAACACCAACGTCATGCAGTTTACGCTGCGCCGCGCGCCGTGAAGCGCCCGCTGCCGCGACGGGCGCTGCTGGCCGCCGCCCTGCTGTCGGCCACCGGCGTGCGCGCACAGGCGCCTGCCGCCGCAAGCCCGCCCCCCGAGCTGGCCGGTGCCCTGCCCGGCGCGCGCCGGCTGGGGTCGGCGACGCTGCGCTTCTTCGGCCTGCGTGTCTACGACGCGCGCTTGTGGGTGGGCGCGCAATCGCCCGGCGCCGACTGGGTGGCCGTGCCCTTTGCGCTGGAGCTGCAGTACGCGCGCAGCCTGAAGGGCGAGCAGATCGCCGAGCGCTCGCTGACCGAGATGCGCCGCCAGGGCGAGATCGCCGAGGCCGTGGCCGAGCGCTGGCTGGGCAACATGAAGCAGCTGTTCCCGGATGTCGAGCCTGGCGACCGCATCACGGGCCTGAACCTGCCTGGCGTGGGTGCGCGCTTCTTCGTCAATGGCAACCTGCGCGGTGAACCACGCGAGGCCGATTTCGCGCGCATGTTCTTCGGCATCTGGCTGTCGCCGCGCAGCTCGGAGCCGGTGCTGCGCGAGCAGCTGCTCGGCCGCACCGCGTCGTGAGGCCATGACACCGTGATGCCGGCCGCCACCGACGCCGTGGCCGCCGCGGCGCCGGTCTGGCGCGGCGGCTGGTCGCAGGGCCTGAGCTACGGCGGCCTGGGCCTGCCGCTGGCTTTCGTCGCGCTGCCGCTCTATGTGGTGCTGCCCAACCACTATGCGGTCGAGTTCGGCATACCGCTGGCTACGCTGGGGGCGTTGCTGCTGGGAGCGCGGCTGCTCGATGCCGTGGCCGACCCCTGGATAGGCCACAAGGTCGACACCTGGTTCGGCGCCTCGGCAGCGCGCGTGCTGCTGGCCGCGGCCATCGCCTCGGTGCTGCTGGCGCTGGGTTTTCGCGGCCTCTTCTTCCCCGCCGTGCACGGCACCGACGCCCTGCTGGCGTGGTGCGCGGCGCTGCTGGCCGTCACCTACCTCAGCTACAGCGTGCTGTCGGTGCTGCACCAGGCCTGGGGCGCACGACTGGGCGGCGGCGAGGACCAGCGGGCGCGCATCGTCTCGTGGCGCGAGGGCCCGGCGCTGCTGGGCGTGCTGGTGGCCAGCGTGCTGCCATCGCTGGCCGGGCTGTCGGTGACGAGCGGGGTCTTCGCGTTGCTGCTGGGCGCCGGCATGCTGTTGCTGACACGCGCGCCGCGGCCGCGCCGAGACGGCGGCCGCGACAGCCGCACCGGTGGTGCACGGCGCCTGGCCATGCCGCTGCGCAGCGCGGCCTTTCGCAGGCTGCTCGCCGTCTACCTGCTCAACGGCGTGGCCAGCGCCGTGCCGGCCACGCTGGTGCTGTTTTTCATCCGCGACCGCCTGCAGGCGCCGGCCTTCGAGCCGCTGTTCCTGGCCAGCTACTTCGCCGCCGGCGCGCTGAGCATGCCGCTGTGGGTGCGTGCGGTGGCGCGGCTGGGGCTGGCGCGGGCCTGGCTGGCGGGCATGGTGCTGGCCGTCGTCACCTTCGCCTGGGCCGCGCTGCTGGGCGCCGGCGACGTGGCGGCGTTCACCACCGTGTGCATCGCCAGCGGCATCGCGCTGGGTGCCGACCTCACGCTGCCGGGCGCCCTGCTGGCCGGCGTCATCCAGCGCGCCGGCCATGCCCGGCAGCTCGAGGGTGCGTACTTCGGCTGGTGGAACTTCGCCACCAAGCTCAACCTGGCGCTGGCCGCCGGCATCGCGCTGCCGCTGCTGGGCGCCTTCGGCTACACGCCGGGCGGCCGCGACGCCGGCGCGCTGCAGGCGCTGACGCTGGCCTATGGCCTCTTGCCCTGCGTGCTGAAGGTTGGCGCCGCGGGGTTGCTCTGGACCCTCTGGTTGCGCAAGGAAAGCCCGCGATGAGCCGTCTGCCGAATCGCCTCGTCCTGACGGCCGGCGCCTGCGCGCTGGGCGCTGCCCTGCTGGCCGGCTGCGCCGCGGCGCCGACACCGGCCGACTACGCCGCGGAGAAGCCCGTGCTCGACCTCAAGAGCTACTTCAACGGCCCACTGGTCGCCCACGGCATCTTCACCGACCGAGCCGGCAAGGTCGTGCGCCGCTTCACGGTGCAGATGACCGGCACCTGGAACGGCGCCCAGGGCACGCTGGACGAGCGCTTCAGCTACAGCGACGGCAAGACCGAGCGCCGCGTCTGGCGCCTCACCGACGAAGGCAACGGCCGCTGGACCGGGCGCGCCGACGACGTGCTCGGCGTGGCCGAGGGCCGCGCCGCCGGCAACGCGCTGAACTGGCGCTACACGCTCAACCTGCCGGTCGACGGCAAGGTCTACGAGGTGCAGTTCGACGACTGGATGGTCCTGATGGACGACAAGGTGATGCTGAACAAGGCGGTGATGAGCAAGTTCGGACTCCGCCTCGGCGAGGTCACGCTGTCCTTCCACAAGCCATGAGCCTGCACCGATCGGCCCGCGCCGCCGGCACGCCCGCGAGGGCCCGGCCATGGCACTGAACCCCCGCCTCACGCAGTGGGCCGGCAAGACGGTGTGGCTGGTGGGCGCCTCCTCCGGCATCGGCCGCGCCACGGCGCATGCGCTGCACGAGGCCGGCGCGCACGTGGTTGTCTCGGCGCGCGGCCGCGACGCGTTGGACAGCTTCGTCGCCGGCCATGGCGGCAGCCAAGCCATCGCGCTCGACGTCACCGACCACGACGCGCTGCATGCCGCCACGGCGCACATCGTCGGCGCGCGAGGCGGCATCGACCTGGTCGTCTACTGCGCCGGCACCTACAGCGCGCTGCGCGCCACCGCCTTCGACCTCGATGTCGCGCTGAACCACATGCAGGTGAACTACGTCGGCGCGCTGTACCTGCTGGACGCCGTGCTGCCGCAGTTGCAGGCTCAGGCCAGAGCCGGGCGCGGCGGCCACCTCGGCCTGGTGGCCAGCGTGGCCGGTTTTCGCGGCCTGCCGCAAAGCCTGGCCTACGGCCCGACCAAGGCGGCGCTGATCCATCTGGCCGAGACGCTCTACCTCGACCTGCAGCCGCTGGGCCTGGGCGTTTCGATCATCAACCCGGGCTTCGTCGCCACGCCGCTGACGGCCCAGAACGCCTTCCGCATGCCGGCGCTGATCTCGCCCGAGCAGGCGGCGGCCGAGATCCTGCGCGGCTGGCGGCGCGGCGACTTCGAGATCCACTTTCCCAGGCGTTTCACGTTCTGGATGCAGGCGCTGCGCCGCCTGGGCTACGGCAGCTACTTCGCCGCCGTGCGCCGGTCCACGGGGCCGTGACCCGGCTTGCCCGACACTGCGGCACTCCCGCGCCACGCCCCACGGAGCCCCACCGATGAGCCGCCACGAAGACCCGCGCATTGCACGCATCGTCACGCTGTTCGAGACGCTGTCGCCGGCGGGCCTGCCGCAGCTGGCAAGCCTCTACACCGAAGACGCGCGCTTCAAGGACCCGTTCAACGAGGTGCAGGGCGTGCCGGCCATTCGCGCCATCTTCGAGCACATGTTCGTGTCGCTCGACGGCCCGCGTTTCGTCGTCCACGACGTGGTCGTTCAGGGCGGGCAGTGTTTCCTGACCTGGGACTTCGTCTTCCGCCTGCGCCGCGCGGGCAGCGACGAACTCGTCGTTCGCGGCGGCACGCACCTGAAGCTGGCGGCCGACGGCCGCATCGGCGTGCACCGCGACTACTGGGACGCGGCCGAAGAGATCTACGAGAAGCTGCCCTTGCTGGGCACATTGATGCGCTGGCTGAAACGGCGCGTCAACCGCTAGCGGCCGGGGTCGCCTTCAGCGCTGGCCCTCGGTCAGCGTATCGACCTGGAACAGGCCGGACTTGTCGACGAGCCAGATCTCGAAGTAGCGCACGGTGGCCGTGCCCACCGCGGTCGGCGCGGGGTAGGGGGCGGCGCGCTTGATCATGGCCACGACCCAGGGCGCCACCTCGTCGGCGGCCGGCTTGCGCACGACGCTGACGTTGACCACCTGCCCGGTGGCATCGATCTCGGTCTCGACCGCCATCACCGAGTACAACATCGGCGGCATCTTGCCGCGGAACACCCGCATCGGGAACGCCGCGTAGAGGTGGCGCGCAGCGTCGGTGCGGTAATCCTTGTCCGAGGTGGCCGCCGACGGCTTGGCCACACCGGCCGTCAAGGGCGCCGGCACCATGCTGAACTGGGCCCACGCCGGCGTGGCGGCCAGCAGCACGGCCCCCAGCAACGCCGCAAGCAAGGTGCGACCGCTGCAGACGAATGCCTTGCCGTTGGAGGGGGTGTGCATGCTCGTTGCGGCGCCGCGCGGCGGCACCGGGTCCGTCAGACTACATGCGTTCGAGGTTACACGATGGCAGCGGCCGGCCGGTTGCGCCAGCTTGCGGAGTTGTGCGCATGGCACGCCGCGGTGTGCGCCCCTGCCGCCGATCAGCGCAGCCAGCCCTTGCGCCGGAAGTAGATCAGCGGCACGGCCACCGAGACCGCCATCAGGCCCAGCGCGAACGGGTAGCCGGCCTGCCAGTCGAGTTCGGGCATGAACCGGAAGTTCATGCCGTAGATGCTGGCGATCAGCGTCGGCGGCAGCAGCGCCACGCTGGCCACCGAGAAGATCTTGATGATCTTGTTCTGGTTGATGTTGATGAAGCCCACCGTGGCGTCCATCAGGAAGTTGATCTTGTCGAACAGGAAGGCGGTGTGGCTGTCGAGGCTGTCGATGTCGCGCAGGATCTGCCGCGCCTCCTCGAACTGCTCGGCGCCCAGCATGCGGCTGCGCATCATGAAGCTGAGCGCACGCCGGGTGTCCATGACGTTGCGGCGGATGCGGCCGTTGAGGTCTTCCTCGCGTGCGATCGCGGTCAGCGCGGCGCCCGCCGTGCGGTCGTCGACCTCCTGCGTGAGCACGCGCGCGCTGACCTTCTCCAGGCTGTCGTAGATGCCCTCGAGGCGGTCGGCCGAGTACTCGGCGTCGGCGTCGTAGAGCTTGAGCAGCACGTCCTTCGCATCCTCGATCAGCGCCGGTATGCGCCGGGCGCGCAGCCGCAGCAGCCGGAAGACGGGCAGGTCTTCGTCGTGGATGGAGAACAGCACGTTCTTGGCCAGGATGAAGGCCACGCGCACGTTGCGGGCGGGCTCGGCCTGCGCCTCGGGGCTGGTGTCGCCCGGATCGATGAGGAAGTCGGAGCGGATGTGGAGCTCGCCGTTGTCCTCTTCGTAGAAACGCGCCGATTCCTCGAGGTCCTCGTCGACGGCGTCGCTGGGGATGCTGAGGCCGAATCGCTGCTGCACCCAGTTCTCTTCCTCTTCGGTCGGGTTCTCGAGATCGACCCACACCGGCTGCAGCAGCGACAGCATGTCCAGGCGTTCGATCTCGGCCTGGACCAGCCGGCCGTTGGTCAGCGTGAAGACGTTGAGCATGGGGATGCTTCCGGGGGCGGCTCACCGCGTGCGGCGGTGGAGGAAAGGTGGGCGTGAGCGGCGGCGGGGTCCGTCTCGTGCCGGCACCGAAGGCCCGGAACGGACGGTCACCGCAAGGGTGCGGGGTCCAAGGCGTCTCTCCATAGGAACGACACGGAATTATGCCCCCGAGCCCCCTGGCGGCGTCTGGCCGGCGATCGGCCACGAGGCGTCCATGCGGCAGACTCGGCGCATGAAGAAACTGCTTCGCGCCGCCGCGCTGGCCCTGCTGCTGGCCGTGACGGCGCTGCTGCTGGCACTGATCGTCGCCCTGCAGCCCGAACCGGCCGTGACCTTGATGCAGCCGCCTGCCGTCAGCGATGTGGCGCGCGCCGTGGCCTTGCTGCGCACCCACGACCCGAGGCGGGCGCGGCCCGGCGCCGTCAGTGCGGTGCAGGTCGGCGAGCGTGACCTCGAGGTGCTGCTCAACCACGGCGCGCTGCGCCGCATCGAGGCCTACTCCACCGTCAGCCTGCAGCGCGGCGCGGCCACCGTGCGCAGCAGCGTGCCGGTGCCGCCCAACCCCTTCGGGCGCTGGCTCAACGTCGAGTTGCGCCTGCTCGAGACCGGGGGCCTGCCGGTGATCGCCGCGCTGAGGGTCGGCCGCCTGCCGCTGCCGGCCGTGCTGGCCGAGTGGGCCCTGCCCTGGCTGGCGCGACGCGCCGGCGTGCAGGGCGAGCTGGGCGTGCTCGCCGACGTCGTGCGCCGCGTGCACTTCACGCCCCAGCGGCTGGTGGTGGTCTACGCCTGGCGCAACGACAGCGCCGAGCGCATGCTCGGCACGCTGGTGCCGGCCGGCGACCAGGCGCGCCTGCGCGCCTACAGCGACCACCTGTTGCAGGTGGTGGCGCGCCAGGGCCCGGGCTGGACGGTCTCGCTGGCCGCGCTGGTGGGCCCGATGTTCGAGCTGGCGCGCGCGCGCAGTGCCGCCCGCGAAGCCGATGCCGCGGCCGAGAACCGCGCCGCGTTGGTGGTGCTGACGCTGTACGTCAATGGCCGCGGCGTGGGCGCCTTGCTGCCCGCCGCGCGCGCCTGGCCGCGCGTGCGGCCGTTGCGCGTGACGCTGGCCGGGCGCGACGACTTCCCGCGCCACCTGTTGATCTCTGCGGCGCTGGCGGCCGAGGGCACGGGGCCGCTGTCACGCGCCATCGGCGTCTACAAGGAGGTGGCCGACTCGCGCAACGGCAGCGGCTTCAGCTTCAACGACATGGCCGCCAACCGCGCCGGCACGCGGCTGGGCGAGTGGGCGCTGGCACAGCCGCAGCGCCTGCAGGCGGCCCTGGGGCGCAGCCTGCAGGACGGCGACCTCATGCCGGCCTGGGAAGACCTGCCCGAGTTCATGACCGAGCCCGAGTTCCTGAAGCGCTACGGCGGTGTCGGCGCACCGGCCTACGAGGCCATGCTGGCCGAGATCGATGTCCGCGTCGGCGCGCTGGCTGTCTTCCGCTGAAGCTCAGGCCGCGGCGTCGGGCGTGGCGCGCTTGTTCGACCCGGCCACGAGGTCGAAGCGCAAGAGCCGGCACTCGATGGCGCCGTTCCACAGCGGCACGCGGCGGCTCTCCTTCAACCGCATCAGGCCGGGCAGCTTCATGTCGGGGCTGAGCAGCCAGGCCGTCCAGCCGGCGTACTGGCGCTTCCAGTGCGCGGCCAGGTTGCCGAAGAACTCGGCCGAGCTGCCGCCGCCTTCGAAACCCTCGCGCGCGGTGGCGGTGCCTTGGCCCTTGGGGGCGATGCGCTCGCCATACGGCGGGTTCATCAGGATGGTGCCCGCGGCGACGGGCGGCGGGCGCTGCAGCGCGTCGGCGGTCTTGAACTCGATGGCGTGCGCCACGCCGGCGCGCTCGGCGTTGCGGGTGGCGAAGTCGGTCATGCGGAAGCTCACGTCGCCAGCGAATACCGCCACCGCCGGGGCGTGCACCCGCGCACGCGCGGCCTGCTGCAGGTCGCGCCACGCGGGCAGGTGCTCGCGAAACGGCAGCAAACGCTCGAAGGCGAAGCGGCGCTGGCCGCCGGGGGCGATGCCGCAGGCCATCTGCGCGGCCTCGATGGCGATGGTGCCGGCGCCGCAGCAGGGGTCGAAGAGGGGGCCGTCCTCGGCGCGGCCGGCCCAGCCGGCAGCGGCCAGCATCGCCGCGGCCAAGGTCTCCTTCAACGGCGCCTCGCCGGTGTGCTCGCGCCAGCCGCGCTTGAACAAGGCCTCGCCCGAGGTGTCGACGTAGATCGTGGCGTGCTCGGGGCCGACGAACAGCGCGATCGGCAGATCGGGGCGGCGCGTGTCGACGCTCGGGCGTTCGCCGGTCTGCTCGCGCAGCGTGTCGCACACGGCGTCCTTGATGCGCAGCGCGGCGAAGTTCAGGCTCTGCAGCGGAGAGCGCATGGCCGTGACGTCGACACGCAGCGTCTGCGCAGGCGAGATCCAGTGCGGCCAGTCGACACGCCGCGCCAGGTCGTAGAGGTCGTGTTCGTCGCGGTAGTAGCCCTCGGCCAGCGGCCACAGCACGCGCGTCGCCAGCCGGCTTTCCAGGTTCAGCTGCATCGCCGTGCGCTGGTCGCCCTCGACCCAGACGCCGCCACGCGTGGTCTCGGCGGCGATGCCGGTGACGCGCAGCACCTCGTCGGCCAGCAGCGCCTCGACGCCGCCGGCGCAGGGCAGGAACAAGGAGGGCATCAGATCGCCTTGCGCAGGCTGGCCGGCGCGATCTTCAGTGCCTCGCGGTACTTGGCCACCGTGCGCCGCGCCACCTGGATGCCCTGCTCTTCGAGCATGCTGCTGAGCTGGCTGTCGGACAGCGGCTTGCGCGTGTCCTCGGCGCTCACGAACTGCTGGATCAGCGCCCGCACCGCCGTGCTGCTGGCGTTGCCGCCGGCGTCGGTGTTCAGGCTGCTGCCGAAGAAGTACTTGAGCTCGAAGGTGCCCTGCGGCGTGGCCATGTACTTGGCCGTGGTCACGCGCGAGATCGTGCTCTCGTGCAGGCCCAGTTCGTCGGCGATCTCGCGCAGCACCAGCGGCTTCATCGCGATGGCGCCATGCGTGAAGAAGGCCTTCTGGCGTTCGACGATGGCCTTGCTGACACGCAGGATGGTGTCGAAGCGCTGCTGGATGTTCTTCACGAACCAGCGCGCCTCCTGCAGGCGCGCGCTGAGCCCGGGGTTGGCCGAGGCGCCGCGCAGGCCGCGCGCGGCCTGCGCGTAGAGGTCGTTGATGCGCAGCTTGGGCATGACGTCGGGGTTCAACGTCACCACCAGGCCGCGGCCGTTCTTGCGCACCACGACGTCGGGCACGACGATGGTGGCCTCGCCGCCGGCGAAGGGCCGGCCGGGCTTGGGCTCGCAGGCGATGATGAGCAGTTGCGCGTCGCGCACCAGCGCCTCGTCGGTGCCGGTGAGCGCGGTCAGCCGCTTGGTGTCGCGCCGCGCCAGCAGCTCGAGGTACTGCTCGCAGATGCGCAGCGCCAGCTGGCGCGCCGGCGTCTTGGGCAGTTGCCGGAGCTGCAGGCTCAGGCACTCGCCGAGGTTGCGCGCGCCCACGCCGGTGGGCTCCAGGCTCTGCAGCCAGTGCAGCGCGCAACGCAGCCGGTCGTCGATGTCGCTGCGGCCTTCGGCATCGTCGACCCCCAGCATCTCGGCCAGGCGTGCCGAGATCTCCTCCAGCGGGTCGGCCAGGTAGCCGTCGGCGTCCAGGCTCTCGATCAGCACCCGCAGCGCGGCGTGGTCGGCCCGGGACAGGCGCATGCCCATCACCTGCAATCGCAGGTGGTCTTCCAGCGAGCCGGCGCCGGCGCTGCGGTCCTGCGTCTCGAAGTCGTCACCGTCGCCGCTGGCCGCAGACGACGAGGGCGAGGACGGCGTCTCGCGGATGCCGTCGAAGTCATCGCCCTCGGTGCCGTTTTCCCAGTCGTCACGCGCCGTGGTACCGAACTCGTCGCCGCGCATTTCGGCCACCGCTTCGCCGGCGTCGGGTGCCTCGTTGGCGGTTTCGCCGTCACCGGCGCGGTCGGCCACGCGGTCGACGGCCTGGCGCTCGATCGGCGTCTCGAAGGGGTTGACCAGCGCCTCTTCCTCGGCCTCGAGGAAGGGGTTCTGCTCGAGCATCTGCCCCACTTCCTGGTGCAGCTCCAGCGTGCTGAGCTGCAGCAGCCGGATCGACTGCTGCAACTGCGGCGTCAGCGCCAGGTGCTGGGACAGGCGAACCTGAAGCGAGGGCTTCATGTCACATGCGGAAATTTTCGCCGAGGTAGACCTTGCGGACCTCGGCGTTGGCGACGATGTCGTGCGGCGTGCCTTCGGCCAGCACGCTGCCGTCGCTGATGATGTAGGCGCGGTCGCAGATGCCCAGCGTCTCGCGCACGTTGTGGTCGGTGATGAGCACGCCGATGCCGCGCGAGCGCAGGAAACGGATGATCTTCTGGATCTCGATCACCGCGATGGGGTCGACGCCGGCAAAGGGCTCGTCGAGCAGGATGAAACGCGGCTGCGTGGCCAGCGCACGCGCGATCTCGACGCGGCGGCGCTCGCCACCCGACAGCGCCGGGGCGGGCGAATCACGCAGCTTGTCGATCGACAGGTCGTGCAGCAGCGCCTCGAGCAGCTCGTCGATGACCGCGGTCTTCAGCGGCCGGCCGTCGGCGCCCTGCTGCAGTTCGAGCACGGCGCGGATGTTCTCGGCCACCGTCAGCTTGCGGAAGATCGAGGCTTCCTGGGGCAGGTAGGACAGCCCCAGGCGCGAGCGGCGGTGGATGGGCAGGCCCTGCACCTCCTGGCCGTCGATGCGGATCTCGCCCTGGTCGGCGCGCACCAGGCCGACGACCATGTAGAAGGTGGTGGTCTTGCCGGCGCCGTTGGGGCCGAGCAGCCCGACCACCTCGCCGGCGCCGACGGCCAGGTGCACGTCCTTCACGACGACACGGGCGCCGTAGCGCTTGTGCAGGTGCGCGGCTTCGAGCCGGCTGCCGGCCTGCGCGGGCGCTGCCGTCGACTTGGCCGCTGCCTCGGGTGCCAGCATCAGCGCGACGTCCCCAGGGCGCGGCTCGGCGCCAACGGCACGACGGCCGGTGCCGACGCGGCCGCGCCGGCCTCGGACCGCGGCGTGAGCGTCAGCCGCACGCGGCCGCTCGGGTTGGCCGGGCTGGCCTGCCCGCCTTCGACCTTGAAGACCTCGGCGGTGTTGTCCCAGACGATGGTGGCGCCGGTGATCTCGTCGGCCACGACACCGCTGCGCAGGCGCCGCACCGAACTGTTGCCGAGCAGGCGCAGCGTGTCGGCCCGGGCATCGAACTCGATGCGGTCGGCGCTGCCTTCGACGACCTCGTCGGCGCCGCCGTCGCGGCGCTGGCGCCAGGTGGCGGGCTGTCCGGGCAAACCGATGGCGCTGGCGGCGCGGTAGCCGTCGGGCATCTCGCGCAGCTCGATGCGCTCGGCCCGCAGCACCATCGTGCCCTGGCTGATGACGGCGTTGCCGTTGAGCACCGTCACCTGCCGCTGCAGGTCGAAGGTGGACCCGCGCTCGGCCTCGACGACGATGGGCTTGCTGCGGTCAGCCTTCTCGGCCTGGGCGTGTCCGGCCACGGCCGCCCAGGCCAGCAGGCATGCGAGTGGAAACGAGGTGACGGCGGTCATCAATTCGGCACGGAAATTGCATGAAATTCTAACCGCTGGCGATGCCGCCGCCGCGCCGCGCGACCGCCCGGCGTGAAACTGTGATGCAAATGGACGGGCCTCGTCGGCGCCGGCTTCAGCGCCTCTTGCCGGGGTCGCCGCGCCGGGTCGTGCCCGTCCTGGCGCCTGGGCCGCGCTCAGCCGCCCTGGCGGGCGCGCTGGATGAGAAAGTCAACGACGGTCAGCGCCCGCTCGTGGCTGCCGGCCAGTGTGGCCGACGTGTAGTAGCGGCCCTGCACGCCCATCGAAGGCACGCCGTCGATCTTGTAGGCGTTGGAGAGCTGCTTGCCGCGGCTGACCTTGGTGTTCACGCCGAAGGACTTGAACGCCGCGGTGAACTTGGCCGCATCGACCCCGTTGGCAGCGACGAAGGCCGTGATCTCGGCCTCGCTGTTGAGGCGCCGCCGCTCGACGTGGATGGCGTTGAAGATGCGCCGCTGCAGCGTCTCGCGCTGGCCCAGCTCTTCCAGCGCATAGAACAGCTTCTGGTGCTCGACCGGGCCGATGAACGCGAACGGCAACTGGCGGAAGGACACGTCGGGCGGCACGCGCTTGGCCCAGGCCTCGACGATGGGCTCGAACGAGAAGCAGTGCGAGCAGCCGTACCAGAAGAACTCGATGACCTCGATCTTCTTGTCGGGCGAGGGCAAGCTCACCGGCGCAGCGGTCTGCAGGCGAACGTAATGCTTGCCCTCCTCAGGCACACCCTGGGCCAAGGCACGCCCGGCCAGCGTCAGGCCCAGGCCGGCACCGGCCAAGTGCGTGGAAAACTCGCGCCGCTTCATAGAAGTCCTCTCTGATTCGATGTCTGAAGGTCGTGGTCGGGGATCAGGGGCGTTCGACGCGCACGATCTGCGACTCGACACCCGAGGCCTGGAGTTTGCTCTGCAAGCCGTCGGCCTCTTCACGGCTGGGGAATGGGCCCAGGCGCACACGGTAGACCGTGCGGCCGGCCTGGGCGCGCTCGCTGATGCGGGCCTGCTGGCCGAGCATGGCGAGCTGCGCGCGCTGGCCCTCGGCGTCTTCGTTGCGCGTGAAGGCCCCGGCCTGCACGTAGAAGTCGAAGCCCGGCGCCGATGCGGCCGGCACGGCCGCCGTCGCCGGGGTCGCCGCCGGGGTCGCTGCCGCGTCGCGCACCACAGGCCGTACCGGGACGCTGGCCACCGGCGCCTGCGGCGCCGCCGTGGCGATGCCCGGCGGCGGCGATGCCATCGGCCCCGCGGCCGACGCCGCACCGGGGCGTGCGGCCTTGCCGCCGAGCAGCGCATTCGGGTCCCAGCTGCGGTTGCGCTCGAGTTCCGCGCTGTCCTGCTCGGCGGTGCGTTGCGGCACCTTGTCGATGAAGGGCACGGGCGCCTTGGTGATGTAGAGCGCCACGCCCAGGGCGAGCGCCAGGCCGATGAGCAGCCCGGCCACCAGGCCCATGACGAAGCCGCCGCGCTGCGGCTTGCGCTGTGCGGCGATCATGCGGTCACCACCTCGGCGGCGGGCGCTGCGGCCTCGCGCGCCATGGCCTTGGGCGCAGAGACGCCCAGCACTGCCAGCGCGTTGTGCAGCACCTGCGCGGTGGCCGCCAGCAGCGCCATGCGCGCGCGCGCCAGCGCCGGGTCGTCGACGAGGAATCTCTCGGCGCCGTAGTAGGTGTGGAAGTTGGCGGCCACCTCACGCAGGTAAAACGCCACGTCGTGCGGCGCCAGGTCGGCTGCGGCGCGGTTCAGCATCTCCGGGTAATCGGCCAGCTTGAGCATCAGCGCGGCTTCGCTGGGGGCGGTGAGCAGCGCCAGGTCGGCGGCGAAGAAGTCACGCTCGCCGGCGTAGGCCGCCAGCACCGAGCAGATGCGCGCGTGCGCGTACTGCACGTAGAAGACGGGGTTCTCGTCGCTGGCCTTCAGCGCCAGGTCGATGTCGAACACGAACTCGGCGTCGGACTTGCGGCTGACGAGGAAGAAGCGCACCGCGTCGCGGCTGGTCCACTCGATGAGGTCGCGCAGCGTGACGTAGCTGCCGGCGCGCTTTGACAACTTGACCTCCTGGCCGTCCTTCATCACCAGGATCATCTTGTACAGCGCGTAGTCCGGGTAGCCCAGAGGAATGCCCAGGCTGAAGGTCTCGGAAAGGACTTGCAGCCCGGCACGCACGCGCGCCACCGTGCCGTGGTGGTCGGTGCCCTGCACATTGATGACCTGCGTAAAGCCGCGTTCCCACTTCGACAGGTGGTAGGCCACGTCGGGCACGAAGTAGGTGTAGGTGCCGTCCTGCTTGCGCATGACGCGGTCCTTGTCGTCACCGTACTCGGTGGTGCGCAGCCACAGCGCGCCGCCTTCCTCGTAGGTCTTGCCCGCAGACACCAGGCGCTGCACGGTGCTTGCGACACGGCCGCTGGCGTAGAGGCTGCTTTCGAGGAAGTAGTGATCGAAGTTCACGCCGAAGGCGCGCAGGTCGAGGTCTTGCTCGTGGCGCAGGTAGGCCACGGCGAACTGGCGGATGGCGTCGAGATCGTCGGCGTCGCCGCTGGCCGTGAATGCGCGGTCGTCGGCGTGCACCGTCTTCCTGGCGGCGTAGTCGGCGGCAATGTCGGCGATGTACTCGCCGTTGTAGGCCGCTTCGGGCCAGCCGGCGTCACCGGGCTTGAGCCCCTTCAGCCGCGCCTGCGTCGACAGCGCCAGGTTGGCGATCTGCACACCGGCGTCGTTGTAATAGAACTCGCGCTGCACGTAGTCGCCCTGGGTCTCGAGCAGGCGGCTGATGCTGTCGCCCAGGGCAGCATTGCGGCCATGGCCGACGTGCAGCGGGCCGGTGGGGTTGGCCGAGACGAACTCGACCATCACGCGGCGGCCGCTGCCGGGCTGGCAGCCGTAGGCGGCGCCGGCGGCCAGCACCTCGGCCACCACGGCCTGCTTGGCGGCCGGCGCCAGGCGCAGGTTGATGAAGCCCGGGCCGGCGATCTCGAGCGCCTGCACCCAACGCTGGAAGGCCGGCGTGGCCTGCAGCGCCTGCACCAGCGCGGTGGCGATGTCGCGCGGGTTCTTCTTGAGTGCACGCGCCATCGGCATCGCCGCGGTGATCGCCAGGTCGCCATGCGCGGCCTGCTTGGGCGACTCGAAGGCGGCCACCGGGGCGGGGGCGCCCGCGGCATCGGCCAGCGCGGCGAGGGCGCCCTGCAAGGCCTGCTGCAACTCGTGCTTGGCTTGGATCATGCGCACGATTCTACTTTTGCACACCGCCCGACGGCTGCCGCCTTGGCGTACCGAGGCGGCTTCGGTCCACAATCGGCCCCCGCTGGTCCCTGGGAACCGTCCGTCGTCATGCCCTTGTCGAACCTGATCAACGCCGACCCCGACCTGCCCGAAGGCGGCGCGCCGCGCCGGATCGGCAAGTACGAGGTGAAGGCCAAGATCGGCGAGGGCGCGACCAGCGAGGTGTTCGTCGCCCACGACCCCTTTGCCAACCGCGAGGTGGCCATCAAGCGCGTGCGCCCGGGCATCCTGCCCAACTCGCGCGAGTCGCACTACCAGAAGCGTTTCTTTGCCGCCGAGGCGGCGCTGGTCGGGCGGCTGCATCACCCCGGCGTGGTGCAGATCCTCGACGCCGTGGCCGATGTCGAGGCCCCTTACCTGGTGATGGAGTACGTGAGCGGCGGCACGCTGCGCCGCTACTGCCGCGCCGACAGCCTGCTGCCCATCGCGCAGATCGTCGAAATCGGCTTCAAGTGCGCGATGGCGCTGGGCTACTGCTACCGGCAGGGCCTCATCCACCGCGACGTGAAGCCGGCCAACCTGCTGGTCGAGGTCGACGGCGATCAGGTCACGCAGGTCAAGGTCACCGATTTCGGCAGCGTCTTCAACCAGGGCGCCGACGCCACGCAGGTCTACCGCGTGGGCAGCCTGGCCTACATGTCGCCCGAGCAGCTCGACGGCGACGTGCTCGACAGCCGCGCCGACATGTACTCGCTGGGCGCCGTGCTCTACCACCTGATCGCCGGGCGCCCGCCGTTCGACGCGCAACAGCAGCAGGCGATCATGAACCAGATCTACCACGGCACCGCGCCCTCGCTGGCGCTGCTGCGCGAGGGCGTGCCCAAGGATCTGCAGTCACTGGTCGAGCGCTGCCTGGCCAAGGACCGTGACCTGCGCCCTGCCGACTGGAACGAATTCGCGCAGGTGCTGTCTGCGCTGAGCGCCGACCGCCAGGCCACGCGCGGCTCGGTGCAGGAGGTGCTCGACTCCGAGCGCTTCACGCTGCTGCGCTCGCTGGAATTCTTCGCCGGCTTCGGCGATGTCGAGCTCTGGGAGGTGGTGCACCGCGCCAAGTGGCAGCGTCACAGCTACGGCGCGGCGCTGTTCCGCAGGGGCGAGTCGGGCAACACCTTCCACATCGTCACTCAGGGGCAGGTCGACGTCTACCGCGACGGCAAGGCCGTGGCCTCGCTGGGCGCCGGCAGTTCGGTCGGCGAGATGGCCTATCTCGCGCCCAATCCCGAGCTGCGCGTGCACACGGTGGACATCCTGGTGGCCCAGCAGGCCACCACGGTGGCCTTCACGCCCGCGTCGATGGAACAGTTGTCGCTGCCCACGCGCCACCTCTTCGACAAGGCCTTCATCGATGTGCTGGTGCGACGACTGCACGCGGCGCACGAGGCACTGCACCACCCGCGCCGCGTGATGTAGGGCCCTGGGCCGCCGGCGCGTCATCGCAAACCCGCAGTCGCGCGTTCTGTTCTGGCCTGGCGGCCCGGCCTCTGCTGAAATCACCGCCGGCACGCTGCCAACCCACCACACGAAAACGGAGCCCCCATGAAGAAGACCCTGTTCGCTGCCCTCGTCGCTGCCTGCGGCCTGTTCGCCGGTTCCAGCTTCGCGGCCAACGCCGAGTGCGAAGCCAAGGCCGTCGACAAGAACGGCAAGGCGCTCGCCGGCGCCGCCAAGACGAGTTTCATGAAGAAGTGCGAGGCCGGCGCCGGCGCCGGCGCTGGCGGCTCGGCCTGCGCGGCCAAGGCCGTCGACAAGAACGGCAAGGCCCTGGCCGGCGCCGCCAAGACGAGCTTCATGAAGAAGTGCGAGGCCGACGCCGGCGCGGCAAAGAAGTAAGGCGCGCCCGCGCGGCCACGACACGCAGAGGGCGCCGGGAGGCGCCCTTTTTCGTTCTTGCCGCGAAGTCCGCCGCCGCAGAGCGAACGCTCGGCGCCCTACTCGCCGGCCCGGCGTGCGCGGGCGCTGGCCGCGCTCCAGTAGGCGGCCTCGCCGTAGCTGTGCTTGATGAAGTCGATCCACAGCCGCACACGCAGCGGCAGGTGCTTGCGCTGCGGAAACACGGCGTAGATGCCGTTGGGCGGCGCCGAGAATTCCTCCAGCACCACCTGCAGGCGGTTGGCGGCGAGGTCGCCTTCGACCTCCCAGGTGCTGCGCCAGGCGATGCCCAGGCTCTGCAGGCACCAGTCGTGCAGCACCTGGCCGTCGCTGCAATCCAGCGGGCCACCAGGGCGCAGGTGGATCACCTCGCCGTCGACCTGGAAGGCCCAGCCGCGCGTCTGGCTGGCGTCGCTGCTCAGCGTCAGGCAATCGTGCTTCATCAGGTCGGCCGGCACCGCGGGCACGCCGGCGCGCGCCAGGTACTCGGGCGTGGCCACGCACAGCCGGCGGTTGTCGGCCAGGCGCACGCTGACGAGGCTGGAATCGGGCAGATCGCCGACGCGGATGGCGCAGTCGAAGCCCTCGTTGACGATGTCGACGACGCGGTCGCTGAGGTTCAGGCTCAGGCTCACGTCGGGGTGCGCAGCGACGAAGCCCGGCACCAGCGGCGCCACGTGGCGGCGGCCAAAGCCGGCCGGCGCCGTGATGCGCAGGTGGCCGCTGGCCTTCACGCCGCCGGCGCTGACGCTGGCCTCGGCGCTGGCCAGGTCGGCCAGCAGGCGCTGGCAATCTTCGAGAAAGGCGCTGCCTTCGTGGGTGAGCGTGATGCGGCGCGTGGTGCGCACCAGCAGCTTCACGCCCAGGCGCTCTTCCAGCGCGTCGATGCGCCGGCCGATGACCGCAGGGGCCACGCCTTCGGCCAGCGCGGCCGCCGTCAGGCTGCCCTTGCTGGACACCGCAACGAAGGACTCGAGTTGCTTGAGGCGGCTCATGCGGTCGGATTATGCATAGCCAACGCACAAATCAATGACTTCCAGTGCACTTAATGCCGTCCAGCGCATCGAATAAAGTGTTCGCATGAAAATTCGCGCAGTGCTGTTCGACGCCTACGGCACGCTGTTCGACGTGCACAGCGTGGCCCTGCTGGCCGAGCAGCTCTACCCCGGACAGGGTGAGCGCCTGAGCCAGCTCTGGCGTGACAAGCAGATCGAGTACACGCGTCTGGTGACGATGAGCGCCGAGTCCGACAAGAATTACCGCCCGTTCTGGGATCTCACGCGGGCCGCGCTGCAATTCAGCGCCGAGCGCCTGGGCCTCGAGCTGAACGCCGGTGCCGAAGACCGCTTGATGAACGAGTACCGCCACCTCAGCGTGTTCCCGGAGAACCGCGAGGTGCTGGCCGAGTTGAAGCGCCGCGGCGTGCCGGCCGGCATCCTGAGCAACGGCAACCCGGAGATGCTGGACGTGGCCGTGAAGAGCGCCGGCTTCGGCGACTGCCTGGCCCATGTGCTCAGCGTGCACGCCACGCGCCGCTTCAAGACCGACCCCGCCGCCTATGCGCTGGGGCCGGCGGCCTTCGCCATGCCGGCGCGCGACATCCTATTCGTCAGCAGCAACTGCTGGGACGCCATCGGCGCCACCTGGTACGGCTACACCACGTTGTGGGTGAACCGCGGTGGCGCGCCGCTGGACCGCCTGGGCACCGCGCCCACCCGCGTCGGCCGCACCCTGCGTGACGTGCTGGACTGCCTGCCGCGCCAGAACGCGCGCGCTGCCGCCGCCCCTTCTTCATCTTGAACCGGGAGACCCCGCCATGTACACCCCCCTCCAAAGCCTTCAGGTCGCCGACACCCTGGTCCGTTTCGTCGAAGACGAAGTGCTGCCCGGCACCGGCATCGACGCGGCGCACCTCTGGGCCGGCTTCGACGCCATCGTGCGCGAACTGGCGCCGAAGAACGCCGCCCTGCTGGCCGAACGCGACCGCCTGCAGGTCGAACTGGACACCTGGCACGCGGCCCACCCGGGGCCGATCGGCGACATGCCCGCCTACCGGGCCTTCCTCGAGCGCATCGGCTACCTCGTCGAGCCCAAGGGTCCGGCGCAGTGCACCACGACCCACGTGGACGACGAGCTCGCCAAGCTGGCCGGGCCGCAACTGGTGGTGCCCATCCTCAACGCGCGCTACGCCCTCAACGCCGCGAATTCGCGTTGGGGCTCGCTGTACGACGCGCTCTACGGCACCGACGTGATCCCGGAATCCGGCGGCGCCGAAAAGGGCACCGGCTACAACCCGGTGCGCGGCCAGAAGGTGATCGACTACGCCCGCAACGTGCTCGACCAGGCCGCCCCGCTGGCCACCGGCTCGCACCGCGTCGCCACCGGCTACCGGGTCGAAGGCGGCAAGCTGGCCGTGGCGCTGAAGGATGGCACCGTCACCGGCCTGGCCGACCCGGCCCGTTTCGTCGGCTACCAGGGCAACGCCGCAGCACCCTCGTCGGTGCTGCTGCGCCACCACGGCCTGCACCTGGACATCCGCATCGATCGCAGCCACGCCATCGGCAAGAGCGACCCCGCCGGCGTCGCCGACCTGGTGGTGGAGGCCGCCTTGTCGACCATCCTCGACCTCGAAGACTCGGTGGCCGGGGTCGACGCCGACGACAAGGTGCTGGCCTACCGCAACTGGCTGGGCATCCTGCGCGGCACGCTGACCGAGGCCGTGCACAAGGGCGGCCACACCTTCACGCGCCACCTCGAGCCCGACCGCCGCTACACGGGCGCCGACGGCCAGCCCGTCACGCTGCACGGTCGTTCGCTGCTGTTCGTGCGCAACGTCGGCCACCTGATGACGAACCCCGCCATCCTGTGGGACGACGGTCGTGAGATCCCCGAAGGCATCCTGGACGCCGTCGTCACGAGCACGATCGCCCTGCACGACCTCAAGCACCTGGGCACGCCCGGCCTGCACAACTCGCGCACCGGCAGCGTCTACGTCGTCAAGCCGAAGATGCACGGCCCGGCCGAGGTGGCCTTTGCCTGCGAGCTGTTCAGCCGCGTCGAGCAGATGCTGGGCCTGCCGCAGAACACCGTCAAGCTCGGCATCATGGACGAGGAGCGGCGCACCAGCGTCAACCTGAAGGCCTGCATCGCCGAGGCCGCGGCCCGCGTGGCCTTCATCAACACCGGCTTCCTGGACCGCACCGGCGACGAGATCCACACCGCCATGCGGGCCGGGCCGATGGTGCGCAAGCCGCGCATGAAAAACGCCAACTGGCTGCGCGCCTACGAGTTCAACAACGTGCAGATCGGCCTGGCCTGCGGGCTGCGCGGCCGCGCCCAGATCGGCAAGGGCATGTGGGCCATGCCCGACCTGATGGCCGACATGATGAAGGAGAAGATCGCGCACCCGCAGTCGGGCGCCAACACCGCCTGGGTGCCCAGCCCCACCGCGGCCACGCTGCACGCGCTGCACTACCACCAGGTCGACGTCGCCGCGCTGCAGGAAAGCATGGAGGCGTTCGCGCGCCGTCCCGACGCCCCACAGCTCGAAGAGCGGCTGCTCGACGCGATCCTGCAGGTGCCGGTGGCGTTGGTGCCGTTCTGGACGCCCCCCGAAGTGCAGCAGGAGCTGGACAACAACGTTCAGGGCATCCTGGGCTACGTGGTGCGCTGGGTCGACCAGGGTGTGGGCTGCAGCAAGGTGCCCGACATCCACAACGTCGGCCTGATGGAAGACCGCGCCACGCTGCGCATCAGCAGCCAGCACATCGCCAACTGGCTGCTGCACGGCGTCGTCACGCCCGAGCAGGTGCACGCCACCTTCCGGCGCATGGCCGCGGTGGTCGACCAGCAGAATGCCGGCGACCCGCTGTACCAGCCGATGGCCGGGCACTGGGACACCAGCCTGGCCTACCGCGCCGCGGTGGACCTCGTCTTCAAGGGCAAGGAGCAGCCCAGCGGCTACACCGAACCGCTGCTGCACGCGGCACGCCAGGCGGTGAAGCTGGCGCAGGCGCAACCGGTGGCGATGCCTGCCTGAAACGGCTTGGCTTGGGCGCCCTTGGGGCGCTCAGGTCGGAGAAGTTTCAAGTTTGGGAACCAACTCGCGCAGGGCCTGCCCCAGCTTCTGCGGGTCCCAGCACACCTCGAAGCGCCATTGGCCCAGTTGCCCCCAGTGGTTCACCGCGGACACCCAACGCTTCGCAGCCTGGTGCTTGGCTTCCGTCTCAGCCATGGCCTGGCCCTTCACCTCCAGCATCACCTGCAGACCATTGCTCAACTTGACGATGAAGTCCGGCTCGTAGACCCGCGGCTGGCCATAGAACTCGTACGGCACGTTCAGTTCCAGATGATCGTTCCTCGCGTAGCAGATGACATGGCCTTGCTTGGCCAGCATCTCCAACTGGGTCGCCGCAGCTTGCTCCCAGGAATTCGTGTCCGCAGCCACGAAGTTCAAGTGGCTGGCTGAAGTGGCCTGCACGGGCTTGACGGTTTTGAAGCGAACGCTGGCCGTGCTCGCTATCGGCCGGTAGCGGTTCAACCGCGGCAGGATGGCCGCCTCACCGCGATCCGCATCCGGTTCGATGGATGATGCCAACAGACTCACGACGCGCATCGCGTAGGTCTGAAGGCCCAACTCGCAGGGATGGCAGTCGTTGAAGTCCACCCGGCGATCGATGTAGCCCTGAACAAAGCGCAGCACCTGCGGAAAAAGCGTCGCGCGGCCGGTTGAACGCAAGCGCTCCGCACGCGGATGCGCCGCTTCCACCAGCTGCCGCACGACCTCGCGAGCAATCTCGAAGGCGATGGTCTGCAAGTGCGTGTTGCGGTAGTACTCGTCCCGCGTGACGACATCGAAACCAAAGCCCGTCTGTGTTCCCGGCGAGCCGATCGCATAGCCGACCTGTGGGCGCACGAAGGCGGCTGTCGGGTTGGACCAAGGGTCGAGCTTGATGCGCTCGACGGCGTCCACATCGCAGCGAACCAGATGCCGCTGAAGGTCGACGACGAAGCCCTCGACTACTGGGAAACGCATCTCGAAAGCTGCCCGCGCCGGCATGGCCAGCACCTCGTGCTTGGGCCTGTCGTCGGGTGGTGGTGGGTCGCCCGGTGGTCTGCCCTTGAACGGAATCAGCGAGAACGGCACGCCGAAGATGTCCACGTACTCTTCGGTCAGCAAGCCGGTGGCGGGGTCAGGCGTGTAGTCCATGCGACGCAACCCGCGACCGACCACCTGTTCGCAGAGCAACTGGCTGTTGAAGGCACGCAGCCCCAGGATGTGCGTCACGTTGTTCGCATCCCAGCCCTCGCTGAGCATGTTCACGCTCACCACGCAGCGCACTTGCTCGCCCGGTGCACCCAGCTTGCCGACAGTGGACACGATCCGGCGCAACGCCTCTGCCGCTTCCTTGCGCGTCGCATTGGGGTCGCCGCTCTCGGCGGCAGCCAGCAGGTTCGAGTCGATGCGCAGCGTGCGCTCCTGCCCCGCCGCGTTTGCCAACTCGGGGAAGCCCTGCATGCCGCCGTCGTAGCGCTTTACGGGCTTGGGCTTGCGGCGCCTGCGGGGTGCGGCAGCCTCCTCCTCGTCGTCATCGTCATCTTCCTCGGCGGCGTCGACCTCCACGGTCTCTTCGCCTGAAATCTTGCGATGGAAGTGTTCGGCAATGTCGGTGTTGTCGCAGACGATGATCATCACCGGCGGCGTGCGGTCTTGCCCCGGCGACCCGGCTTCGATCTGCTCAAAACGCCCTTGCCATTGCCCAGCCAGCGTGAGCAGCGCGTCCTCCGCCTTCCGGAACACGACCTCCGGCTTTGGCTTGCCCCCGGTCAGGCGTTCACCTGCGCGCAGGCCGTCCATCACGTGTTCCCACAGCTTAAAGAACTTGGGGTCGGGCCGCCCTGTGTTGTCCGCCGCCGGCAGGCGAGGAATCTTGGTGATGCCGCTCTCGATGGCATCGACCAGTGCAAAGTCACTCACGATCCAGGGGAAGGGCGAGCCCTCGGGGTAGCCGCTGCCGCCGATGTAGAAAGGCGTCGCCGACAGGTCGACGCAGAAGGCCACGCCACAGGCAGCGTTGATCTTGTCCAAGCCACTCACCCAGACGGTGGCTTCCTCGCGTTCGGCCTTCTCGGCGGTGGTCATCGCCTCGTCATCGGCCACGGGCGCCGGGCGGTAGGCGTGGTGGCCTTCGTCGTTTAGCACCAGGATCGGCTCGTCGTCCCAGAGTTCGTTCAGGCGGCTGCGCGCAAAGGAGTTGGCCGTCTCCGGCCCCAGACGGCCCACCGCCACGCCGCCGACGCGGATGTCCTCAGCCTCGGGGTTGAACGCGTGCCAGTTGGTGACGCGAACTCGGCCCTTGGCCAACTCCGGCCGCAGAGAGCTGGGCACGATGTCGAACTTGTCGAAGTAGTTTTCCGGGTCGCCCGGGTTCAGCACCGCAAGTCGCTCGCGGATCGTGAGGTTGGGGCACACCACCAACGCCCGGCGCGGGTAGCGGGTGTCACCCGGTTTGGTGCCGCGGTTGCAGAAGGCCCAGGCCAGCAGCAGCGTCATCACCACCGTCTTGCCGCTGCCGGTGGCCATCTTGCAGGCGTAGCGCGTCAGTGCCCGCAGCCCCGCTTCGTGCGGCCGGTCAACCAACTTGGGATGCTGCGCCACAGTCGTCACCCACTCCAGCGGGCGCGGGTTGCGGCCCGCCATCAAGGCCTCGTGGTCGGCCAGGGTCAGCTTAGGCGTGAACGGCGGCTTGCGTCCCTGCGCCAGCATCTCGCGCAGGTAGATCAGGGTCTCGGCGGCCTCGATCTGGCAGAAAAACAGGCGTCGCGATCGGTCTTCGCGCGACCAGTGCCGCAACAGCGTCTTGGTGGTTTCGCTGGCGCCGCGCCAGCCACCATCGCGCCAGCGCTTAACGTCTTCGCGCAGGGCGTTGACCAGCGGCAGGTCGTCGCTCTCCTCCTGCGTCATGAAGGCCAGCTTCTGCTGCGCGCTGCCGGTGCGGTCGCTCTTGAACCAATAGCCGGCGGCGCGCCGGCCCGGTTCCTTGCGGGGGATGCCGGTGCTGCGGTTGTAGAGCCAGTGCTGGTCGGGTTCCTTGTAGGGCGAGCACAGGATGGGCTTGTCGACCGGCTGGATGGGAAGGTCGGCTTGCGCGGCGTTCATGGCGCGACCCCCTGCAGGTGGGCCGCAATGCGGTCGCGCAGCGTCTTGAGCTCAGGGCACAGCTGGTACAGCAGCGCCAGATTCGCCAGCGCCGCACCGATCATGAGATCGCGCCCGCCGCTGGGCCGTCTGGCATCGCCGTGTCGGTCCAGCAGTGGGGGGAAGATCACTTCCTTGAACCGCGCGTGGC
Source organism: Leptothrix sp. (in: b-proteobacteria) (assembly GCA_013822265.1). Lineage (GTDB taxonomy): Bacteria > Pseudomonadota > Gammaproteobacteria > Burkholderiales > Burkholderiaceae_C > Rubrivivax. Next base: position 43,560 of record PNKD01000017.1, read on the forward strand.
GGCGGGCCTGGGGCCATCCGCCCGGGATCTCGGCGCGGTACGGCACCGAAGCAAAGATTTCCAGCTCCGGTTCGGCTGCGCAACACATCAGCGTGACACCCTGGGCGGCGACTGCCGCCTCCAGCGCCGTCATCGCGGCCGGTTTCGCCTTGTCGGCGTCGGGCATGAACAACCACAGGTCCATCCAGCGATAGCGATCGACCAGCGCGCCCTTGATGGCGGCAACCGCCTGCTCGAAGCCCTGCACTCGCGGGTTGTCCAGCACCCGCACGTCAGCGGCCAGCTTGCCGGCGTCGGCCAGCACCGCCTGGACCAGCGGCTTCAGGATGGCACCGTTGTGCGTGTGGTCCTCGGGGATCACCAACACCTTGAAACTCACAGCGCCGCCTCCAGCCAACCCTCGGCAAAGAGATCGGCTATCGGCTGCTTGTTCACCACGTCCAGGAAGTGCGGCACTTCCGGAAGCGCGCAGATGCGGGATTCGCCTGTCGCTTCGTCGCGCTTGCAGAAGAAGGTGCTCGCGTATTCCGCCTCGGTCAACCAGGCCAGAACGATGGGCGAGTGGGTGGTGGCCATGACCTGCGTGGTGCCAGCCGCTGCACGGCTGCGCAGCAGGTCCACCAGCAAACGCACCCGGCTGGCGTGGATGCCGTTCTCGATCTCCTCGATCGTCATCACGTCGGGCATGTCGGGCTGGAAGAACGCCGCCGTGATGGCCGCAAAGCGCAGCGTACCGTCGCTGAGGACAGTGGCAGGGAAGGGCTCGACACGTCCGTGTTCCTTGAGCATGAACAGCGGCTCGCCCACGGCACCCGTCAACGTGCCGACGTCATCCACCTCGGCCGGGCGAAGTTGTCGCAGCCACGACAAGTAGGCGTCTTTGGTCTTGGCGTCCTTGCCGATCGTGTTGACCAGCGCGGCAAAGTTCTCGCCCCGCTCGCCCATTCGCGCTATGTGTTGCGTTTGCGAATAGCCGCGCAGCACGGCCGGGCTCGGATCGATGCGCTGCATGTTGGCCAAGGTGCGTGCGATGGCCGAGGCGGCTTCCGCGTGCGCGGACTTCACGCCTTGATCACCGTTGGCGCGGGCAAGCTGCGTCAGCACTGGCCGGGCACGTTCGAACTTCAAGTGCGGCGGCCGGCTCTGGTTCCCCGACTGGTAGCGCACGGCAATCACCGGGTCAGCGCGGGTGTTCTTGCTCACGGGGGCGGAGTCGAAGACCTCACCGGGCACTGCGAGCCGTTCGTGAACCACCCGCCCGTCGCTGGCGCCTAGCGTGATGGCGTACTCCCAGGCGGCGCCAGTCTTGCCTGCGAGCCGGCCACTGACCAAGAACGCGATCTCATCTGTCTGGGCTTCGGGCAGGAAACAGGCTTTCGAGCTGCCCCCGCGGACACCCTCCCACACTTCGCTCGTGGCGCTGCGTGGCTTGCCGTCCAGGATCTCGCTGATCGTGAACCCGTTGCCGATGCCCTGCAGCACCCGCAGCGCGTCGAAGAAGTTGCTCTTGCCGCTGGCGTTGCTGCCAATGAACAAGTTCATGCGGCCGAGCTTCAAGTCCACCTTGCGCAGGCTCTTGAAGTTCTCGATGAGGATGCGTTCGATCATGGTGGGCCTCACTCGGGCATGGTGAGCACACGCAGGCCTTCGTTGCCCCGCGGGTCGATCACCTTTACCGCCACGCGCCACGGTGCGCGGGCTGGCAGGCGCAGTGGCCGCGCAAAGGCCAGGCACTCGAATCCCGACAGCGCGTCGAAGCGCCCTTCGTCCACCACGCCCTTGTCACCCAGGGCGCGGGCCAGCTTGTCCCACTTCTTGCGGTCGGGGAAGAAGGCCTGGCAGATGCAGAAGGTGCGGCCGTCGTAGTCGGTGTCGACGAACCAGGCGGCGATGCGGTCGCGGCTGGTGGGGAAGAGCGCGTTGCTCACCGGGTCGTAGACGTCCATGCCTTCCACTTCCACCGTGAACTGGCCGTCGGCCTGGCGCACGGGCGGCTTCACGCGCGGCGCGCTGAAGACCATGAAGAGCTGGCTGCCGGGCTGTGACTTCAGCAGGTCGCCCATGGCCACGTCGGGGCGAATCAGCGCCATGTGCAGGCGCAGCTTGGGGTGTGTGGCTTCGTCGATGGCGGCCTGCGCGGCGGCGTCGAAGCCGAAGCCGGCGAACACCACTTCGTCGTAGCCGGCGCGGTTGGCCGCGCGCACCGCGTCTTCCACCTGGTAGGCAGTGACGTTGCCCACCTCGGGGCCTACCGACACCGCCACGCGCCGGTCGCCGTCGTCGGTCCAACTTCCTTCCGCGTGCAGCAGCGCCGCGCTGGCCATGGGCTCCAGCCGCGCGAAGCGTTTGTTGACGTTACCCGCGAAGTCCACGCCCGACGCCTTCAGCAGCCGCATGATCTTGTCGAGGTGGGCTTCGGCGTTGGTCACTGTGCCGGCAGCCACGCCTTCGCCGTCGAAGGTGTCGAGTTCGCCCGGCGCGCCGCCGATGGGCGAATCGTCGTCAGGGCCCTGCTCGTGCGCAATCACACCTTCGATCGTGAAGGGCCCGGCCACGCGCACCACGCCGGGCGCGGGCAGCGGCTGATCGACCAGTTCTTCCACGTCGGCATTGGCCGCTATGCAGGCGTTCACCTCGTCCATCTTGGTGCGCCAGGCGGTGCGGTAAGCCGTCAGCGCGTCGGCCAGTGGCTTGGGCCAGTCGGCGTCGGTGTCGAAGGGCACCTGCCAGGCTTGCCACTCACCCACAGGGATGGCCGCGCGGTAGGCCTGCGCCTGCTTTGCCGTCAATGCCTTCAGCGGCTTGGCCGCTTTGGCTTCGCGCAGGTGCGCGGGGTGCGTGCCGGGCAGCAGCCAGCGGCGGATGTCGGCATCGCTGACCGCGCTGGCGCCTTCTTCGCGGTGCTTGCGCGTCAGCTTCGCCGACAGCTTGTCTTTGAGTTCCGGCGTCGCCTTGGCCAACGCGTGGTTCAGCGCGGTCAGCTTCACGGCAAGCACCGGCTCGTGTTTCGCAAAGATGGGGTCCAGTGAGCTGTTGCGCGCGATGCTTTTCAGCGTGATGTGCGGCACCGTCTTGCAGTCAAACGTCTTCGGCTCGGGTCCCCCGTTGCGCAGCCAGGCGCCGCGCGGGTTGCGTTGAAGGTCTTCGGGCGAGAGCGCTCGCAGCTTGAAGTGCTCGAAGCTGGCCGTCATCAGGCGGTGCTTCGCCAGCGCCAGCGCCACGCGGCTGGAATCGATGGTGATCCAGCGGCGGCCCCATTTCTCGGCGACGAAGGCCGTGGTGCCGCTGCCGCAGGTGGGGTCGAGGACGAGGTCGCCGGGGTCGGTGGTCATGAGGAGGCAGCGGTCAACAACTTTCGTCGCTGTCTGCACCACGTACACCTTCGATTCTGTGAAGCTTCCTGTGCTTGTGTCGGTCCACATGTTGGCGACAGGCGTTACCGCGAAGTCCAAGAACATTCGCTTGTAACGCAACGTCGAACCCGTTACACCAAGCCGATTCGCACGCTCTAGCCGCCTTAGGCCTGGGCCGTCGCTCTTGAACGTTCCCTTGGTCACCGGGTACGGGACTCCTTGAAAGTCGTAGCTCTTGAGGTCGCCGTCTCCGGCAGGCCGCGAGGACGTAATGTTGTCCATCGAGAAAAGGCGCGACTCGGCAAGCATGGCTGAACGAGACTCGGCATGCGAAGCAACCAATGTCAACTCGTGGCCAGACGTGAACTCAAGGTACTTATAAATGTTGTCTGGCTCATCGTCTTTGGGTAGATAAACAGGGTTGAACTTGATCCGCGGCTTGTCCTTCGCATACCAAACCAAGAAGTCGTTGACTGTCGCAAGTAAGTCGCCTGAGCCAGTTGTCGTCGTCTTAAAAGAAACCACGCTCACAAAGTTCTCGGCGCCGAGCACGTCATCCATCACGCACCGCACCCGATGCAGGTTCTCATCCGAAATCTGCACGAACACACTGCCGCTCTCGGTCAACAGCTCGCGCGCCATCATCAGCCGGTCGCGCAGATAGGCCAGGTACGAATGGATGCCCAGCGTCCAGGTGTCGCGGTAGGCCTTCACCATCTCGGGCTCGCGCGTCAGGTCCTGCTCGCGGTCCTTCACGTCACGTTGGCCCAGTTGCGGCTGGAAGTTGCTCTTGAAGCTGATGCCGTAGGGCGGGTCGATGTAGATCATCTGCACCTTGGCCGCCAGGTCTTCGCGCCTCGCCAGACTGGCCATCACCGCCAGGCTGTCGCCCAGGATCATGCGGTTGGACCAGTCCACTTCGTGCTTGTAGAACTGCACCGCCTCGGCGTAACTCTGCTGCGGGTCGGCAAACAGGTCGCGGTTCACGTCTTCGCGCGCCAGCACGCGCAGCATGGCCTGGGTGCTGACGCGTTCATGGATGTGCAGCGCCGGCGGCTCCACTTCGAACCAGGGCCGCTCGCGCTTGCCGGCCCATTCCAGCCAGGGCTCGTGGCGGCGCAGCGCGGCGGCGAGCACGGCCGCTTCGTCGGCGCTCAACGCGCGTTCGCGGGCGGTGGCCAGCAGTTGCGGCAGACGGTCGGTCGCCGCCGGGTCGTCGGAGAAGCGGAGCACCGGCGGCAGGTGCGGGTTGTACTCAAACCGCGCCTTGGGTGCCTCTTCCACCCGGCCCTGCGCCTCCAGCCCGGCGGGCGGGATGTTCTTGCGCTTGGCGCGGTGGCGGGTGGCCTGGATGGCCTGCTCGGCGCCTGGCGCGTCTGTACCCTCTGGCGCCGTCGGCGGTGTGCTCTTGCGTGTGGGCATGTGCCGGACCTCTCCCGCAGCCTGGCGGCTCGTCGATTTGCGGCAAGTCTATGTCGATGCCCAGCAGCCCCACATTGC
>PNKD01000018.1 GCA_013822265.1 Leptothrix sp. (in: b-proteobacteria)
CTCTCGGGCGGCGAGGTCAACGTGTGGTCGTACAACCCCTCACTGGGCACCACGATCCCGCGCATAGGTGACGTCATCTCGACCTCGGGGCGTGCCGGTAACAGGGTCTACATCTACGGTACCGGCCTGGGCGGCACGCCCACCGTCAAGTTCGGCACGGCGACGGCCACCGTCGTCGCGGCTACCGACACGATGATCGAGGCCCTGGTGCCTGCGACGGCCGCACCCGGCGTGCTCAGCATCACGGTCGTCAAGAGCGCGAACACGAGCAACGCCTTCCGCTATGAGGTGCTCTCGGGTGACCAGGTGCAGGTCAACTTCAAGGTCGATGCCACCACGGTCTTCGGCCAGAACGTATACGTCGTGGGCAGCATCCCGGAGCTGGGTTCATGGGATCCGGCCAAGGCGCCCGAGGCGATGATGAACCCGAACTACCCGCAGTGGTTCCTGCCGGTCAGCGTGCCCAAGGGAACGTTGTTCGAATTCAAGTTCATCAAGAAGGACAGCAACGGCGTAGTGACCTGGGAAGGTGGCAACAACCGCGTGTTCACGTCACCGTCCAGTTCGACCGGCGCGGTCGACACGTCCGCATACACCTGGCAGTAGGCGCCTCGCCGAGACCGGAGGGTGTCCCAGCGGCACCCTTCTTCATTTCAAGGCTCACCTGAGCGGACACGTGCACCGCTCAGGCGGTATAAGACCGGCACGGCCGATTGTTTGGAAATTCGATGCAAGCATCTCCCATCAAGACCATCGTCATCGCCGGTGGCGGCACTTCGGGATGGATGACCGCCGCGGCGCTGGCGACCACGCTGCGCGGCCAGTACGAGATCCGGCTGGTGGAGTCGGACGAGATCGGCATCATCGGCGTCGGCGAGGCGACGATCCCGATGATCCAGATCTTCAACAAGATCGTCGGCATCGACGAAAACGACTTCCTGCGCGCCACCCAAGGCACCTTCAAGCTAGGCATCGAGTTCGTCAACTGGGGCCGTCTGGGCGACCGCTACATGCACGGCTTCGGCGAACTCGGCCAAGCGCTGTGGACCGTGCCCTTCGACCAGTATTGGCGCAAGCTGCACGCAGCGGGCAAGGTGCCGGGCCTGGAGCACTACTCCATCACGCGCATGGCCAGCAAGGCCAACAAGTTCATGCCGGCGCGCACCGATGCCGGCAACTCGCCGCTGAACCAGATCGCGCACGCCTACCACTTCGACGCGGGCCTGTATGCGAAGTACCTGCGCCAGCTCGCCGAGCGAAGCGGCGTGCAGCGCATCGAAGGCAAGATCGTGCAGGTCTGCCAGCGCGCCGAGGACGGCCATGTCGACGCGCTGGTGCTCGCCAGCGGCGAGCGCGTCGAGGGCGATCTGTACATCGACTGCACGGGTTTCCGCGGCCTGCTGATCGAGGACACGCTGCGATCCGGTTACGAGGACTGGACGCACTGGCTGCCTTGTGACCGCGCGCTGGCCGTGCCCTGCGAGTCCGTCGTCCCGCTGACGCCCTACACCCGCTCGACCGCGCACCGCGCCGGATGGCAATGGCGCATACCGCTGCAGCACCGCATCGGCAACGGCCATGTCTACTGCAGCCAGCACATCAGCGATGACGAGGCGGCCTCCACCCTGCTGGCGAACCTAGACGGCAGACCCCTGGCCGATCCGCGGATGATCAAATTCACGCCAGGCATGCGCAAGCAGAGTTGGCTGAAGAACGTGATTGCCATCGGATTGAGCGGCGGCTTCCTCGAGCCGCTGGAGTCGACCGCCATCCACATGGTGCAGGCATCGATCCAGCGCCTGATCGAGTTCTTCCCGGATCAGGGCTTCAACCCGACGGACAGAGACGAGTTCAACCGCCAATCGCGCTTCGATTTTGAGAGCGTGCGCGACTTCGTGATCCTGCACTACAAGCTCAACCAGCGCGAAGACTCGGCGTTCTGGAAGTCCGCCGCCACGATGGCCGTACCCGATTCACTGCAGCGCAAGATCGACCTCTACCGTGCCCGTGGCCGCATCGTGCGTTTCAACAGCGAGTTGTTCGCCGAAGCGAGCTGGCTGCAGGTGATGGAAGGACAGAACCTGCAGCCCGAGGGCTACAACGCCTTGGTCGATCTGCAGAACGATGCCGGTATCGCCGACTACCTGGAAAGCGTGCGCAGCGTCATCGCCAAGTGCGTCGACGTGATGCCCGATCACGCCGCCTATGTGCGGCAGCACTGCGCGGCCGGCAAGGCCGCAGTGGGTTGAACATGGCCGGTGGCGGCGCGTCTGCCCGGGGCCTGACGCGCCGCAGCCTGCTGGGCGCGGCGCTGCTTGCCGCGGGCCAGCCCGGCCAGAGCCGGGCCGATGCGCAGCGCCCCGATGCCGCGCGCTTCTTCCGTGCGCCGCAGATGCTGGACGCGGCGCTGGCGCCCGATGGCAAGCGCCTGGCGATGGTGATGATCGGCCCACACGGCCGGGCGCTGCTCTCGGTGCTGGACCTGGAGACGATGAAACCCGCCGTGGCCTACGCCGCCAAGGACGCGGATGTGGGTTCGGTGGTCTGGGTCAATGCGCTGCGCCTGGCCTTCACCCTGGTCCAGCGTGCTGTGCCCGAGGGCAGGATTGAACTCGCTCCTGGCCTGTTTGCCGTGGACCATGACGGCACAAACTTCAGGCAACTGGTCGATCAGGCCAGTGCCCCCTGGGTCGCGGACGGCGACAAGCCCCGCAGCATGGAGCCCTGGAATACCTTCTTGCTCAATGGCACGAGCCAGCGGCGCGGCGACGATGTGCTGGCGGTGCGGCCCGAGGCCTATGACGGAAAGGATTTCGGCTACGTCAGGCTGCTGCGCCTGAACACGCGCCGGGGCGGCACGCATGAAGTCGAGGCGCCGCTGCATTCGGTGGCCTGGTGGCCCGACGCCGCAGGCGAGTTGCGTGCGGTGCTGACGCGCCAGGGCGAAAAGAGCACGCTGCGCTGGCGCAACCCGGCCGACGGCCAGTGGAAGCTGCTCAGCGAATTCAACACCTACACCGAAGGCCACGAGCTGCAGGTGCGGCATGTTGGTGCTGACGGGCTCTTGTACGTCAGCGCCCAGCGCGACGGCGACAAGCTGGCGCTGTGGCAGCTGAACCCGCAGACCGGCGCGTAGTCGGCGCAGCCGTTGGCGCAGTCGCCCGGGTTTGATGTCGACGCGCAGATCGTGGCGCGCGAGGACAAGGTACTGGGCTGGCGTTTCACCATCGACGCCGAAGTCACGCAGTGGCAGGACGCCGACATGCGTGCCGTGCAGCAGGTCATCGACAAGGTGCTGCCGCGCACCGTCAACCGCCTGTCCGTGCCCTGGAGTGCCCGCTCGCCCTGGGTGCTGGTGGAGGCCTTTGCCGACATCCAGCCCACGCTGTATTTCCTCTACAACCGCCAGACGCGCAAGTTCACGCGCGTCGGCGCCGAGCGCCCCGACCTGGACGCCCAGCAGCATGCCGAGATGGAGATGCTGCGCTTCAAGGCGCGCGATGGCCTTGAGATCCCCGTCTGGCTGAGCCTGCCCCGCGGCGAAGGCAGACGCCCCTTGCCGCTGGTGCTGCTGGTGCATGGTGGGCCGTTCACTCGCGCGCCCTCATGGCGCTTCGACGCCGAAGTGCAGTTCCTTGCGGCGCGTGGTTACGCGGTGCTGCAGCCGCAGTTTCGCGGCACCCATGGTTTTGGCGCCCGGCATCAACAGGCCGGCTGGCGGCAATGGGGCAAGGCCATGCAGACCGACCTGGCGGACGCGGCGCGCTGGGCCATCGCACAGGGGTTCGCCGACCCCCGGCGCATCGCCATCGCAGGCGCCAGCTACGGCGGCTATGCCGCGCTGATGGGGCTGGTGCGCGACCCCGAGCTGTTTCGCTGCGCGGTCGCCTGGCTGGCGGTGACGGACCTGGACATGCTGCACACGGTCAAGTGGGACGACATCTCTGATGACTTCAAGAAACATGGCATGCCGACCCTGCTGGGTGACCGCGTCAAGGACGCCGCAGACCTGAAGGCCCATTCGCCGTTGACCCATGCCCAGGCCATCACCCAGCCTTTGCTGCTGGCCTATGGCAGTGCCGACCGGCGTGTGCCCATGGTGCACGGTGAGACTTTCCGCCGCGCGGTGCAGCCCGGCAACGGCGCGCTCGAGTGGGTGGTGTACGAAGACGAGGGGCATGGCTGGCGTCTGCCGGCGCACCAGATCGACTTCTGGAACCGCACGGCGCGTTTCCTGGACCGCCACCTCGCGGCCAGGGCACCTTGACCCCCCCCCACGAGGGACGGGCTTGGAGCAGCCGAGGCCCTGGGGGAGGGGTCAAGACTTCTCGGGCCGACGGTGCCGCGAGGACCGCGCATACCTGCAGCTGGTGCTTGAACTGGCGCGCGAGCTTGCCGCAAACCAGGTCGCACAGCTCAAAAATCTTGCCGGTCTTTCTGACACTCACGCAACTGACCTGTGAGTTGAGGTTCACTGGGGCGCGTGCTGGTTGGCTGGGCCTGCACTTGTAGCGGCAACACAGTACCTGCTCCGAAACCGACGCGGACAGCAGCCCCGACGCCCTGCGTCAGATCGGCGGCAGCCGCGACAAGCGAGGCGACTGCAGGCAAGTCGTCATCGCGTTGATCATGACTCCCAAAGACCAACCGCCCAGCTGCGGCCGCGCCTGCCGGATCTGGGTGATTGCCCGCGGCATCTCCGCCGAGGACAGCCTGACGACAATATCTCATGCCGCCGCCAGCCGCTTGCGCGACGCCCGCGCATGGGGCACCCACGCCAGCGTGGCCCAACGGCGCCACATCAGCAGGCCGCGCAGCCACTCGTCTGCGGCGTAGGCCAGCCACACGCCGGGCAGACCCAGCTCGAAGTGCACGCCCAGCAGCCAGCTGCCGCCGGCCAGCACCACGGCCAGGCTCACGGCCCCCACGGCCACCGGATAGCGCGCGTCGCCGGCCGCCCGCAACGCGTTGATGACCACCAGGTTGAAGGTGCGGCCGGGCTCGAGCAGCACCGTCCACCACAGCAGCGCCACGGCGGCGGCGATGATCTGCGCGTCGGCCGTGAACAGGCGCATCAGCCACGGCCCCGCCAGCGCGGCCGCCGTGGCCACCAGCACGCTGACGCCCAGGCCGCGCGCCAGCGCGCGCCGCACCACGCGGTGGGCCTCGTGCAGGTGGCCGGCGCCGATGAGGTGGCCGACCACGGTCTCCACGCTCAGGCCGGTGGCCAACCCGAACAGCAGCACGACCATGACGATCTGCATGGCATAGGCATGCGTGGCCAGCGCCGCCGCGCCCAGGCCACCCGCCACCGCCACGCTGACCATGAAGGCCAGGCGATAGGCGATGTTCTCGGCCGCGCCCGGCAGGCCGATGCGCGCCACGGCGGTGAGTTCGCGGCGGCGCAACCGCCAAAGGTCGGCCCACACCGGCACGATGCCCAGCCGCAGCCGCCACAGCATCAGGTGCAGCACGATGGCGACGGCCCGCGAGACGACCACGGCAAGCGCAAAACCCGGCAGCCCGAGCGCCGGCAGCGGCCCCCAGCCCGTCATCAGCGGGCCCATCAGCGCCAGATGCATGAGGTGCATCACCACCGTGACGCCCAGCGTGTCGCGGGCGCGCAGGTGGGCGCGCATCACGGCCGTCATGCTGGCGATCCAGGCGTCGAGCAGCATCGCCGGGGCCAGCGCCATCAACAGCGGCGTGGCCAGCGGCAGCACCTCGGCCGGTGCGTTCAGCAGGTGCAGCAGCGCCACCGGCGCCAGCAGTGCCGGCAGCGCCACCGCCACGCCGACCCAGGTGCTGGCGCCGAGCACGGCGCGCGCCACGGCGTCGGCCGCAGCGCGTCGGCCCGCGCCCAGCGCCTGCGTCAGCACCACGCCGACACCGGCACCGACGACGCGGAACAGGATGAACAGCATGCCGAAGACATGGTGCGCCAGCGCGAAAGAAGCGCCCGCGAGGTCGGACTGGCGCGCTGCCAGCGCGGTGCCGGCCATGCCGACGGCGATGCCCAACAGCAGTTCGAGGAACAGCGGCCAGGCCAGCGCGAACAGGCGGGGCCGCGGGCCCGCCTGTTCGGCCGGGGCGGCGCGCGACGTCATGCGCGGAGGTTAGCGCCAACGCGCAAGACCGCTGCCGCGCCGCCACGGGCTTCGGGCCGCGGACCCTGCGCTACGATGCCGGCGCTCGCCCCGCATCGCAGCCGTGACGCAGCCCGCCCCTGGCGGCGGGCGCCGTGGCACGCTCCCTGCAACCCGCCCCGCGGCCCTTCACACGGACACCTGACATGAGCCACATCCACTTCATAGGCGGCGAAAAAGGCGGCGTCGGCAAGTCGCTGCTGGCGCGCGTGCTGGCGCAGCACTTCATCGACCGCCAGCAGCCCTTCGTCGGCTTCGACACCGACCGCTCGCACGGCGCGCTGCTGCGCTACTACGCCGACTTCGCGCAGCCGCTGCCGCTGGACGCCCACGACAGCCTCGACCCGGTGATCGAGGCCGCCGTGGCCGACCCCGGCCGCCGCGTGCTGGTCGACCTGGCCGCGCAGACCCAAGGCCTGCTGCTGCGCTGGATGGGCGAGGCCGGCGTGCCTTTGCTGGCGCGCGAGCTGGGCCTCAAGCTCTGCTACTGGCACGTGATGGACGCCGGCCGCGACAGCACCGACCTGCTGGCCAAGTGGCTGGAAGGCAGCGAACGCGCCGGCGGCGGACTGCCGCTGGTGATGGTGCTCAACGAGGTGCGCGGCGACGGCTTCGAGCAGCTCGAGGCCTCGGGCCTGGTGCCGCGCGCGCAGGCCCAGGGCGCGCGCAGCCTGCGCCTGCGCAAGCTGCCCGATGCGCTGCTGCAGAGGGTCGACGGCAAGGGTCAGAGCTTCTGGGCCGCGACGCAGCCCGAATCGGGCAGCCTGGGCCTGCTCGACCGCCAGCGCCTGCGCACCTGGCTGCAGCGCACTTCGGACGAACTGGCCACGCTGGACATCTGAGCCCGCCTTGACCGGGCTCGCCTTGATCTAGGGCTGGCCGCGGGCGCGGCACGCGGCAGATGATGCGGCCCTCGGATCGAGGAGACGCCCCATGGCCACCAAACCCGCCGCGCCCAGGGCGCTGTCCCTGCACCTCGGCCTGAACACCGTCAGCGCAGCCGCGTACGAAGGCTGGGAAGGCCCGCTGGCGGCCTGCGAGTTCGACGCCAACGACATGGCCGCCATCGCCCGCAGCAAGGGCATGAAACCCACCGTGCTGCTGACGAAGAAGGCCACCCGCGCGGCCTTGCTGGCGGCGATGCGCAGCGCCGCGAGGGCGCTGAAGGCGGGCGACCTGTTTTTCCTCAGCTTCAGCGGCCACGGCGGCCAGGTGCCCGACGCCAACCGCGACGAACGCGACGGCAAGGACGAAACCTGGTGCCTGCACGACGGCCAGCTCATCGATGACGAGCTTTACTTCGAGTTGAGCCGCTTCGCCAGCGGCGTGCGTGTGCTGGTACTGAGCGACAGCTGCCACAGCGGCAGCGTCACGCGTGAGCGCACGCCGCCGCCCCCGCCGCCTGGCCAGCGCGCCAAGCTGATGCCCGAGGCCGTGGGCCGCCGCGTCTACGACGCGCACAAGGCCATGTACGACAAACTGCAGGCCGAGGTGGCCAAGGCGGCAAGGGCCGCCAAGGCCGTGGTCGACCCCGACGCGGCGCTCGCTCAGGTGGCCGTCGTCGGCCCGGCGCTGCAGGCCACGACGCTGGTTGGCCCCTTCAGGCCGGCGGTGCTGCTGATCTCGGGCTGCCAGGACAACCAGACCAGCATGGACGGCGAGAACAACGGCGCCTTCACCGAGAAGCTGCTGCGGGTGTGGAACCACGGCAAGTTCACCGGCAACCACGTCAGTTTCCACGCCCGCATCCGCGCCGCCCTGCCGGCCAGCCAGAGCCCCAACCTCTTTACGCTGGGCCCGGCGGCGGCCTTCGCGCAGCAGACGCCGTTCACGGTCTAGGAGCGTGGGCCCCCTTCGGGCTCCGGCGGGCCAGACTTGGTCGCTGCTGCGGCCCTCAGCGTTCGCGCGTGTGGAATCGCGCTCAGGCCTGCGGCCGCCGCGGGGCCCCTGCGGGCGCGCGCGCTCAGTGATGCAGGACGGCCGCGGTCGAGGTGCCGGCACCGTACAGGGTGGCGCGCAGCGCACGCCCGGAGATGTCGTCGGTGCCCGGCGACGGCGCCGTTGTCGCGGGGTCGTGCGGGCGCTGTGCGGCGGCCCACTCGCCGGGCCACGACGACCCGGGCACCCAGCGCCTGCCGCCAGCGGGCAGCAGGCGCTGGCGCCAGGCCGAGCGGGCGAAAGCCCGCCAGAGCATGACGACGAAGACGACGGCGACGATGGCCAGCATCGTCGCCAGCGCCAGGATCACGGTGTGTTGCATGCGGCTCTCCGGTGGGCCTTGGTCAGCGACGGGCGCGGGCCGATCAGACCGCGCCGAACTTGACGTTCACGCCTGTGAAGAGCCCGACGTCGTTCGACTTCGTGCCCGCCGGCGGCTTGCTGTTGTAGGCGTTCGTCAGCCCCACCGTCAGGTTCAGCGTGCTGCTCATGGCCACGGCCAGGCCGGCGCTGAACTTGGCCAGCACGGCCTTGTCACCGCTCACGCCGGGATAGAGGTCCAGGCGCTGCTTGAACGACACCGTCGGCGAGAGCTGGTGCGACGACGCCTCGCCCAGGTAGACGCTGGCGCGCGAAAACGTGGTGTCGGTCTTGCCCGCGATGGTGCGCGCGATGCCGTACTTGTCGCTCGTGTAGCCCAGGCCGCCGAAGACCTCGACCGTGGTCTGCTCGGTGCTGATGAGCTTGTAGCCCAGGCCGCCGGCCACTGCGGTGCGCAGGTCCAGGTCGACCAGCTTGTCGGACTCCAGACCCAGCTTGCCGAAGACAAAGAGCCGCGGCGACAGGTTGTAGTCGTACTGGCCATTGCCGGCCCACTTGTTGGCCGTGGTCTGGTTGACGCCGCCGGTCTTGCTCTTGGCGTAGTTCACGGTGCCGCCCAGCGTGACCTTGTCGGCGGCCGTGGCGCGTGCGGCCTCGGCGTTTATCAGCAGGCTGCTGGTGCGCGTATTGCCCGAGGTCGCCGACAGCGCGGCGCCGCCGGCGCCACGCCACAGGCCGTCGGTCTTGGCCTGAGCCATCGCGGCCGCGCCGCACAGGCAGGCCAGGGCCAGCAGCGAGCCCTTGAAGAAGGTGATGTTCATGGGGGTGTCCTGATGCAAGAAGAAAGGGCGAGACGGAGCCGGCGGGCACACCGGCGGCCGGCGCCTGGGTGGCGCCGGGGCGGGGCTGCCCGCAGGCGGGTTTACTTGGCCAGCGCGTCGCGGATCTGGCGCAGCAGCAGCACCTCTTCCGGCGTCGCGGGCGCGGCTACCGGTGCCGCAGGCGTTTGCTTCTTCAGGCGGTTGATCTGGCGCACCATCATGAAGATGATGAAAGCCAGGATCGCGAAGTTCACCGCCACGGTGATGAAGCTGCCGTAGGCCAAGACCGGCACGCCGGCCTTGGTCAGCGCTTCCAGCGTCTGCGGGCCGGTGAAGTTGACCGGCGGGGCGGACAGCGCCACGAAGTAGTTCGAGAAGTCCAGGCCGCCGAAGATGCGACCGACGATGGGCATGATCAGGTCCTTGACCAGCGAGTCGACGATCTTGCCGAAGGCGCCGCCGATGATGACGCCGACCGCGAGGTCGATGACGTTGCCCTTGACGGCAAACTCCTTGAATTCACTGCCGATGCTCATGTGCTTCTCCTGGGGGTTGTGAGGGTTGTGTCGTGCGGGCCGGACGGGGCCTGCCGCAGCGCCAGCGCATCGTAGGAATTCGGTCACGCGGCCACACGGGCCCGCAGTCGGGGGCCGTCCCATACCCCGGTCGGGGATGGGCCGCGCCACAGGCGCCGCAACGCGGCCCGGCGCGGGGCCGGGCGCGGCGGCAGCGGGCCGCGCGGCCAAAGCGCCAGATCAGGGCGCCGGAACGAGCTTGTGCTTGAGCGCCGTGAGCACGGCCTCGGTGCGGTTGTCGGCGTGCAGCTTGCCCAGGATGTTGGTGATGTGGAACTTCACCGTCGGCATCGCGATGCCGAGCTCGGCCACGATCTCCTGGTTGTTCAGGCCGCGTGCCATCAGCGCGAGCAGCTCACGTTCGCGCGCGGTGAGGTCGCCGCCCGGTGGGCGTTGCTGGCGGCGGGCGATCAGCGCGTCCGTCACCTCCGGTGCCAGCGTGCGCCGGCCGGTGTGCGCGCTGCGGATCACCGACACCAGCTCCTGCGCCGAGGCGTTTTTCAGCACGTAGCCGTCGGCGCCGGCGGCGAAGGCACGTTCGGCCTCGCCCGGGTCGACCAGGCTGGTGAGGATGATGAAGCGCGTGCCCGGCAGCAGCGGCCGCAACTGCGCCGTGGCGGCCACGCCGTCCATCTGCGGCATCACCAGGTCCATCAGCACGACGTCGGGCGCGGCGGCAGGGATCAGACGCACCGCGTCCTGGCCGTGCGCGGCCTCGCCGACGCGCAGCAGGTCGCTCTCGCCGTCGATCATCGCGGCCAGGCCGGCGCGGATCATCGGGTGGTCGTCGACGATGAAGACACGTATCGGCGCGGCGCTCATGGGGGGTTCTCCTTCCATTCAACGCGCACCTCGCTGCCCTGGCCGGGCGTGCTGGCCAGCGTCAGCGTGGCGCCGATCTCCAGCGCACGGCTGCGCATGTTCTCGAGCCCGAAGTGCCCGGGCCGCGCTTCGTCGGTCTCGAAGCCCTGGCCGTCGTCCGCGATGCGCAGCAGCGCCTGCCGGGGCCCGCCCGCGACCCATTCGATGCGGCAGTGCTGCGCGCCGCTGTGGCGCGCCACGTTGGACAGCGCCTCCTGGGCGATGCGGTAGAGCTGCACGCGCACTTCGGGGGCCAGCGTGTCGCCTTCGGCGAGCTGCGCGTCGACTTCGATGTCGCCGCGGCAAGCCAGCGCTTCGACCGCGTGGCGCAGCAGTTCGGCCAGCGGCGTCTTGGGCAGCGCGTCGGGGCGCAGTTCGAACATCAGCAGCCGCATCTCGGCCAAGGCACCGCGGTTCAGTTTCTCCAGCGCCTGCGCCTGCGCGGCCACGGCCTGCGACGCGGGCGGCGGCTCGCGGCCGGCGCTGCGCGCCAGCGTGCCGGCCAGCACGTTGGCCGCGAACAGCGTCTGCGACACCGCGTCGTGCAGGTCGCGTGCGATGCGGTTGCGCTCGGCCGCTACCGCGACCTCGCGCTGTTGCTCCTGCAGCCGGGCATGGCGCATCGCCAGCGCGGTCTGGCTGCTGACGGCGGTGAGCAGCCGCGCACGCTCGGGGTCGAAGTAGTCGGCCTCCTCGTGGTCGACGCGCATCACGCCGAGCACGTCGTCGCGGTAACGCAGCGGCACCGCCATCCACGAGCGGCTGGCACGGTAGAGCTCCGACGAGCGTGCGTCGTCGGTGACCTTGGACCACAGCCACGAGAGCAGGCTCTGGCGTGCGCGGTTCTCGATCAGCGGCTCACGGTCGCGTTCGATCTGCTCGTAGCGCTGCAGGTTGGCACGCGACAGGCGCATGCCGGTGAGGTCCTGCGTGTCGGGCGGCGCGGCATCCGCACCGGTGCGGTAGCCCAGCAGCACGACATGGCCGCCGGCGGCGCGGTCGCCGCGCGCCCACAGCGAGGCGCTGGCGTATTCCATCGTCTGCCCCAGGGCACCCAGCGCTTCGTCGACGAGGCCGATCACGTCGGACTTCGTCGCCAGGCCTATGGACAGGTCCTGCAGCGTCGACAGTTCGTGCGTGCGCACCGCCAGGCGCCGTTCGAGCGCGGCGTTGCGGTCTTCCAGTGCACGCTGGCGCCGGCGCGCCGCCTCGACCATGCGGCGCAGGTTGACGCTGGCGTGGCGCAGCTCGTCGCTGCAGTCGAAGAGCGGCATTTCCAGCGTGTCGGGCGCATCGTCGCGGCGCAGCGCGTGCGCGGTGTCGGCGATGCCCGTCAATGCGCGTCGCGCGCGTTGCGCCAGCCCCGCACCCAGCAGCGATGCACCCACGGCCCCGCCCGCGGCGGCCCATGCCAGCGGCCAGGTTGGCGCCGCCAGCCACACCACGCCGGCGGCCGCCAGCGCCAGCAGCGCGCCCGCGCCGCCGATCTGCACCGGCAGGCTGCGCTCGTCGAGCAGCCGCCGCGCGCCGGCGATCAGTGCCATGCGCCGCTGCGCCGTTCAGCCACCGGGGGCATCGTGCTCGTCCTTGCGCGTGCGAAAAGACGCCGCGGCGGCTTCGAGCAGGCGCGCCGCGACGTGGCGGCCACCGACGCCGACGGCGATGGCCACGGCCAGCGCCGCAGCGCCGAACACCGACGCGAAGGCGATGGCGACGATGTCGGCCGGCAGCCCGGCCTGGCGCAGCGCCAGCGCGCCGGTGAAGAACAGCACCACCGCGCGCACCACATGGCCCAGCACCTGCGCGTTGGCCACGGCGCTGTTGGCCACGGCGCGCGCCCCCAGCGTGGCCAGCCACAGGCCGACGCCGAAGACGACGAGCGCCACCACCAGCCGCGCCAGCACGCCGCCGAGCACCGCCACGGCCTCGGTCAGCACGGCGAAGCCGAGTACCTCGCAGGCTTGCGTCACCGCCAGCAGCACGGCCGCCAGCATGACGATGCCGCCGGCCAGTTCGGCCAGGTCGCGCCCACCGACGCGGAAATCGGGGCCCAGGCCGATCTGCCCCGGCAGCCGGTTCAGGCCCAGCCCGGCCAGCAGGGCCGTCACCAGCCCAGCCAGGATGCGGCCGAGGACGACACCGATGACGACGATGATCGCGGCCGAGATCAGCAGCGGGATGAGCGCGATCACCGAATCAAGCAACAGCCCCACCGGCTTGGCCACGACCTCCAGCCCCAGCGCCTGCAACGCCGCGGTCAGCGTGGGCAGCAGCACGAGCACGAAGACGCCGTAGCCGGCCACGCCGGCGAGCGTGCGCTCACCGAGCGCCGGGGTCAGCCCGATGCGCTCGGCCAGTCGCTCGGAACCGGCCGCCGTCAGGATGCCCGTCACCAGTTCACGCAGGATGCGCGCCGCCAGCAGGCCGATACCCAGCACCACCACGGCCCCCAGCAGGTTGGGCAGCACACCGAGCAGGCGCGCCATGGTCGCGTTGACCGGCGCCAGCAGGCCTTCGAGTTCGAGCGCGCCCAGCAAGGCCGGCAGGGCCAGCAGCCAGACCGTCCAGTGCGCGATGTTGGCCAGCAGCGCCGTGATGCCGGGGGTGCGCAGCCGCGCGTCGAGACCACGCGCCAAGCCAACCCGTTGCACCGCCGAACGCGCCAGGCGCGACAGCACCCAGGCGGCCAGCAGCAGCGCGGCCGCGCCCAGCACACGCGGCAGGTAGGGCCCCAGGCGCGGGCCCAGCGCCTGCAGCAAACCATCCCATCCGTCCATCCCACCCCTCCATCGGCGCGCGTGGCCACGCCCGCAGCCGTTCTGCTTGGTATCTTACGAAGCTTCTCCAGCGGCCGACCCATGCCCAGGTCGGGCATGGGCGCGGCGGGCTGGCCTGCAGAGCGAAGAACACCCAGAATGCAGGTCGGTGACGCCTGCCCATCCAAAGGTATGGTGCACGGCCCGCGGGCCGGACATCAAACTTCAGCCTGTCCCAAGGCACTCCCGGACCCGACCACGACCATGAACGTTCTCTCGCCCTCCCCTTCCCTGCGCGCCGGCCTTAGGCTGGGCGCGATGGCCTGCACCCTGGCGCTCGGCGCCTGCGCGACCCCGCCACCGCCGCCGCCGCCCGCCTACACCGGTCCGGTGCTGCAGATCGAACAGACCGAGCGCGGCGTGCTGCTGGTGCTGCCCAGTACCGTGCTGTTCGAGGTCAACCAGTCTTCCTTCAGGGAGGCTGAGGCGCGCCCCTACCTGGACCGCCTGGCCGACCTGGTGACACGCAAGTCGAAGAAACGCATCGCCATCGAGGGCCACACCGACGCCGACGGCAGCGCCGCGCTGAACGAGTCGCTGTCGAAGGCGCGCGCCACCGCGGTGGCCGACGCCATGGTCGCGCGTGGCGTCACGCGTGATCGCGTCGACATCGCGGGTTATTCCTTCAACCGTCCGGTGGCCTCGAATGCGACCGACGAGGGCAAGCGGCTGAACCGCCGTGTCGAGATGATCGTGCTTGAGGAGACCGTGGCCAACATCACCGCCGGCGAGGCACCGAATGCCTTCGAGTCGGCCTTCGCCAAGCTCAAGAGCCTGGTCGACAGCGGCCAGGTGCGGCCGGTCGAGGCGGGCAAGCCATGAGCCCTCGCGGCAGCGAGTCGCCGCACCCCGCCCCGGTGAACGCCCCTGCCGAGCAGCCCGGCATGCATCGGCGCGACCTGGTCCGGATGGCCCTGGGTGGGCTGGCCGCCATGCCCGCGCTGCCGGCGCTGGCGCAGACCCGCAACGCGGCGGGCGCCGGTCCGGCGCCAAGCGCGGCCGCGGCGGCACCCGCCAAGCGCATGCCGCGCCTGGGCCTGGCCCTGGGGGGCGGCACGGCCCGCGGCTTCGCGCACATCGGCGTGCTCAAGTCGCTGGTGCAGGCCGGCATCCAGCCCGACGTCGTGGCCGGCTGCAGCGCCGGCGCGCTGGTCGGGGCCTTCCATGCCGCCGGCTTCACGCCGTGGCAGCTGGAAGAGGTGGCGCTGCGGGTGCGCGACAGCGACATCGCCGACTTCACGAGTGCCGGCAAACGCGGCATGCTCGCCGGCGACACGCTGTTCCGTTTCATCAACGACCTGCTCAAGGGCGCACGCGTCGAGGCGCTGCCGACACGTTTTGCCGCCGTGGCCACCGACCTGCGCAGCGGCGAACTGGTGGTGCTGCGCACCGGGCTGGTGGCCGACGCGGTGTGCGCATCGTGCGCCGTGCCCGGCGTGTTCCTGCCGCGTGAGCTTGGCGGGCGCGAACTCGTCGACGGCGCGCTGGTTTCGCCGCTGCCCGTGTCAACGGCACGCCTGCTGGGCTGCGACATCGTGCTGGCCGTGGATGTCGGCTCGCGCCCGAACCGGGCCGCGCTGTCGGGCCTGTACGAGGTGATGCTGCAGTCCTTCGAGATCATGGGCCGCGCGCTCACGCAGCAGGAGGCCAAGACCGCCGAACTGCTGCTGCAACCCGACACCTCGGCCTACGCCAGCACCAACTTCAACGTGCGCCGCGAGATGATCCAGGTCGGCTATGAGTCCGCGCAGCGCGCGCTGCCGGAACTGCGCCGCCGCCTGAGCACGCCGATGCGCGTGCGCACCGGCGCGATCTGAGCCACCGGCGAAGCCGGGCGATCGCTGCGGAGCTCCGCTGGGGCGGCCCGCGGCAGGCCGCAGGCGCGGCGCCAGGCAGTTCAGCGCCGCCAGCGATGGCGGCCCCGATGCGTGCGCGCTACGGCCGCTCGTCATGGCCGGGACACCGGACCCATCACGCCACGTCGCCGTGCCCGGTGTGCAAGCAATTGTGAGCAATGCACGTCGGCACCCCCCAGTTGTGGTTTTCTGCCCCGAATGGGGGACGACGGCGGGCACGGCGATCCGTAGGCTTCATGTCATGCCATGAATGCGGCCTGTCCGGGCTACCCAGTCGCCATGCAACCGTCACGAACCCGCCACGACGATGTCATGTCCGGCCGGCAAAGTGCCGCCGAACCCGCCGCGCAGCCGCAGTCGGTACCCAGCGCATCCCTCGAGCCACTTGCCACCGGAGATTCAACGATGAACAGCCATCTGCCCCCGGAAGCCTGGCGCAGCGAGGCCTTCGCCGAAGACCTGCCGGACGCCCTCACACCGGCGCCCGTGACCGGCGTGCCGCGCGCACCCCTGCTGTCGGTGTTGCTCGGCGTGCTGCCGCTGGCGCTGGCCGCGGCCGGCGCGATGGCCGCCGTCTGGGCCGGCGCCTGACCGCCAACGCCGTTCTCGAACTCAGGGCGTGATCAGCACACGCCCGTAGAGCGCCGGCAGCGCCAGCACCAGCTGGCCATCGACCACCTGCGGTGCGGCCATCGCACCCGCCGATGCCTCGCCCCCCGGCACCAGCACGTCACGCAGCCTCGACGCCGGCAGGTCGGCAGGCAGCGCCACCCGCACCGTCCGCGGCGTGGTGGCGTTGTTGGTCGCCGTGATGGCCCATTGCGCGCCCAGGCGGCGAGCCAGCACGATGACGTGGGGGTCGGTGTGCAGGGGCGCGTCGAGGCTGCCGCGGCGCAGCACCGCATGCCGGTTGCGCATCGCGATGAGCCGGCGGAACTCGGCCAGCAGCGCGGTGTCGGGGCGGCCGCCCTCGTCGGCCCAGGGGTAGGTGGCGCGGTTGTAGGGGTCGTCGCCGCCGGTCACGCCGACCTCGTCGCCGTAGTAGACCGTCGGCGCGCCCGGGTAGGTCATCTGGAACAGCACCGCCAGCTTCAGGCGCTGCTTGGCCAGCGCGATGAGCGCGGGGTCGCGCGTGTCGTCGTGCCAGCCGAACTGGTGCAGCGCGCGCGCCTGGTCGTGGCTGGAGAGCAGGTTCATCAGCGCATATAGCGCCTGCGGCGGGTAGGCCTCGCGCAGGTGCTCGAGGTGCCCGTACAGCGCCGCGCCGTCGCCGCCGGCCGCGTAGCCGAGCACGGCGTTGCGGAAGACGTAGTTCATCGTGCTGTCGAACATGTCGCCGAGGAAGTACTTGCTGGCGTCGAACCAGGTCTCGGCCACCGTCAGCGCGTCGGGCTTGTGGGCCTTGATGGCGCTGCGCCACTCGCGCCAGAAGCCGTCGGGCACCCAGGGTGCGACATCCATGCGCCAGCCGCTGGCGCCGCGGTCGAGCCAGAGCTTCATCACCGCGTCCTGGTCGCGGTAGAAAAAGTCGCGCACGCCGGCGTGGTTCTTGTCCAGCTCGGGCAGGTCGGTCACGCCCACCCAGCCCTTGAACTGCTTGTCGGCATCGGCCTGCTTGTGGTCGAAGCTGTACCAGCCGGCATAGGGTGAGGCCGGGTTGATGCGGCCGCCCTGGAACGCGCCCTGGCTGCCATGGTTGCCGAAACGGTTGAAGTAGACCGAGTCGGCGCCGGTGTGGTTCAGGCTGGTGTCGGGGATGACACGCAGGCCGCGTTTGGCGGCCTCGCGCGTGAGGCGCTCGAAGTCGGCATTGCTGCCGAACGCGGGGTCGATCTCACGGTAGTCGGCGGTGTCGTACTTGTGGTTGCTGGACGCCTTGAACACCGGCGTCATGTAGATGGTGTTGGCGCCGAGCCCGCGGATGTAGTCGAGCTTGTCGATCAGCCCGGCGAGGTCGCCGCCGAAGAAGTCGTTGTTGTGGTGGGCGTCGCTGCCGTCGCCGCTGCCGGGGCGGTAGGGTTTGTGGTTCCAGTCGGCATGTTTCTCCACCGTGTGCTGGTGGTAGCGGTCGACACCCGGCTTGGGGTCGTTGGTCTTGTCGCCATTGCGGAAGCGCTCGGGGAAGACGTAGTAGTAGACGATGTCGGGTGCCCACTCGGGCACCTTGAAGGCGGGGTCGTGGATGGTCTGACGGAAGCGGCGGATGGTGCCGGTGGCGCGCGGCAGGTCGGCCACGGCAGCGCGACCGCCGGCGCCCTTCTCGCGCGTCCAGAACACCGCGTCGGCGTTGTTCTGCAGCGCGTAGGCCTTGCCGGCAATCTGCGCCTCGAACCAGTGCCCGTGCACGGCGATGTCGGTGTAGCGGAAGCGCGCGGTCCAGCGCTCGCGGTGGCCTTCGCTGGCCTTGACCATCGGCAGGCGCGCCAGCTCGGTGTAGCGCAGCACCTCCTGGTTGCCTTCGAGCAGGCGCTTCTCGACCACCAGCGTCAGGCGCTCGACACCGGGCAGCGCGTCGACGGTGTAGTCCACCGTGCTGCCCGCCGGCAGCGCGCCGAAGGGCGACTTGTGCGTCAAGGAGCGGCTGTCGAAACGCAGGCTCAGCGCCACCGGGTCGGTAACGCTGGCGACGGTCGGGTCGGCGAAGGTCCTGGGCCCGATGTCGATCTGCGGCTTGCCGCCCGGCCACGCCAGCCGCACGGTGTGCTTGCCGTCGAAGTCGAAGACGAAGTTGCCGGGGCCGTCGGCGATGGTGGTGGCCTCTTTCCAGCTGGCGTCGGCGACCTTGAACTCGTGGCGGCCGCTGGCCTTGAGGTTGAGGTAGTAGGCGTCGCAGCTGTACTGGAAGGCGTAGTCGTCCAGCGCCGCCCAGTTGTTCAGCGTGCCGCGCAGGAAGAGCACGGTGTCGCCCAGCGGGGCGGGTTCGGGGCAGGCTTGGAGGCTCAAGCGCGGGGCTCCTTGCGGCGGCACGGCGACACGCAGGCGCCAGATGCCGGGGGCGAATCGATGGCGGATCTCGGCGCCGCGTCCTTGCAGCGGCAGCGTGCGTGCGGCGGGTGACGGCTCGGCCGCGGCGCCGGACGGCGTTTGGGCGGCGCCAAAATCGGCGTCGGCGCTCCAGCCTTCGTCGGCGAGCTTGAAGCTGTGTTCACCGGCCAGCCGCGTCACCAGTTCCCAGCGGTTGCAGGCCCAGATGAACTTCTGCGACTCGACGGCGTTCCAGCCGTTGAGCGTGCCGCGCAGGTAGAGCGTGCGGCCCTGCAGCGGGTCGGGCCGGCAGGCGGCTGCCGGCGGGCCTGCCGCCGCGCCGGCGGCCTGCGACGGCACCTGCACCATGGCGCCGATCGCCAGCGCCATCGCGGCGGGTATGGAGAAGCCGTGCTGCCTCATCCCTTCACCCCCCCGGCCGTCAAGCCGCTCACGATCCAGCGCTGCGCCAGCAGGAAGACCAGCGTGATCGGCAACCCGCTCAGCACCGCTGCGGCGGCGAAGTCGCCCCACAGGTACTTCTGCTCGTAGAGGTAGAACTTGCTGCCCACGGCCAGCGTGAGGTTGGGCTCTTCACGCAGCAGGATCGACGCCACCGGGTACTCGATGATGGTGCCGATGAAGGCCAGCACGAAGACCACCATCAGGATGGGCACGGCCATCGGCAGCAGCACGAAGCGGAAGGCCTGCCAGTGCGTGGCGCCGTCGACCTTGGCGTTCTCCTCGATCTCCATCGGGATGGACTCGAAGTAGCCCTTGATGGTCCAGATGTGCATCGCCACGCCGCCCATGTAGGCCACGATGAGGCCGGCGTGGGTCTCGATGCCCAGCCACGGCAGCCTGGTGCCTATGCCCTCGAAGATGGCGTAGATGGCGACCAGCGCCACCGCCACCGGGAACATCTGCAGCAGCAGCATGCTGTTGAGCACGGCCTGCTTGTGCGCGAACTTCATGCGCGCAAAGGCATAGGCGGCGGTGGTGCTGATGGCGACGATCAGCAGTGCCGAGATGGTGGCCACCTTGATGCTGTTCCACAGCCACAGCAGCACCGGAAACGGCGGCTGCACGATCTTGCCGTCGGCCTGCGTGACCGTCATGCCCAGTGCCAGCTGCCAGTGCTCGAAGCTGACCGTCGACGGGATCAGCGAGCCGGTGGCGAAGTTGCCCGGGCGCAGGCTGATGCTGACCACGGCCAGCAGCGGGAACAGCGTGAAGGCCAGCAGCACCCACAGCGCCGCGTGGGCGGCGATCACGCGCCAGCGGGCGCCTTTGCCTGTGACGATGGCCATCGCGTTACCTCTTCGCTTCTACACGTTGCGTGATCTTGAGTTGCACCAAGGCCATCACCGCCACCATGACGAAGATCAGCGTGCTGATGGCCGCGGCGAGGCCGAAGTTCTGGCCACTGTCGGTGAACGCGATGCGGTAGGTGTAGCTCACCAGGATGTCGGTGGTGCCGGCCGGCAGCCTGGTGTCGAGGTAGTCGGGCCGGCCGTCGGTCAGCAGCGAGATCAGCACGAAGTTGTTGAAGTTGAACGCGAAGGCGCTGATCAGCAGCGGCGTCAGCGGCTTGGCGATCAGCGGCGCGGTGATCTTGAAGAAGTTGGTCAGCGGGCCGGCGCCGGCGATCGCGCTGGCTTCATAGAGGTCGCTCGGTATCGCCTTGATGAGGCCCGCGCACAGAATCATGATGTACGGATAGCCCAGCCAGGTGTTGACGATGAGGATCATCGTCTTGGCCAAGGTGGGGTCGGCGAACCAGGCCGGGCGCAGCCCGAAGAGCGCGTCGAGGATGGCGTTGATCTCGCCGAAGCTCTGGTTGAACAGGCCCTTGAAGACCAGGATGCTGATGAAGCCCGGCACCGCGTAGGGCAGGAACAGCAGCGTGCGGTACAGCGTGCGGTACTTCAGGCCCTGCCACTCCAGCAGCACGGCCAGCGTCATGCCCAGGGCAGTGCTGAAGAACACCGTGAGGCCGGCAAAGACCACCGTCCAGACGAAGATGCTGACGAAGGGGCCGCGAAAGTCGGCGTCGAGCAGCATGCGCGCGTAGTTCGCGAAGCCCACGCCGACCTTGAAGCCGGGTTGCATGCGCTCGCCGGCGGCGGTCTCGAAGAAGCCGGTGTCGCGGTTGGGGCGGTAGACCTCGCCGGTGGCCTGCTGCGTCAGGCTGCCGTCGGTGCCCGCCTTCCACAGCGGCTCGATGGGGCCGAATTGGCGCAGCCCGGCGTAGCGGATGACCTGGCCGTCGGGCAGCTGCAACTGCAGCGCAGCCAGGGCGCCGCGCCGCTGGATGACCTCGCGCAGGCCCAGCGGTGCGCCCAGCACCGTGGCGCCCAGCGGCGCCATCTTCACCGGCGCCGCGGGCGCGCCTTCGGCCAGTTGCAGCGGCGGCGACACCAGCGCCTGGCCCGCCTGGCCCTCGGCCGGCATCAGGTTCAGCCGCAGTGCCCCGCCCTCGGCATGCAGCGTGTAGGGGCGCGCGTGTTTTTCGTCGGCCACGGTCTGGTCGAGCAGGTAGCCGCGCGCCCGTTCGAAGTCGAGCAGGTTGTTCGACGAGTAGTTGGTCAAGCCTATCTGCACCGTATAGAGCAGCGGAAAGGCCACGAACACCAGCATGCCGGCGACACCCGGGAAGAGGTACTTCCAGGCCACGCTCTGCGCCGTGCCGTAGACGTAGATCGCACTGCCGCCCAGCGCCAGCACACCCACCGCAGCGAGCGGCTGCGCCGCGGTCCACAGCGCGAACACGAACCACAGCAGCGCCAAGGTGGCAAGGCCGACGATTGCGAATCCAAGTGGCCACCGCGGCACCGGCTTTGCCGGGCCGCTGGCGGCGCCCCCCGGGGGGGGAGCGCCGATGGCGCTTCGGGGGGGGGTCATCTTGTCGTCATCCGCGCCGCGGCGCCATCGAGCGCGGCCTTCGGCGCCTGGCGCCCGTTGGTGATGGCCTCGAGCGCGGCGTCCATCGCGGGGAAGAAGCGCTGCATCTCGGGGATGTTGGGGATGGGCTCGCCGGCCTGCGCGTTGGCCATGGTGGCGACGATGTGCGGGTCGCCGGCCAGCTCGCGGAAGTAGGCCTTGTTGGCCGGCGTGCCCAGCGGCACGTCGGCCGAGATGGTCTTCAGGCTTTCGACCTTGAGCAGGTGGTGCTCGATGAACTCGCGCGCCACGTCCTTGAGCTTGCTGGGCGCGGCGATCATGCAGCCGAGCACGCCGACGAAGGCCTTGCTGGGCTGGCCCGGCACCACCGCCGGTATCGCCGCGACGCCGAAGTCGATGCCGCTCTTCTTGGCGTTGTCCCAGGCCCAGGGGCCGCTGATCATCATCGCCACCTGGCCCTGGTTGAAGGCGGCCTCCATCTGGGCGTAGCGCGCGCCCTGGGGCATGTAGCCGCCCTTGACCAGCTTGTCCAGCATCAGCGCGCCGGCCAGCGCGCCGGGGTGATTGACGCCCACCTGCGCCGCGTTCAGCTCACCGCCGGCCGTGCGGCCGAAGACGAAGCCGCCGGGCCCGGCCAGCAGCGGCCAGGTGAAGAAGGACTTGTTGTAGTCCCACAGGATGGCGCTCTTGCCCTGCGGCTTGAGTTGCCGGTCGAGCGCCATCACGGCGTCGAAGGTGGCTGGCGGCGTGGCCACCAGCGCCTTGTTGTAGATGAGGCCGATGGCCTCGATGCTGATCGGGTAGCCCCAGACCTGGCCCTTGTAGGTGAAGGCCTTCCAGGCCGAGCCTTCGATCTCGTCGCGCACGCGCCGCGGCGGCTTCACCGGCACGATGAGGCCGCTCTTGGCCCATTCGCCGGCGCGGTCGTGCGGCCAGCAGAAGACATCCGGGCCCTTGCCCGCGGCGGCGGCGGCGGTGAACTTGTCGGGCGCACCTTCGGGGTGCTGCACCACCACCTGCACGCCGCTGGCCCGGGTGAACGCATCCCCCACCTTCTGCAGGCCGTTGTAGCCCTTGTCGCCGTTGATCCACACCAGCAGGCGCAGCGGCGCCGCCTGGCCGGCGGCCATGGTGCTGCAGGCGGCCATCACGGCCGCAATCGCCAGCCGGTCAAGCCGCATGCTGCTGCGCGGCGGCAACCCGGCGGGGGAAGGCGCGCCCCTCGGCGTTGAAGAGGTAGGTGCGGCCTTCGGGCGCGGCCAGCGGCAGGTGCTGCCCGATGGCCAATGGCCGGTCGCCTTCGACCGCGCAGGTGATGACGTCGTCGATGCCCGGGTTGCTGCAGTAGGCGTAGGTCATGCTGCCCAGGCTCTCGACGAAGGTCACTTTCGTCTGCAGCGCGTTGTCGGCCACGCCGGCGCGCAGGTGCTCGGGGCGCACGCCCAGGCGCACGCCGTCGCCGGGCCTGGCACCCGAGGCATCGACGGCGCAGCGGATGACTTCGCCCCCGCGCAACCTGACGCTGGCGCCTGCGGCCGAGGCCTCGACCACCTCGGCCTGCAGGAAGTTCATGCCCGGGCTGCCGATGAAGCCGGCAACGAAGACGTTGCACGGGTGCTCGTAGAGCTCCATCGGCGCGCCCACCTGCTCGATGCGCCCGGCCTGCAGCACGGCGATGCGGTCGGCCAGCGTCATCGCTTCGACCTGGTCGTGGGTCACGTAGACCATGGTCGTCCTGAACTGCTCGTGCAGCTTGGCAAACTCGTAGCGCATCTTCACGCGCAGCGCGGTGTCGAGGTTGCTCAGCGGCTCGTCGAAGAGAAACACCTCGGGCTTGCGCACGATGGCGCGGCCAATGGCCACGCGCTGGCGCTGGCCGCCCGACAGGTCTTTGGGCTTGCGCTGCAGCAGGTGGTCGATGTGCAGGATCTTCGCCGCGGCGTTGACGGCAGTCTCGATCTCGGCTTGCGGCAACTTCGCCAACTTGAGCCCGAAGGCCATGTTGTCGAACAGGTTCATGTGCGGGTAGAGCGCGTAGCTCTGGAACACCATGCTGATGCCGCGCTCGGCCGGCGGCAGGTCGTTGACGACGCGCCCGCCGATGGACAGCGTGCCCTCGGTGATCTCCTCGAGCCCGGCGATGCTGCGCAACAACGTGCTCTTGCCGCAGCCGCTGGGGCCGACGAAGACCATGAACTCGCCGTCGCTGATCTCGAGGTCGATGCCCTTGAGGATCTGGGTGTCGCCGTAGGCCTTGCCGACCCCGGACAGCTTCACTTCGGCCACGTGTTGTCTCCGCGCCGCGGGTGAACCTCCCCGGCTTTGTAGCCAATATACCGGCGCAGTCGGGCCTGAACAATGCCCAATCACCCGGGCAAAGACGGTCGGAACCCTTTTGAATCAGTCACTTGGCACCAGCTACGGGAATGCCCGATGTAGCATTACTACAGGCGTGGATGCATCCGTCCACGATCGGAAGCGAGCCATGAACCTGTCCGAACGCGCCAGCGGCGTGGTGTTGCATCCGACGTCGCTGCCCGGGCCGCACGGCATCGGCGACCTTGGCGACGAGGCCCGGCGTTTTGTCGACTGGCTGGCCAGCGGGGGCCAGCGCCTGTGGCAGATGCTGCCCCTGAACCCCATCGGCCCCGGCCACTCGCCCTATCAAAGTCCGTCGGCGTTCGCCGGCAGCGGGCTCATGGTGGCCTTGCAGCCGCTGGTCGAGCGCGGCTGGCTGGAGGCCGCCGCCATCGCAGGCCCCCCCGACTTCGACGACGCCGGGGTCGACCACGACACCGTCATCCCCTGGCGCTGGGCGCGCCTGGCGCAGGCCGCCCAGGGCTTCAGGCAACACGCCAAGGCCGTCGACGCGGCCGACTTCGCCGCCTGGCAGGCCAGCGAGGCCGCCTGGCTGGACGACTGGGCCTTGTTCGCCGCACTGAAGGACGAACACGGCGGCCAGCCGTGGTGGGCCTGGGGCGAGGCGCTGGCGCGCCGCGACGCGGCGGCGCTGCAGGCCGCACGGCAACGGCTGGCCGACGGCATCGCCACCCACCGTTTCGTGCAGTGGTGTTTCGACCGCCAGCTCGCCGCGCTGCGGGCCCATGCCCACGCCGCGGGGGTGCGGCTGATGGGCGACCTGCCCATCTTCGTGGCCCACGACAGCGCCGATGTCTGGGCCCGGCCCGACCTGTTCTTTCTCGACGAACAGAACCAGCTCACGGTCGTCGCCGGGTGCCCGCCCGACGCCTACAGCGCCGACGGCCAGCGCTGGGGCAACCCGCTGTACCGCTGGAACCGCATGCAGGCCGAAGGCTTTGCGTGGTGGCTGGCGCGTGTGCGGCGGGCGCTGGCGCAGCTCGACGTGTTTCGCATCGACCACTTCCGCGGCTTCGCCGCCTGCTGGGAGGTGCCGGCCGACAGCCCCACCGCGCGGCGCGGGCGCTGGGCGCCGGCGCCGGGCATGGCGCTGTTCTCGGCGATGGCGGCGCAGTTCGGCGCCAGCCACGGCCGGCTGCCCATCGTCGCCGAGGACCTGGGCACGATCACCCCCGACGTCATCGTGCTGCGCGACCACTTCGGCATTCCCGGCATGCGCATCGTGCACGAGGCCTTCATGGGCGATGCCCGCCACGACTTCCTGCCGCACAACCACGTGCCCGCCTGCCTGGCCTACAGCAGCACGCACGACAGCGACACCGTGCTGGGCTGGTGGCGGCAGGCGAGCGCCGCGCAACGCGCCTTTGCGGCCGAGTACCTGCAGGCCGGCGGGCCGGGCGGCACGGGCGACGGCCACGACGTGCCGATGGCGCTGATCCGCGCCACCAGCCGATCGGTGGCCAACCTGGCCCTGTTCACCCTGCAGGACGTGCTGTCGCTGGACGGCCGCCACCGCATGAACCTGCCCGGCAGCAGCAGCGGCAACTGGCGCTGGCGCTTCGACTGGGGCATGGTAGGCGAGCAGGTGGCGCCAACGCTGGCACGCATCGCCGCCGCCACCGGCCGCGGGCCGTTCGATGCACTCACAGCGCAGCCAGCCCCCCGCGCGGGCCCGACGTCGGCCGCCTCGGCGGCAGGCCGTCGCTTGACCTGACGCAGGGCTGCTCCAGCCCGCCCTCCTAGAATCGCGGCGGCCCGCAGGAGCGGGCGCCACCTTCGCTTGCCCATGCCCCCGGCCCCACCCCAAGACGGCGCAGTGCCGCGCCGACTGATGCCGGTGCTGCTGACGGGCGTCTTCATGGCGGCGCTGGACACCGCCGTCATCGCCCCCGCGATTCCGGTGCTGGGCGCCGAGTTCGGCCTCGGCATCCGCGACGCCGGCCTGCTGATGGTGGCCTTCATCATGTTCTCGCTGCCCAGCACGGCACTGCTGGCCAACCTGGGCGACCGCCACGGCCGCCGGCCGGTGTTCCTGGCCAGCGTGGCGCTGTTTGCGCTGGGCTCGCTGGTCGTCGCGCTGAGCCCGAATTTCGCCGTGCTGCTGATCGGCCGTGCCATCCAGGGCATGGGCGGCGGCGGCATCATCCCCACCGCCAGCGCCGTCATCGGCGACGCGCTGCCGCTGGCGCAGCGCGGGCGGGCGCTGGGGCTCATCGGTGCCGTCTACGGCATGGCTTTCGTACTCGGCCCGCCCCTGGCCGCAATGCTGATGGTGGTGGCCAGCTGGCACTGGGTCTTCCTGCTCAACCTGCCCGTGGCGGCGGTGTTGCTGGTGATGGGCCGCCGCGCCTTGCCGGTGCAGCAGCGCAACGGCACGCTGCCGCAGCTGGATGTCGCCGGCATCGTGCTCGTGTTCGCGCTGCTGGCCTGCCTGGTGCTGGGCATCACGCGCACCGCCGACACGCTGGCCGGCGCGACGCTGTGGCCCGGCCTGCTGCTGGCCGCGGCGCTGCTGCTGCCCGCGCTGGTGGCGACGGAGCGCGCCGTCGAGCGCCGCGCCGGCCGGCCCATGATCCCGCTGGCGCTGTTTCGCAAGCGGCAGCTTCGCATCACCTACCTGCTCACTGCCGGCGCCGGTTTCGGCATGGGCGGCGTGATTTTCCTGACCTCGATCGCCACGCAGGCCCATGGTGTGGCGCATGCGCACGCCGGCTTCGTGCTGCTGCCCATGGTGCTGTGCTCGATGTTCGGTTCGGTAGGCGCTGGCCGGCTGCTCAACCGGCGGGGCGCGCGCAGCGTGATCCTGGCCGGCTTTGCGCTGCTGGGTGTGGGCTACGGCGCCGCGGCCGTGCCGGGCCTGGCGCTGTGGGGCTTCATTGCCGCCACCATGCCGGTGGGCCTGGGCGTGGGCGTGGTGGTGGGCGGCGCGCTGCGCACCATCGCCATCGACGAGGCGGCGCTCGAACAGCGCGGCGCCGCGCAGGGTCTGGTCAACATCTTCACCAGCGTGGGCACGCTGCTGTCGGCCACGGTGATCGGCGCGGTGGCCGACTTCGCCGGCGGCGGCGCCGACGGCCTGCGCCTGGCCTATGCCGGCGTGGCGGCGCTGATGGCGCTGATGCTGCTGGCGGCGCTGGCGCTGCGCAGCGCGCACGAAGGCAACCCGGCGCTGAGCCACGGCCGCTGACGGCGGCCGCGCGACCCTGGCGCGGCCGCCGCGATCAGGCCGCGGGCTTGCGTTTCACCTGCCTGGGCGGCGCCACCTTGGTCTTGCCCTTAGGCTTGACCACCTTGCGCGCCATGCCCGCCTTGGCCGACCCGGTGTCCACCACCAGCACCCGCACCGACTGCGGCCCCAGCCACAGCCTGGCGCGGCCGCCGGCGTCGGCGCGTGTGGACAGCGCCCGCCCTTCCGGCAAGGCCGACAGCAGCCGCGCCCCGGGCGGCAGGTGGTCCATCTCGGCATGCGCCAGCTCAGTGCCGTAGTTGACGAGCACCAGCGTGCGTTCGGTGCCGTGCACGCGCTGCCAGCCAGCCACCAGACCCTGCGCGAACCCATGCTCCTGGCGGCCGCGCGCGATCGACGGCAGGGTGTTGCGCAGCTTCAGCAACGCCTTGTAGAAGTTCAGCAGCGACTGCGGGTCGGCCTGCTGCGCCTGCACGTTGTTCGACGCCAGGTTGGGCGCCAGCGGACGGAAGGGCTTGCCGGTGGTGAAGCCGCCGGTGGCGGGGTCGGCCGTCCAGCTCATCGGGCTGCGCAGCGCCGGGTCGCCGGTCAGGCCCGGCACGCCGGCCTGGCCGATCTCTTCGCCGTAGTAGATGTAGGGCGTGCCCGGCTGCAGCAGGTAGCTGGCGGCGGCCAGCTTGTACTTGCGCGCGTCGCCGGCCACCTGGTCCCACAGGCGCTGACCGGCAAAGCTGTCGTGGTTGCTGAGAAAGGTCGCCATGGTCGGCAGCGCGTCGTGCCAGTAAGTGGCCACCCGTTGCACCGAGGCCGTGTCGCCCTGCACGGCCTTCACGTAGTGCTCGACGAAGCCGAAGGCGAAGGCGCCGCCGCATACCGCCGGGTCGCCGTAGTCCGTCGGCTTGGCCGTGGCCTCGCAGACCACGGTGCGCGCCTCGAAAGCCTTGATGAGGTCCTGCATCTGCCGCGTCAGCCGGCGGCTGGCGGGCTGGTCGTTCCAGTCCTTGGCATCGGTCTCGATCAGGTGCGGCACGGCGTCGAGGCGGAAACCGTCGAGGCCGCGGTTGAGCCAGAAACGCAGACTGGACAGGTGGTACTCCAGCACCGCCGGGTTGCGGAAGTCGAAATCGGGCATGTGCGGCCCGAAGGTGCCGAAGTAGAAGTTCTTCGCGCCCGGCGGCGCGGGCGGCAGGTCCTTCACATGGCCCTTGAAGTGCCAGGGCTCGCCCTCGGCCGCGTACCACGGGTTCTTGCCCCAGATGTCCCACCCGGCGGGCATGGTTTCGGACCACACGAACCAGTCGCGAAAGGCGTTGCCCGGTCCCTTCAGCGCCTCGGTGAACATCGGGTGGCTGGCCGCGCTGTGGTTGATGACGTAGTCCATGATCACGCCGATGCCGCGCCGGTGCGCCTGCGCCAGCAAGTCGTCGAAGTCGGCCAGCGTGCCGTACTCGGGCGCGATGTCGCGGAAATCGGTGGTGGCGTAGCCGTGGTCGCCGTCGGCGTTTTTCGTCACCGGCATGAGCCAGATGCCGCGTATGCCCAGGTCCTGCAGGTAGTCCAGGCTCTGCGTCAGGCCGCGCAGGTCGCCGACACCGTCGCCGTCGCTGTCGCGCCAGGCGCGCACGAAGATCTCCATGAAGGCGCCGTGGTGCCAGCCCTCACGCTGCGCCGCCGGCAGTTGGCTGGCCAGGCTGGCTGCGGGTACCGGCCGGGTGTCGATCTGCGGCTGCGCGTCCGACAACCCTGCCAGCACGGCCAGCAGGGCAGCGAAGAGGCGGTGGTGGTCCATCGGGGTGCCGGGCGGGTGGTCTGAGGAGGGCGCAATGTAGGCCAACTACAACCGTCGGGCCAGCCACGTCGACCCGGATCGGTGCGCCACGTTACTGTTTCGCCCGAATAGTCATGTAGTTTTACTTCGCTAGCATCTGTCTTCCTCGACCCTCGCCCGACGCGCCCATGCCGCACCACCCCACGCTCCACCCTGCTTCGAGACGCTGGTGCATCCTGGGTTGGGCGGCCGCCCTGGTGCTGGTCACGGTTGGCGCCCAGGCCTCATCGCCGGCACGACAGGCCTGCGATGGCGACTTCCAGACCGTGCTGCGAGCCGCAGCCGCCACGCCCGCGCTGCCGGCGCAGGCGGTGTGGCTGAACCGGCAGCTGCTGCGCTGGCCATCGGCTGCTGCGACGGGGGCGCCAGCCACGGTTCCGGCCCGGGCGTCGATGCGCCTCTACCACGCGGCGAATGGCCAGATCGTCGCCACGCCCGGCCAGCGCGTGCAGGGCGCCGACGGCGCCTTGGCGCTGAAGCCGCACGACGCCGCGCTGCCCGCCGCGGCTGCCCAGCGCTTCGACTGGGTGGCCACCGGGCCCACGCTGGCCGTCGCCGCGGCCGGGCTGCACCGCCTGCCCGCGCTGCATCGTGGCCAACTCGTGCTGGTCGAGGAGGACGCCGCCGGCCGCGTGCTGCGCGCCAGCGCGACGCAGACCGCCGGCGCGCTGGACGACCTCTACGCCGCCGCGGCCCGCGTGTCCGGCCTGGGCGCCTTGCCCGCACCCGGCCGGACGACCTTCAAGCTGTGGGCCCCCACCGCGCAGGCGGTGTGGTTGTGCCTGCACGACGACGGCCGGGCCCCGGCACGCGCGCTGTGGCCGCTGCAGCGCCAGGCCGCCACCGGCGCCTGGCAGACGACGCGCCCGCGCGACCTGCGCGGCCGCTACTACACCTACCTCGTCGACGTCTTCGTGCCGGGCGTGGGCCTGGTGCGCAACCGCGTCACCGACCCGTATTCGATCAGCCTGACCAGCGACTCACGCCGCAGCTGGATAGGCCGCCTCGACGATCCGCGGCTGCAGCCCGAGGGCTGGACCACGACACGGCGGCCCGACACCGTGGCCGCCGCCACCGACCAGGTGGTCTATGAACTGCACCTGCGCGACTTCTCCATCGGGGACGCCCGCGTGCCCGCGGCCCACCGCGGCACCTACCTGGCCTTCACCCACGACGATTCGCACGGCATGCGCCACCTCAAGACGCTGGCCGCCGCCGGGCTGACCGACGTGCACCTGCTGCCGGTGTTCGACTTCGCCACCGTGCCCGAGCAGGGCTGCGCGACGCCCGACGCGGCGCGGCTGGCGGCCCTGCCGCCCGATGGCGACGGCCAGCAGGCGCTGGTGGCCGCCGGCGCCGCGGCCGACTGCTACAACTGGGGCTACGACCCGCTGCACTTCACCGCGCCCGAAGGCAGCTATGCCACCGACGCCGCCGACGGCGCGGCGCGCATCGTCGAGTTCAGGCGCATGGTGATGGCGCTGCACCGCGCCGGGCTGCGCGTGGGCATGGACATGGTCTACAACCACACCAGCGCCTCGGGTCAGAAGCGCAATTCGGTGCTCGACCGCATCGTGCCCGGCTACTACCAGCGGCTGAACGCGCAGGGCGCGGTCGAGACCAGCACCTGCTGCGACAACACGGCCACCGAGAACGCCATGATGGCCAAGCTGATGATCGAATCGGCCGTGGTCTGGGCGCGCGACCATCACATCGACGGCATGCGTTTCGACCTCATGGGCCACCAGCCGCGCGCCG
This sequence comes from Leptothrix sp. (in: b-proteobacteria), assembly GCA_013822265.1. Classification (GTDB taxonomy): domain Bacteria; phylum Pseudomonadota; class Gammaproteobacteria; order Burkholderiales; family Burkholderiaceae_C; genus Rubrivivax. The sequence continues at coordinate 30,355 of PNKD01000018.1, forward strand.
CGATGGAGCGCCTGCAGGCTGCCGTGAACCGTGCCGCCGGGCGCCACATCCACCTGCTGGGCGAAGGCTGGAACTTCGGCGAGGTGAAGGACGGCGCACGCTTCGAGCAGGCCGCGCAGGGTCGGTTGGCGGGCACGGGCATCGCGTCTTTCAGCGACCGCGGGCGCGACGCCGTGCGCGGCGGCGGCTGCTGCGACGCGCCGGCCGAGGTGCTGCAGCGCCAGGGCTGGCTCAACGGCCTGCACTACGCGCCCAACGCGCATGCCCGGGCGGCCGGCGTCGGCAGCCGCGATGAGCTGCTGCGCGCCGCCGACCTGGTGCGCGTGGGTCTGGCCGGCACGCTGCGCGGCTACCGCATGACCACCCACGACGGCCGCACGAAGACGCTGGCCGAGATCGACTACGCCGGCCAGGGCGCGGGCTTCGCGACCCAGCCCGACGAGGTGGTGAACTACGTCGAGAACCACGACAACCCGACGCTGTTCGACATCAACGTGCTCAAGCTGCCGTCCGAGACGACGCGCGAAGACCGCGCGCGCGTGCAGGTGCTGGGCGGCGCCGTCACGGCCTTCAGCCAGGGCATTGCCTACCTGCATGCCGGGGTCGAGCTGCTGCGCAGCAAGAGCCTGGACCGCAACAGCTACGACAGCGGCGATTGGTTCAACCGCGTCGACTTTTCGCTGCAGGACAACTTCTTCGGCGCCGGCCTGCCGCCCAAGGCCGACAACGGCGGGCTGTGGCCGGCGATGCAGCCGCTGCTGGCGGCGGTGGCCGCGATCAAACCCGCGCCGGCCGAAATGCGCTTCACGCGCGACGCCTTTGCCGACCTGCTGCGCATCCGCGCCAGCAGCGTGCTGTTCCGTCTGCGCAGCGCCGGCGACGTGATGGCCCGGCTGACGCTGCACAACACCGGCCCGGCGCAGATCCCGACGGTGGTGGTGGGCCACCTCGACGGCCGCGCCGACGCCGCACGCCCGCCCAACGGGCGCCTGCTCGAAGGCGCAGGCTTTGCCGAAGTGCTCTACGCCATCAACGTGGCGCCCGACGAGGCGATCGTGCTGCTGCCCGCGCTGCGCGGCCGGCCCTTCGTGCTGCACCCGGTGCACCTCGGCCCCGATGCCGCCGATGCGCGCCCCGCCGCCCAGGCGCGCTGGGAACCGGCCAGCGGCAGCCTGCGTGTGCCGGCGCGCACCGCGCTGGCCTACGTGCTGCCGTGACGCTGCTCGCGCCCGAGCAGTTCGCCGCCTTCCTGGCCGCGGCGGTGCTGGTGACACTGTCGCCCGGCCCCGACAACCTGATGGTGCTGGGCATAGGCGCGGCACGTGGCCGGCTGGCGGGCATGGCCTTCGGGCTGGGCTGCGCGCTGGGTTGCCTCAGCCACACGCTGCTGGCCGCCGTGGGCGTGAGCGCCTTGATCGCCGCATCACCCCTGGCCTTCACGGCGCTGAAGATCGCCGGCGGGTTGTACCTGGTGCGTCTGGGCTGGCTGGCACTGAAGAGCCAGGGCGCAGCCACGGTCGATGCCGGCGGCGCTGGCGCCGAGACGCCGTTGCGGCTGTTCTGGCGCGGTGTGGTCGCCAACGCCATCAACCCCAAGGTGGTGATGTTTTTCCTCGCCTTCCTGCCGCAGTTCGTGGCCAGCGATCGCGGCGACGCACCTTGGCAGATCGTGCAGCTGGGCCTGGCCTTCACGCTGCAGGCGGCGCTGCTGTTCGGCGCGCTGGGCTGGTTTGCCGGCCAGGTGGGCGCCTGGCTGAAGCGCCACGGGCGCGCCGGGCTCTGGCTGGACCGCCTGGCCGGCCTGATCTTCATCGCGCTGGGGTTGCGGCTGATCGTCGGCCGCTGACCACCGCGGCGGCGGCTCAAGGCGGCGGCGCTTCGGCTTCGTCCGGCCGCCGACTCAGGCCTTTCCAGGCCTTGGCCGACAGGTGGCGCAGCAGCAGCGGCAGCGGCATGCGCTGCGCGTGCGAGCGGATGTAGACCAGGCCGCGCGCCGCGGCCGCGCGTGCACCGACATCGGCGCGCGTCGGCGGGCGCAGCGCCTGGCCGTAGACCGCGGGCAACCAGGCGTGGCGCCAGGGCGGCGCGGCGGCGGCGTCCAGCGTGGCCAGCGTGGCCTCGGGCACCGGGCTGTCGAAGACGGCCTGCGCCAGCCTCAGCCCCAGCACCAGCGGGCCGGCGAGGTCGTTGCCGGCGGCGTTGGCCACCAGCCGGCCCCAGAACGCAGGCTCGGCACCGAAGCCGCGCAGCATGCCGTCGATATCGTGCAGGTCGCGCAGTCCGTTGTGCAGTTCGCCCTCGTGCACGAGGTGTGTCACGCTGTGGATCAGCAGGTCTTCCGGCGCCGGCACGCACAGCGCCGGCAAGCCCGGCACGGGCCGGGCACGCGCCACGATCTGCGCCGGGTCGGGTGCGTTGCGCGCCGTCAGCGGCAGGATGGTGTGGTGGACATCGATCACGGTGCCGCGATGGATGTGCGTCATCGGCGGGATCTCGTGCATCCACTGGCGGTAGTAGCGCTGGTCGTAGTCGTCGGCCTTGGCGCTCACCCAGCCATCGAGCATCAGCGCGCTCTCCACCTCGCCCAGGGCCTGGCGCGGCACGAGCACGTCGATGTCGCCGAACATGCGGCCTCGGCCCAGCGGTTCGGGTGCCATCACGTAGGCGGCGCCCTTGAGCAGCATCACGGGCACACCCAGGTCTCCCAGGGCCCGCTGCAGGCAATGCGCCTCCCACTGCACCGACAGCCGCTGCCGCGCCGCCAGTTGCAGTGCACCCGCCAGGTGGCGCGCTGCGCCGGCCGGCACCCCGGCGGCTGCATCGGGCGGCTGCAGCTTGTGGGCCAGCGCGCCGATGAGGTTGCAAGCGCGAGCCGTGGCGATCAGGCTGGACCACTGCGCGCCGTCCAGCCCGGCGGCGCGCGCGGGCGCGCGCAGCACCGCCACCAGGCGATCGGTCTCGACGCCGAGGGTCATCACGGCGCCATCCCCGGCACGCGGCTTCCCGTCACCTGGCTCACCAGCGCCAGCGCGTCGTCGGTGCTGCCGTAGACCATCTCGAAGCAAGAGGCGCCGGTGAGCAACGCACACAGCGCATCGAAACCGACGGCACCCATGCGCTCGCGGTTGAACGACTGCTCCGAGATCAGCACGAAGGCCTCGGCGCGGCTCACCGCCTCGAGCCGCGGCGCGGTGCCGGGCTCGAAGCGCGGAAACACGACCCAGCGAACGCATGCCGGCTGGCCGGCCTGGCGCTGTGACGCGGCCGGCGCCGCGGCGTGCGTGATGTCGCCCTTGCGTGTATCGCGGAACACCGGGCCGAGGTGGGCGCCGGGGAAGGCGCGCACGATGTCGATGGACGCGTTCTTCAGGCTGATAGGCCGCGGATGCGGCAGCAGTGCACCGCGGCCGGGGTCGAGTATCGCCAGCTCGTCTGACAGCAGGCGCCAACCGGCCTTCATCACGAGCGAAGCACACAGCGTGCTTTTACCGGCGCCGGGGAAGCCCGGCATCATCAGCGCGTCGCCGCCCTGCGCCACGACGGCGGCGTGCATCACCAGCTGGCCCAGCGGCCGCTGCGCCACGCACCAGTTCATGCCCCATTCGAAGAGCGGCGCGGCCTGGTCTGCCGGCAGCGGAAAGAAGGGCTCCTCGCCGTCGAGCAGGAAGCGCGCCTGCGGGTGCCACCAACGCCGCGCGCCACGCGCCGGCAGCACCTGCAAGTCGAAGTCGACGAAGTCCTGCGCGCCGCCGCGCGGCACGTCGGCATAGAAGGTGTCGAGATGGCGCTGCACCGCGGCGAAGGGCGAGCGCAGGCGCACGGTGTAGGGCGCGATGTGCAGCAGGGTGTCGACCGACGCCATCAGTCGTCCGCGTCAGCCCGCCGCGGCAGCGGCACCCCCCTGCCGTCGACGACGCCGGTCAGCAGGCCGGCCTGGGCCAAGCCGTCGAGAAGGGCTGCGCCGTCGGACTCTTGCGCTGCCAGCCGCTGCAGCAGGGCGTGGCGTTCGATGGAAGCGTCGGCCTGGAGCCACTCCACGACCTGGCGTGCCTCGGGATCGAGCACCCAGTAGTCACCGGACGTGGCATCGAAGAGCACGGCGGTGTCCGAGCAGTCCCAGCGCGGCGCCCACCGCAACGCCCTGCCGGGCGCGATGCGGATCAACACGGCCAGCCCTGCGCTTTGCGGTGAGCGCCGGGATCAGGGCTTGCAGAGATCGGGCCCGTCGAGCGTCGCGGCGTTGAGGTCGTACATGCCGCTGATGTAGTTGATCACCTGCGTCGCCGACCAGCCGCTGGTGCCACAGCCACCGACCATGGAGGTCGGGCAATAGGTGCCGCCGCTCTTGGTGGCGTTCCACATGTCGATGACCTGCTGCTTGGACAACGGGTACTTTGTCGCGGCACTGGTGAAGTAGCCCGCGTTGAGCCAGGCGGCGCTGAGGTGGCGCATCAGCTGGCCGCCCGTGTAGGAGTTCGGGAAGGCCAGCACGGCCCACAGGCCGACGCCGGCGGGCGCGCCCACGAAGCCCGCGTTGGTGAGCAGCGTGCCGTGGGTGAGGAGGTTCGACAGCGTCAGGTTCTGCAAGCCCGAGGCGCACTCGCGCACGGTCACGTTGAAGGTCGGCGCAACGGCGCCCGCGGCCGACCAGTAGCTGAACTTCTGCGGCACCTTCCAGAAGCCCGGTGAACGGCCACCCGAGCAGGTGGTGCCGTCGCCCGGCCGAGGGCTGGTGTTGCCGCTCATGGTGGCCGACGGGCTCTTGCAGATGCCGGTACCCAGCGCTGTCTTGGCATGCACCGACAGCAGCACCCCGGCAGTACCGGCAGCGCCACGCACCAGCCGGCGACGGCTCGGCGACGGCAGCGTGCTGCCGTCGGGCGTCTCGGTGGGCTCTTTCGAGCGTTGTTCGGCGGTCATAGGGCAGTCCTTGGCGCAAAAGCGAGTGTTCATTTTACCGGGGGGGTCTCCGGAAGCCCCCGAATCCAACCCCACGATCGCGGGGTCGCAGCCGACGGACCGAGAGATGCGGCACGAACTACCGCAACCGGCATCACCCAAAACACAGCAACTTTCGCGCCGGCCGCCCGGCCGCCTTCACGGAACTCACGCAAGCCCCTGATTCGGCGTCTGTTTTCTGACCTCTGGCGCGGCGCAGCGCCGGCCCTGCCACACGGCCTGTAAAGAACGGCGACAGGGCCGCTTGGATGCGCGGCGCGATCCAACGGCCACGCGGCCTCCCGCCACCGCTTGTGGCAAGCTTGCGCGCCGCACAGCCCTGGAGCCCGCCGTGAACAGCATGGACGTCGAAGTCATCCGCACTGCGATGGACTGGATGAACCGTGGCCACCGCGTCGTGCTGGGCACGGTGGTGCGCACCTGGGGCAGCAGCCCGCGGCCGCCGGGCTCGTTGATGATCATCCGTGACGATGGCCAGGTGGCCGGCTCGTTGTCGGGCGGCTGCATCGAGGACGACTTGATCCACCGCGTGCGCCAGGGCGAGCTGGCGCCGCGCCTGCCGCAGGCCACCACCTACGGCGTCAGCGGCGAGGAGGCGCAGCGTTTCGGCCTGCCCTGCGGCGGCACCGTGCAGATCGTGCTGGAGCCGCTGTCGGCGCAATCGCTGCTGCGCGAATTGCTGGCCGCCATCGAGAGCCACCACCTCGTGCGGCGCCGGCTCGAACTGGGTAGCGGCCTCGTCAGCATGCGGCCGTGCGACGACGGCGACGCGCTGCGCTTCGATGGCCGGATGCTCGAGACCGTGCACGGCCCCCGCCTGCGCCTGGTGGTCATCGGCGGCGGCCAGCTCAGCCGCTATCTCGCCGGCATGGCGGTGATGCTGGACTATCGCGTCACCGTCTGCGACCCGCGCGAGGAGTACCTCGAGGGCTGGGCAGGGGTCGAAGGCGTGACGCTGTCGCGGCTGATGCCCGACGACCTGGTGCTGGCCATGAACCTCGACGCCAACAGCGCGCTGGTGGCCGTCACCCACGACCCCAAGCTCGACGATTTGGCGCTGATGGAGGCGCTGAAGACGCCCGCCTTCTACGTCGGCGCGATGGGCTCGCGCCGCAACAACGAGTCGAGGCGCCGGCGGCTGCTGGAGTTCGACGTCAGCCAGGCCGAAGTCGCCCGGCTGCGCGGCCCGGTAGGCCTGAACCTGGGCGGCAAGACGCCACCGGAGATCGCGATGTCGGTAGTGGCCGAGATGACCGCGGTGCGCCGCGGCGCCGACCTGGCGGGCAGCCTGGCCGACTGGAGCCGTTCGCAGTCGGCTTGCCGCGCCGGCGCGTAGCGGGCACGCAGGCTCCGGGTCTGCCGGTCGACCTGTCAACGCAGGTCTGCGGCGTCGGGCAATTCGTTCGGGTTGTGCTGCCCCGGCTGCAGCGGGAAGTGCTGCCGCAGCAGGCCGTCGATGGCGTCGACGGCCTGGCTCAGGCCAGCCTCGAAGCGACCGGCGCGAAAGGCCTCGCGCATGCCGGCGACCATCGCCTGCCACTGCGCGGGCGGCACGTGGCGGGCGAGGCCACGGTCGGCCACGATCTCTATCGCATGCTCGGCCAGCAAGAGGTAGATCAAGACGCCGTTGTTCTGCTCGGTGTCCCACACGCGCAACTTGCCGAACAGCGCCACGGCGCGGTCGCGTGCCGTGAGGTCGCGCCACAGGTAGGACAGCGGCAGCCCGGCCTCGACGCTGATGCGGATCTCGCCGCTGTGGCCCTCCTCGCTGGCCTGCACGCGTGCGTGCAGCCGGGCCAGCGCGTCGGCGCCCAGCGCGCGGCGCGCATCGGTGTCGTCGAGCCAGCGGTGCCTGAGCAGGCGTTTGAGTTTCATGGCCCGCTGCTCCTACCAGTCGCCCGAGGCGCCGCCGCCGCCGAAGTCACCGCCGCCGCCGGACGAGAAGCCGCCCCCACCGCCGCCAAACCCGCCGCCACCGCCCCAGCCACCCCCTCCACCCCAGCCGCCGAAGGTCGGGCCGCCGCGCCGTCCACCCAGCGCGCGCACCGCCGAGCCCACGCCCAGCATGCCCACCACCAGCAGCGCCACGACGCCGGCGCCCACCGCCAGCAGGACGCTGGCCGTCACCCACCAGGCGATACCCCCGGCCGCACCGGCGGTCAGCAGCGTGCCGAACTTGCGTCCGAACAGGCCCGCAAGCACGCTGCCGACGATGGGCACGACGATGAAGAAGAAAAGACCCAGTTCCTCGATCTGCCAGCCCGACCGGCCGCGCGCGGCGCTGCCCTGCGCAGGCGCTGGCAAGCCGTCGCCGCGGATGCGCTGCATCAGCCGGTCGACGCCGGCGTTCAGCCCGCCGGCGTAGTCGCCCTCCCGCAAGGCCGGGCGCATGGTCTGGTCGATGATCTGGCGCGCCGCAAGGTCGGGGATGGCGCCCTCCAGTGCCTTGGCGACCTCGATGCGCAGCCTGCGCTCGTCCTTGGCCACCACCACGAGCACGCCGTCGCCCACCTCGCGGCGGCCGATCTTCCAGCTGTCGGCCACGCGCTGGGCAAAGGCGGCGATGTCCTCGGGCGCGGTGGCAGGCACCAGCAGCAGCACGATCTGCGGGCCGGCCTGGGCCTCGAAGGCGGCCAGCTTGGCGTCGAGCGCAGCGGCCTGTGCGGCGCTCAGCGTGGCGGTCTGGTCGACGACGCGGCCACTGAGCGGCGGCACCGGTTGCACCTCCTGCGCCGCCGCCAGCGCGGCCCACGGCAACGCCCCCGCCAGAAGCAGGGCACGCAGCAGGGCACGCAGCGTCATCCCGACCTTACTTCGACGCCGCAGCGGGCGGCGCGGCCGGCTTGTCGAAACTCACCGTCGGCGGCACGCTGATCTGGGCCTCGTTCTGCACCGTGAAGTTGGGCTTCACGCTGTAGCCGAAGACCATCGCCGTCAGGTTGCTCGGGAAACTGCGCGCCAGCACGTTGTAGTCCTGCACCGCCTTGACGTAGCGGCCGCGCGCCACGGTGATGCGGTTCTCGGTGCCTTCGAGCTGCACGCGCAGGTCCTGGAAGCCCTGGTTGGCCTTCAGGTTGGGATATTGCTCCACCGTCACCATCAGGCGGCTGAGCGCCCCCGAGAGTTCACCCTGCGCGGCCTGGAACTTGGCAAAGGCCTCGGGGTTGTTGATGAGCTCGGGCGTGGCCTGGATGCCGGTGGCGCGGGCACGGGCCTCGATCACCTTGGTCAGCGTCTCCTGCTCGAAGTTGGCCTCGCCCTTGACGGTGGCGACGATGTTCGGGATCAAGTCGCTGCGGCGCTGGTACTGGTTGAGCACCTCGCTCCAGCCCGACTTGACCTGTTCGTCCAGGCGCTGGAAGTCGTTGTAGCCGCAGCCAGACAGGCCGAGGGCGAGGGTCAGCGTGGCCAGCAAGGCGGCGGCGCGTTTCAGCAGTGGCATGGTCTCTCCGTGGCGGGCAATCCGAGTGCACCCGTGCGACATGGTAGGTGATGCCTTGCGTGCCCGCTTCAAGGCCGGCACAGGGTAAGCCTGAGCGCGCAGGCGTCCGGGGCCGAAGACAGCGGCCCGCGATAATGCCGCGCATGCGTGCAGCCCTCCACAACGACACCTTCCTGCGCGCCTGCCTGCGCGAGCCCACCACCCACACGCCCGTCTGGCTGATGCGCCAGGCCGGCCGCTACCTGCCCGAGTACAAGGCCACGCGCCTGAAGGCCGGCAGCAGTTTCATGGGCCTGGCCACCAACCCCGAGTTCGCCACCGAGGTGACGCTGCAGCCTCTGGAGCGCTACCCCCTCGACGCCGCGATCCTCTTCAGCGACATCCTCACCGTGCCCGACGCCATGGGCCTGGGCCTGAGCTTCGGCGCCGGCGAAGGCCCGCGCTTCGCCCACCCGGTGCGCGACGAGGCCGCCGTGAATGCCCTGCACGCGCCCGACATGGACAAGCTGCGCTACGTTTTCGATGCCGTGCGCAGCATCCGCAAGGCGCTGGACGGCAAGGTGCCGCTGATCGGCTTCTCGGGCAGCCCCTGGACGCTGGCCAGCTACATGGTCGAAGGCGCCGGCAGCGACGACTACCGCCTCATCAAGACCATGCTGTACGCGCGGCCCGACCTGATGCACCGCATCCTGGCCGTCAACGCCGAGGCCGTGACGACCTACCTCAACACCCAGATCGACGCCGGCACGCAGGCCGTGATGATCTTCGACAGCTGGGGTGGCGTGCTGGCCGACGGCGCCTTCCAGCAGTTCAGCCTCGACTACACGCGCCGCGTGGTGGCCGGCCTGAAGCGCGAAAGCGAAGGCCGGCGCGTGCCGGTGATCGTCTTCACCAAAGGTGGCGGGCTTTGGCTGGAAGAGATTGCCGACGTCGGCGCCGATGTCGTCGGCCTGGACTGGACGATGAACCTGGGCCGCGCACGGGCCCGCGTAGGCCAGCGCGTGGCGCTGCAGGGCAACCTCGACCCCGCGGTGTTGTTTGCCCCGCCCGAGGCGGTGGCCCGTGAGGCCGTGGCCGTGCTCGACAGCTTCGGGCGCCCGCAGCGCGCCGACGGCGGCTGGGACGGCCACATCTTCAATCTCGGCCACGGCATCAGCCAGTTCACGCCCCCAGAACACGTGACGGCGCTGGTACAGGCCGTGCATTCGCACTCACGCCGGCAACGCGCCCCGGGCTGAAGTCAGGCGGCGGGCGCCGCCACGCGGGCGCTGCGGCGTGAGTGAGCGCTCATCGAACCCGACATCCCCGCGCGCGGTCGGGGCCAAGCCTCCTGCGGAATTCGCTTGTGAGTGCACGCTCAGGGCTTGACTTATCCCCAAAATGCGCGGCGAGCCTGACGCGACACCGATGCTGCTGCGCAGCACCAAGGAATGCACGCTGACTTGTGCTAAGTCATTGATTTCTATGATTTCACGGCGCTGCCGCCAAAACGGGCAACCGGGCCCGCAGGCCCGCAAAATCAAGCACTTGGCGTGGCTTGGCGCAGTTTCCCCACAAACTTATCCACAGATTTCGTGGACAGAATGAAAATCCCTTTCCGATCAGATACTTGCGTTGATTGCTTGAAGTCCAGACTAGATTTCCCACGCAAGTTCGAGGGCGCTGCCGGTGACTGAGCGGGCTGTCGTGGCGGTGGCGGTCGAGACACCGCGACACACCGCCGTCAGCGGCCTGCTCGACTACGGCAGCGACCACTCGCTACCGCCCGGTACCCTGTTGCGCGTGCCGCTGGGCCGACGCGAGGTGCCCGGCCTGGTCTGGCAGCGCCGCGCCGACGCGCCGCCACCGCCCGCCGCGTTGCGCGCCGTGGCGCTGGCCCTTACGGCGTTGCCGCCGCTGGGGCCCGAGTGGCGCGCGCTGGTCGACTTTGCCGCCGCCTACTACCAGCGCGGCGTGGGCGAGCTGGCGCTGGCCGTGCTGCCGCCCGAACTGCGCAAGCTCGACGACGCGCAGTTGGCGCGCCGGCTGAAGCGCCTGGCCAGCCTGCCGGCGCCGCCCGACGTGGCAGAGCCCGATCAGCCCGAACTCAGCGCCGAGCAGGTCACCGCATTGGCAGCGCTGGCCGCCGAACAGAAGAGCGGCGCCATGGCGGGCGGGGCTGGGAGGCCACTGCTGTTGCATGGCGTCACCGGCAGCGGCAAGACCGAGGTCTATCTGCGCGCCGCCGCGGCGGCGCTTGCGCGGGGCCACCAGGCCCTGGTGCTGGTGCCCGAGATCAACCTCACGCCGCAGCTCGAGGCACGCTTCGCCGAGCGCTTTCCGGGCCGTGTGCTGGTCAGCCTGCACAGCGCGCTGACGCCGGCGCAGCGGCTGCGCCATTGGCTGCTGGCCCACCTGGGCCGCGCCGACCTCGTGCTGGGCACGCGGCTGGCGGTGTTTGCTTCGATGCCGCGGCTGGGGTTGATCGTCGTCGACGAGGAACACGACCCCAGCTTCAAGCAGCAAGAAGGTGCGCGCTACTCGGCGCGCGACCTCGCGGTCTGGCGCGGCCACCGTGCCGGCGTGCCGGTGCTGTTGGGGTCGGCCACACCGTCGCTCGAGACCTGGCAGCGCGTGCAGGAGGGGCGCTACCGGCGCCTGCCGATGGCGCAGCGCATAGGCGGCGGCGCCATGCCGCGCGTGCGGCTGGTCGACATGAACCTGCTGCCCAAGGGCCGTGAAGAACGTGTGCTGGCGCCACCGCTGCTGGCCGCCATCGAGGAGCGCATCGCGCGCGGCGAGCAGAGCCTGCTGCTGCTGAACCGCCGCGGCTACGCGCCGGTGCTGCACTGCGGCGCCTGCGCCTGGAAGAGCGGCTGCCCGCACTGCAGTGCCTGGCGCGTCTTCCACAAACTCGACCGCTCGCTGCGTTGCCACCATTGCGGCTTCACCGAGCGTGTGCCGCAGGCCTGCCCCGACTGCGGCAACCTCGACATCTCGCCCATGGGCCGCGGCACCGAGAAGCTGCAGGAGCAGCTGTCCACGCTGCTGCCGCAGGCCCGCATCGGCCGCCTCGACGCCGACAGCACGCGCGGTGAAGGCCAGCTGCAGCAGCAGTTGCAGGCCGTGCATGCGGGCGACGTGGACGTGCTGGTGGGCACGCAGATGCTGGCCAAGGGGCACGACTTCAGGCGCGTCACGCTGGTCGCTGCCGTCAACCCCGATGGCGCCTTGTTCAGCAGCGACTTTCGCGCGCCGGAGCGCCTGTTCGCGCTGCTGATGCAGGCCGCCGGGCGCGCCGGTCGAGACGCCGCGCAGGCCGCGCGCAGCGAGATGTGGGTGCAGACCTGGCACCCCACGCACGCGCTTTACGCCGCGCTGCGCGCACACAACTACGAGGCCTTTGCCGCGGCCCAGCTGGCCGAGCGGCGCGCCGCCGGCCTGCCGCCCTTTGCCAGCCTCGCGCTGCTGCGCGCCGACGCGCGCAGCGCCGACATCGCCACGGGTTTCCTGCACGAGGCCTCCGGGCTGGCGCAGGGCTTCGACGCTGTCACCGTCTACCCACCGGTGCCGCCCTTCGTCGCCAAGCTGGCCGATGTCGAACGCATGCAGATGCTGGTGGAATCGGGCTCGCGCGTGGCCCTGCAGCGCATGCTGGCCGCCTGGCTGCCCGAACTGAACACCATCCGCAAGCGCCACAAGGGCCTGCTGCGATGGGCGGTGGACATCGACCCGCTGGCGATATGAGGCTGCTCCAGCCGGCCGTCGGCACCGGCCCGGCGCCCGGCCCGCGCCCGCTTCGATCCGAGACCCCATGATCACCAAGCTCTACGGCATCCCCCACTGCGACAGCGTCAAGCGCGCACGCGCCTGGCTGGCCGAGAACGGCGTCGCACACGAGTTCCACGACTTCAAGAAGGCCGGCGTGCCCGCCGAGCGGATCGGTGCCTGGATGCAGGCCCTGGGCTGGCAGGCCCTGCTCAACCGCCGCGGCACGACCTGGCGCGGGCTGGATGCCGCCGTACGGGCCGCCGTGATCGACGCGGGTACGGCCGGCCTGCTGATGCGCACCCAGCCCAGCCTGATCAAGCGCCCGGTCGTTGAATGGCCCTACGGCGCGGTGACGGTGGGCTTCGACGCCGACGCCTGGTGCGGGCGCAAAGGCGCCTGAGCAGCTACTTCTTCGCCGGCGCGGCGGTTGCCGGCGCGGCCGACGATGGCGACGGCGCCTTGAACTTCGCCTCGCGCATCAGCACACGGTGGAAGCTGTCGGTCTTGTCCAGCCAGCTGTCGAACGACGCGCCTTGCATGGCCGTGGCGTTGAAGGCGCCGCGGGCCATGAAGGCCTTCCACTCGGGCAGGGCCCGCACCTTGTCGAGCAGATCGGCGTAGTAGGCCACCTGGGCCGGCGTGGCGCCCGGGGTGGTGAAGATGCCGCGCATCATCAAGTACTGCACCGGCACGCCCAGCGACATGCACGTGGGCAGGTCGGCCCAGGCCTGGCTGGCGGTGACCTTGGCGGGATAGGCCAGCGCCTTGCCGTCGAACACGCACAGCGGGCGCAGCACACCCTGGCGCCACAGGGCCTCGGCCTCGATGGGGTTGTTCACGGTCATGTCGACTTCGCGCGCTGCCAGCGCCTTGGCGACATCACCGCCGCCCTTCAGCGGCACGTAGCTCAGCCGCGTCGACCCCGCCGTCTCCAGCAGCACGCTGATGAGCTGGTCCTCCTGGCGGCTGCCGGTACCGCCGATCTTCAGGCTGCCCGATGGCTCGGTGCGCATGGCGTCGAGCAGGTCCTTGGCGCTGCGAAAGCGCGACTCGGCATGCACCCACAGCACGAACTGGTCGAGCGCCAGCATCTGCACCGGCGTGATGTCGCGCCAGCCGAAGTCGGCGCCGGTGGCCAGCGGCGCGGTGAACAGGTTCGACAGCGTGATGACGAGCTTGTGCGGGTCGCCTCGCGCCGCCTTCATGTGCATCAGGCCCTCGACGCCCGAGTTGCCCGACTTGTTGACGACATTGATCGGCTGCCGCATGAGCTTGTGCTCGGCCACCACCTTCTGGATGAAACGCGCCATCTGGTCGGCGCCGCCGCCGGTGCCCGCGGGCACGACGAGCTCCACCGGCTGCGTCGGCTCCCAGGCGGCGGCCGGCGAGGCAGCACAGAGCAGGGCGGCGGCCAGCGCCAAGGCCTGGGCCGGGCGGCCGAAGGTGCGAGATGCCATGGTGGTGTGCGGGTACGGGGCCGGATGGGTCATGGGATGCGAATTCCAAGCAGGGTGGCAGGTCGCGATTCTGGCGCTGCCGCATTCTGTGGTGCCAGCGCGCCCCCGGCCAACGTCCGGGAGGCTGGCCGTGCGCAAAAGTGTGTCCGCGCGCGACTGGTTCAGGCGGATCGGGCGCTTCAGCCGGCCAGCACGCGCTGCAGCTGCAGGGCCTCGGCCAGGTGGGCAGTGCTGATGCACTCGCTGGCGCCCAGGTCGGCGATGGTGCGCGCCACCTTCAGGCAGCGGTGCAAGCGGCGGCCGCTCCAGCCCAGGCGCTCGCCGGCGCTGCGTGCGAAGTGGGCGGCCGCGGCGTCGAGGCGGCAGCAGGTGTCGATGCGCCCGGCGTCCAGCAGCGCGTTGGCCTGACCTTGGCGCTGCAGCGCACGCTGCGATGCCGCGGCCACGCGGGCCGCCACGGCCGTGCTGCCCTCGCCGTCGGGCAGGGCCAACAACTCGGCCGCCGGCGCGGCCAGCACCTCGACCTGCAGGTCTATGCGGTCGAGCAGCGGGCCCGACAGCTTGCCCTGGTAGCGCGCCACGGCCTCGGGCGTGCAGCGGCACGACTTGCCGACACGCGCCGGGGCGCCCAGCCAGCCGCAGGGGCAAGGGTTCATCGCCGCGACGAACTGGAAGCGGGCCGGAAAGGTGGCCTGGCGCGCGGCACGCGAGATCGTGATGCGGCCGGTTTCCAGCGGCTCGCGCAGGGCCTCGAGCGCGGCGCGCGGAAATTCGGGTGTTTCGTCCAGAAACAGCACGCCGCCATGGGCCAGCGAGATCTCGCCGGGCCGCGGCGGCGAGCCTCCGCCCACCAGCGCCACCGCGCTGGCCGTATGGTGCGGCGCGCGCACCGGGCGCTGGCCGAACAGCCAGGCCTCGGCGCCAGCCGCCGTCAGGCCTTGCAGCGCGGCGCTGGCCAAGGCCTCGTCTTCGTCAGGCAAGGGCAGCAGGCCGGGCAGGCGCTGCGCCAGCATGCTCTTGCCGGTGCCCGGTGGGCCGACGAGCAGCAGGCTGTGGCCGCCTGCCGCGGCAATCTCGAGCGCACGCTTGGCGGCCGCCTGCCCCTTGACCTCGCGCAGGTCGGGCCCGCGCGGCGTCGGCACCCGCGGCAACGGCTGGGCCGCGGGCAACGGCACGGCGGCATCGCCGGGCAGCAGCGAGGTCACGACGCCGGCCAGCGTCTCGGCAGCGCGCACATCCAAGCCCGGCACTTGCGCCGCGGCGCGGGCACTCACCGACGGCAACACCAGCACACGCGCCAGCCCGCCGCGGCGTGCTGCCAGGGCCAGGGCCAGCGCACCTCGCACCGGGCGCAACTCGCCGGCCAGCGACAGCTCGCCGGCGAACTCGTGGGCCGCCACGCGCGCCGGGTCCAGCAGCCCACCCGCCGCCAGGATGCCCAGCGCGATGGGCAGGTCGAATCGGCCCGACTCCTTGGGCAGATCGGCCGGGGCGAGGTTGACGGTGATTCGCTTGTTGTGGGGGAAGGCGAAGCCGCTCTGCTGAAGCGCCGCACGCACGCGCTCGCGCGACTCCTTGACCTCGGTGTCGGCCAGCCCGACCAGCGTGAAGCTGGGCAGCCCATTGGCCAGTTGCACCTCGACACGCACCTCCGGCGCATCCAGCCCATCCAGTGCCCGGCTGAAGACTGTGGCCAGCGACATCTCACCCCCCTTGTTTCCGCTTCGATTCTGGGCAGGCAAGCAGCGGGGATCACGTCGCACCAAAGAGGGGAGTCTGGGGGGCTGGCCCCAAATCGGTGCGCCGGACGGGTGGTTTTTGCGTCGACGCTTCAGCGTGGTGCCGCTCCTCAGGGGGACGCAGAGATGGCACAGAAGCTGCGATGCCTAGGCCAGTCCCCTCGATCCCGTCCCATTCACTCCTGGAGTCCGCCCCCATGAAGTTCATGCTTTCGATGTGCACCGCCGCCGCGGTCCTGGCCCTGGCGCCGCTCGCCGCCCAGGCCGACGTCTCGGCCAACCTGGCCCTCACCAGCAAATACAAGTTCCGTGGTCAGGACCAGAGCGACGCCGCCAAGGCCGTGCTGCCTGCCCTGCAGGGCGGCTTCGATTACTCCAGCGCCGGTCTCTACCTCGGCAACTGGAACTCCAGTGTGGGCTTCCTGGGCGGTACCGAGATGGACTTCTACGGCGGCTACAAGGGCGAACTCGCCGGCTTCGGCTACGACGTCGGTGCCCTCTACTACTACTACCCGGGCACCGACAGCAGCGGCAACACCACCGAGATCTACGGCAGCGTCGGCTTCGGCCCCGTCACGGCCAAGTACTCGCGTGTGGTGTCCTCGAAGTGGTTCGGCGTGGCCCAAGGCAAGGGCACGGGTTACCTCGAGCTCAACGCCGCCCTCGACGTGGCCAAGGGCGTCAAGCTGGTGGCCCACCTCGGCGCGACGCAGTTCTCCGGCGGCGCCAGGAACAACGGCGCCGTGAACTTCAGCGACTACAAGCTCGGCGCCGACTTCGACGTCGGCCTGGGCTTCACGGCGGGCGCGGCCTATGTCGGCGCGACCAAGAAGGGCGACTGGGGCGACATCAACAAGTCGCGCGTCGTGCTCACCCTTTCCAAGGCCCTGTGAGGGCCAACAACCGAACGAGGCAGATCAAATGAAAATGGTGACAGCGATCGTCAAGCCCTTCAAGCTCGATGAAGTGCGTGAGGCTTTGAGCGGCATCGGGGTGCAAGGCATCACGGTGACCGAAGTCAAGGGCTTCGGCCGCCAGAAGGGCCACACCGAGCTCTACCGTGGCGCCGAGTACGTGGTCGACTTCCTGCCCAAGGTGAAGATCGAAGCCGCGGTGGACGAGGCCATCGTCGACCGCGTCATCGAAGCCATCGAGGGCTCGGCCCGCACCGGCAAGATCGGCGACGGCAAGATTTTCGTCACTTCGCTAGACCAGGTGGTCCGCATCCGCACCGGCGAGACCGGCAAGGACGCGCTCTGACTTCCCACCCGCACAACAACCCCACATCATGAAAAAACTACTTGCGACTCTCGCCCTGGGCCTCGCGGCCCTGGGCTTCGCCGGCACGGTGTTCGCGCAGGCCGCCGACGCCGCATCGGCCGCGGCCTCGGCGGCCGAGACGATGGCCCCGGCCGTGGCCGCCGCCGCCGCCCCTGCAGCAGCCGAAGCGGCCAGTGCACCGGCCGTCAAGCCGACCGTCAACAAGGGCGACGTGGCCTGGATGCTCACCGCCACGCTGCTCGTCGTCTTCATGGCCGTGCCCGGCCTGGCGCTGTTCTACGGCGGCCTGGTGCGCAGCAAGAACATGCTGTCGGTGCTGATGCAGGTGATGGTCGTGTTCTCGATGATCCTCGTGCTGTGGGCGGTGTACGGCTACAGCCTGGCCTTCGGCGGCGAAGGAACCATCATCGCCGGCCTCGACAAGCTGTTCCTCAAGGGCGTGACGCTGGAGACCCTGTCGGACACCTTCACGGCCGACGCCAAGCTGCCCGAGTTCGTGTTCGTCGCCTTCCAGGCCACCTTCGCGGGCCTCACCTGCGCGCTCATCGTGGGCTCGTTCGCCGAGCGCATCAAGTTCTCGGCCGTGCTGCTGTTCTCGGCGCTCTGGTTCACCTTCAGCTACCTGCCGATCGCGCACATGGTTTGGGGTTCAGGCGGCTACCTGCTGGGCAAGGGCGCGCTCGACTTCGCGGGCGGTACCGTCGTGCACATCAACGCCGGTGTCGCGGGCCTCGTGGGCGCCTACGTGCTGGGCAAGCGCATCGGCTACGGCAAGGAAGCCATGGCCCCGCACAGCCTGCCGCTGACCATGGTCGGCGCGGCGATGCTGTGGGTGGGCTGGTTCGGCTTCAATGCCGGCTCCAACCTCGAGGCCACCGCCGGTGCCGGCCTGGCTTTCATCAACACCTTGTTCGCCACCGCCGCTGCGGTGCTGACCTGGTGCATCGGCGAGGCCCTGCACAAGGGCAAGGCCTCGATGCTGGGCGCGGCCTCGGGCGCGGTGGCCGGCCTGGTGGCCATCACCCCGGCCTGCGGCTCGGTGGGCCCGATGGGCGGCATCATCATCGGCGCGCTGGCGGGCTTCGT